>JASLMY010000115.1 GCA_030746295.1 Alphaproteobacteria bacterium | reverse complement strand
TCGCAAATGCATCGGCTGCATGTCCTGCGTCGCCGCCTGCAAGGCGGAATACGGTGTCCCCCTGGGGGTCTGGCGGACCTGGGTCAAGGTCGGCGACAAGGGCCGCTATCCGGAGACCCGTCGGGTTTTCATGCCCCGGCTCTGCAATCACTGCGACTATCCGGTCTGCGTCCGCAACTGCCCGACCCAGGCCACCTACAAGCACAAGGACGGCTTCGTCCTGCAGCGCTACAACCGCTGCATCGGCTGTCGCACCTGCATGGTCGCCTGCCCCTACAACGCCCGCCATCTGTTGCCGGCGAAACGCAAGGACAAGAACCTGCCGACCATGGTGGTGGACAAGTGCACCTTCTGCTTCCACCGGGTCAAGAAGGGGCTGGTCCCGGCCTGCGTGCAGGCCTGCGTCGGCGGCGCGAGGATCTTCGGCGACATGAACGACCCCGACAGCGAGGTCTCGAAGCTGGCCGCGCGGGAACGGCTGACGGTGCTGAAACCCGAGATCGGCACCAGCCCGTCGGTCTCCTACATCGACGCCGAGTGGGAAATGATGGACGAGCCGCACAGCTATACCAACCGGACCCGACAGCTGCGCGAAGAGTTCAACGACTTCAAACGCAACCACAAGGGCGACACCTTCTCCGACATCGTCGAAGGGGAATCGACCATGTGGCAGATCACCGAGCACTTCTTCGGCTTCATGGGCAGCATTCCGCACAAGGCCAAAGACGTGCTCAAGTCCTTCGGGATCTTCATCTTCGGCTAGATCGGACGCCTGACCCGTGCAAGACAGCGTCGTCATACAAAACGTTTTCCACCACATCGCGTGGGGAACCTCGATCTCCATCTACTTCTGGCTGGTCGGCGCCAGCGCCGGCTCGTTCGTGATTTCCAGCTTCGGCTGGGTCTTCGGGATCCAGCGCTACAAGCCGCTGGCGATGACCGCCTCGGTGACGGCGATCATCATGCTGTTGCTGGTGCCGATCCTGCTGATCTGGGATCTGGGCAAGCCGGTGCGCTTCATCTACCTGCTGCTGCCCGGCTACTGGCATGCCACGGGGCCGATGTCCTGGGGCACCGTGCTGATCCTGACCTATCCGATCTCGATGATCATCTACACCTTCTTCGTCCTCAGGAACAACGTCACCTGGGCGAAGATCTTCGGCATCATCGCCATCGTGCTGGCGCTGTCGACGCACTGGTACACGGGCGTCGTCATGGAGCTCAACCCCGGACGATTCCTGAACCACACCGCGCTCGCGCCGCTGCTGTTCCTGACCGGCGCCTTCATCTCCGGCATCGGCCTCCTGATCCTGATCCTCTGGCTCAGGAACCTGGTGATGCCACCCGAGAAGCGGATCGACTGGGCGCTGATCAACGAGATGGCCCAGTACATGATGTACGGCCTCGTCTTCGATGCCTTCCTGCTGTTCCTCGAATTCCTGCAGTCGATCTACGGCAGCGCCAGCCTGGCGCTGGCCCACGACGCGGTGCTGATGGGCGTCTTCCGCTTCCCCTATGTCTGGATGGAGGTGGTGATCGGCCTGCTGATTCCGTTCTTCATTCTCGTCACGCCCCTGAAGCGGCGGAAGACCTTCGTGCTGTTGGCAGCCTACATGGTCTGCTTCGGCGTCTACGGGATGCGGATCTGGTGGGTCATGGGCGGCCAGTACATGCAGACCTTCTATTGAGGGGACAGTGACGATGGTGAAGGTCCACAGACGCAACTTCATGATCCTCGGTGCCGGCGCGGCCGCCGCTGCCGCCACCTATCCGCACTTGACCCAGGGCATGGAGCTGAAACTCGGCGGCCAGGACTTCCACCAGATCCGAACCTTCCATCCGCGCGAGCGGAACGCGCTGCTCTGCACCATGTGCCCCTATTTCGACGGCGGCTACAGCTTTGCCGAGGACGGCGAGATCCTGAAGACCGAGGGCAATCCCGACCATATCGCGACCCGCGGCAAGTTCTGCGCCAAGGGGCTGTCGGCCTTTTTCGCCGCCTCCGATCCGGACCGGATTCTCTCACCGCGCAAGCGGGTCGGCGCGCGCGGCTCGGGCAAGTGGCTGGAGATCGGCTGGGACGAGGCCATCGCCGAGGTGGCGGGCAAGATCTCGGACGCCCTCGACGACCCCGACACGATCCACCTCAACGAAGGCGGCTTCAAGGACGGCGGCAGCCTGCGCTTCATGAACGCCATCGGTTCCGGCTCCGTCATCCGCAGCCGAATCCCGGGCGTCGGCTGCATCCCCAAGCAGGCCGCACTGCGCCAGGCGCTCGGCGTACCGGTCATGTATCCCGACTTCGAGAAGACGAAATATGTGCTGAACTTCGGCGCCAATATCATGGAAACGGCCTTGCCCCTGGCGCAGCGCCTGACCGATGGCGTCGTCAACAACCGGCTGAAGATGGTCACCTTCGAGGTGCGCATGTCGAACACCGCCGGGCGCAGCGACGAGTGGTTCCCGGTCTTCCCCGGCAGCGACGGCATCATTGCGCTCGCCATGGCCAACGTGATCATGGGGTCGGGGCTGGCGGACAAGGCCTTCATTGACGAGTGGACCAGTTATTCCAGCGACCGGCTGGCGGAGGATCTGAAGCAATTCACGCCGGAGATGGCGGAAGAGGCGAGCGGGGTGCCCGCAAAGGCCCTCCGACAGATCGCGGTCGAGTTCGCCAAGACGAAGCCGGGGACCATTTTCAGCCTCAACGGCGTCAGTCTGCATCGCAACGGCATCGACGCGGAGTCGGCCTGTCTTCTGCTCGCCGCGATCACCGGCAACATCGAGATCGAGGGCGGCTATTGCCTACCGCGGCAGTTCGATGTCCGGCCGCCGGCACCGGCGCCGGAACAACCCGGCGGCGGGCCGAAGCAGCTGCACTACAACTACGCCTTCCCCTTCGAGGTCAAGGCGGGGGCCCGTAAGGTAGCGGTTCTGCTGAACCACATGAGCAATCCGGCCTACAGCTCTCCGGCCGCGAGCCTGTGGCGCGAGGTCCTGAAGGACGAGAAACTGATACCCTACCTCGTCGACTTCAGCCCCTTCATGAGCGAGAGCGCGGAGCTGGCCGATATGATCCTGCCCGACGTGGTGGCGGTGGAGCGGCACGACCTGGCCAGCAGTCCGACCGCGCTGCACCCCTGGGCGAGCATGACGCTGCCGCCCGTGAAGCCGCGCGGCAAGGCGAGGGATGCGCGCGAGACGCTGAAGAAGATCGCCGAGACCATCGACCCTGACGGCAGCCGCGGCATCAAGCAATACTGGGCCTTCAAGAACGCTAAGGACTGGGTCAAGCAGGAAGTCTCCGCGACCCCGGCGTTGAAGGGCAAGTACAAGAAGATCAGAAAAGGCGTCTGGCCGAACTACGGCAAGATCGATACCAACACTCGCCAGATCATCCGCAAGGGGGCGCCGCTCGAGGCGGAGTACGGCGCCCATATCGCATCGGGGTTCCCGACGCCCTCGGGCAAGATCGAGCTCGCCGCGCCGGCCTGGAGCGCCAATCCGCGCCATGCCGCCTTGGTCGACGGTGAGTTCGTGCTGGCCACCTTCAAGGTCGCCTACCACACGCTGTCGATGACGACCAACTTGAAATATCTCGCCGAGATCTGGCACTCCAACCCGCTCTGGATAAACCGGCAGGGGGCACGCGAGCTGGGGATCGAGGACGGCGAGCTCGTGCGTGTCACCAGCGATGCCGGCTATCTGGTCACCCGGGCCTGGCTGACCCACGGCATTCACCCGCGTGTCGTCGGCATTTCGACCTCGGTGGGACGGACCGCCTATGGGCGGGTAGCCCAGGCCGACGCGGACGCACGCATCTCGCTGCCGGCCAAGTCGCAGGAAGACGCCGACATCGACGACAACGTCTGGTGGCGGGATGCCGGCGTCAATCCCAACGACATCATCCCGATCAACATCGACCCGCAAAGCGGCGTGCAGGCCTGGAACGACACCGTGGTGACCGTTCTGCCGGCGAAGACGGGCGACAGGTACGGCGATGTAGAGGCCAACAACGCCAAGCACCTCGAGATCTACAAGAAGCTTCTCGGCCAGGCTTGAGCGTCGGACAACGGAGCGGCAGAGACGGCATGTCGAAGCTTGGTGAACTGACCAGCAAACTGCAGATCGGCACGATCATCGCGACGACGCCGATGAAGAAGCTCGCCCTCTGGGCATCGGCCGTCTGCGGTGTGTTTCTGTTGATCGTGGTCCTCGCCGTCGGCGGCTGGAGTCACGGCCGCTTCAACAGAATCAGCATCTGCACCTCCTGTCACGAGATTTTCGTCGACGTCGCCGAGTACCAGCCCGCCGGCCCCTTGAGCGAATCGGTCGAGGATTTCAAACCCGTCAAGGCCTTCGATCCCGGGAGCTTCAACGTCACCGTCGGCTGCGCCGAATGTCACGCCTATCCCTTCGAGGAGTATCGGGAATCGGCCCACTACGACAACGACCGAGACGTCAGGCCGGGTTGCCTGGGCTGTCATAACCCACACAGCGTTCGCGAAATCCTGACCTGGAAGTTCTTCTACGTGAACGAAGGAACGATCGGCGAGAGCCCGTTCCACTCGATCTCTAACAGTCTGCGCGACATCCCGACATGGGAGAGCCTGCGCATCGAGTTGGCGACCAAGGCGCGCAAGCAGATGATGGCGGAGAACAGTGCCAAGTGCAAAACCTGCCACAAGACCGAGAGCAAGTGGTTCGCCAAGATCAAACGCCACCAGCAGCGGGGCGAGAAGACCTGCATCCAATGCCACTTCAACCTCGTCCACAAGGACGTGCCCTGGGCCAAGGAGTAGGCGCGGGAAATCGGCATCGTCCGACGGCCTGGTTCTCGATCAGGAAGTGAGGTGGCTATAGCGCGATTGAAAACGCCTACCGACGATAGCTGGCGGAGCGTCACCGCCTGACGCAGAGAGCCTCAGGCCATAAGGCCGTGCAGGTGGGCGTCCTGCTCGTGGAAATGGACCATGAACCAACGCTTCAACTGCTCGGAAAGCGCCGCGCGGATGGCGGCTTCGGGCTCCGTCTCGGTGCGATCCATGATCTCGCGAAGCTCGTCCAACAGCCGCTCGTGATCGTCCTTGTGGGCCTGATAGCCGGCGTAGCGGTTCTCCCGCATGACCCGCTCCTCGAGCGCGAAATGGGCCGAGATATTGGCGTAGACCTCGCCCAGAAAGTCCAAGATCGCGTCCCTCGTGCTCTCGGCCGAGATGCTCGCCGCGAGCTCGTTCAGAAGCGCGATCATCTCGCGGTGCTCGAAGTCGAGGGATTCGATCCCGGTCTCGAAATTGTCGCTCCAGTCGATCAGCGCCATTTCATTTTCCCCAACCTCGCCGTCAGACGTCGCCACTAGCGGAAGACGATGCCGCCGGCCTGCGCCTTGAAGTCGACGACGAAATTCTGCTTCGGCATCAGCGTCACCTCGGTGGCGCGCTCGTAGTCGTAGCCATCCTCGCGCGCCGTATCGCGCATGCGGACGGCGATTCGATGCGGCCCGGGGGCAACCGTGAAACGGCGATAGACCCGCGAAGGACCATCGCCGGCGATCCCGGTCGGTGGCAGGGCACCGGCGAAGACCTGCTCGCCGTCGATCTCGAGCTCGAGCTGCACCGGCAAGCGACCTCTCGGACAGTCGAAGGGCTTGCGCATGTTGGGTGCCAGTTCGGCCAGCTCGGCCGCGGTCCGGCGCCGGCATTTCCCGGCCGGCTTGGCGCCGTGCAGGATGTTGAGCTTGATCTGTGCCATCTCGGGCGAGAAATGGGTGTAGACCGGCGAGTCCGAGAAATAGGCGATGGCCAGGCCCAGCAACAGATAGGCGAGGCCCTGACCGAGATAGCGAGCAAGGCTAGTCATCGTCACCTCCGACCGGCATGGGCTCGGAAGGTGCCGCCTCGGGCGGCGGGCCGGCGTCGTCTTGGCGCTCGGCCATCGCTGCCAGGCGCTCGCGGAACTCGGTCAGCTCGCGCTCGACCTTGCGCCGGTCGGTCGCCGCAGCCCAACAAGTCAGCAACCGCTCGCGCGGTACCCGGGCGCGCAGATGCGGGTCCCGCTCGCCGGCGATCCGCGCCTCGGACCAGATCACGCCGCGCCGGTGGTGACAGGTATTGACACGGCAGCCGGCCAGGACGACGCCATCGGCAACGCCGCGGCTCAGCACGTAGTCGATGAAGGACGGCGGCAGCATGCCGATGCAGGGCAGCCTGACGACACCGACGCCATCGCCGCGAAATCGGTCGACATCGGCGCCGTTCCGGCAGCCGAAGAGCAACACTCTGGCAGGACCAGACAGCGCCTCGCCCTCCTTGTGGCAGCGCTCGCGCAGCTCGTGCATCGTCTCGTCGGGCAGCTCGATCCCCGGCACCAGCGCGCTGGCGCGGCGGAAGGGGATCGCGGTCGGACAGGCGCCGGCGCAGATGCCGCAGGAGACACAGAGCTTGGGCTCGACCTTGGCCTCCATCTCGAAAGGCCGGCCGTCGCTACGCCGTTGCAGCGAGATGGCGTTGAAGGGACAGTCGAGAACGCAGCGCCCGCAGCCGTTGCAGCTGGCCAAGGCCACCTCGGCCGGCGCCCCCAAGCGCTTGCGCGGCAGGAAGGGCAGCAGGATCAGCCCCAGCGTCAGGACGAAGGCGATGGCCCAGACCTCGCCGGCGGACAGGATGTCGAGCAAGGGATAGGCCGCCAGGTAGAACCAGTCGAGGCCGACTTCCGCCGGCACCGTCGCGAGATCGGCCGGCCCTTGGCTCGTCGCCGGCTTCAGGATCGAGACCAGCATCAGGACCACGAAGGTCGGGATCGCCAACCAGCGGTCCGGGTTGTACTTGGCCTTGGCGATCCGTTGCAGGTGGATCCAGAGCACGAGAAGCAGGATCAATGGCACGGCGATGTGCAGGAAGATCAACAGGGTGAAGAGGCGGTCGTCCAGATGCGCCGGCGAGAGGAAGTTCCGCGCGATCGACTCGCCGAAGATCGGCAGCCAATCGAGCCATTCCGTGGTCGCGATGGCGATATATTGGGCCAGCTTGTCCCAGACCAGCCAATAGCCGCCGATCCCGGCGGCGTAGACGAGCCACAGGATCGGCACGCCGGTGATCCAAGTGAACCAGCGCGAATCCCGGTAGCGGTCGAACGCGAACTCGCGGGCGATGTGCAGCAGCATCACCACGATCAGGCCGTCGGAGGCATAGCGGTGCAGGCTGCGCATGACGCCGGCCAGATACCACTGCTCGTTGGTCATGTACTCGATCGAGTCGTAGGCCTCGGAGATGCCGGTGTCGAAGAAGACGTAGATGTAGATGCCGCTGACGGCGACGATCCAATAGAAGAAGAAGCCCAGCGCGCCGAGCTGCGCGAAGGGGTTCAGCCTGGTTCCGAAACAGTAGTTGAGGCCGGCCTCGAGCCATAGGAATAGGCTGCGAAGCGGCCGCCTCACGTATTCCATGGTCGCCTCCCCAACGGCGACCGGCGCCGAATTCGGCGCCATTGCAACCGAAAGCTCATCGAAGCCCTATCCCGTGGACGATACCGCCTCGCGTCCGCGCCGCTCGCGCAAGATCGCCCGTACCAAAATGGTCCCCAAGACCAAGAGTATGAGAATACCGATACCGGCACCGATGAAGACCGAATAATCGAAGCGGTAGCGTCCGGCCGCGGGATCATAGAGCGTGCAGAAGAGCTTGAGGCGATTGATCAGACCCTCGACGCTGGTGTAGTTGCCCTGCCGACCGAAGACCAGATCCTTCAGCGGCTCGACCAGGAACGGCGCCTCGAAGGTCTCGCCGTAAACCTGCCTATAGACCAGACCCTCGGCATCGATGACGCTGAGCTGCGCCAAATGATCGAAGCCTTTCGCCGAGGGGAAATAGACGAAGCCGAGGGTCTCGGTCAAGCGCTCGACGGTGCGGCTGTCAGCGGAGAGGAATTGCCAGTTGTCGAGGTCCAATCCCTGGGTCCGGGCGAAGGCGCGCATCATTTGAGGCGTGTCGTTGGGCGCGTCGAAACCGATCGTGACGATATTGAAGCTGTCCTCGCCCAAGGCCTCGCGGGCACCGTCGGCGACGTCCAGCAGGGTCTGGGTGATCAGCGGGCAGGTATGCACGCAAGCGGTATAGATCAGGTTGACCACCAGGGGCTTGCCGCGGAAGTCGTCGATCTGGACCGACCGCCGCTCGGTGTCCAGGAAACGATAGCCGTCGAGACGGCGGCCGATCGCCGCCTGGCTGACCTCGAGGGCGCGGTCGGGATCGCCCGCCACCGCGACGCCTTGCGCGCTGAGGGCGCCAGGCGCACCCAACCAAAACACGGCAGCGGCGATAGCGAGAAGGGCGAGGCGCGGCCCGGCCGGCGCCATCAGAGCCCGCCCGTGCTGGCGAGGGCGCCGATCAACAGCAGCCCCAGCTGCACGAGCGAGGCGTGAAAGTTCCTTGCCGCCGCCTCGGGGCCGGGACGCCGCACCAATTGCACACTGCGATAGATGAAGTAGCCCCCGCCGATGGCGGCAGCGGCGAGATAGATCCAGCCGAGCCCCAGTACCGCGATCAACAGCGACAGCGCGACCAGAGCCACGGTGTGCGCCAGGATGACGCGCGCCGCCGCGGCCGAGCCGATGACGACCGGCAGCATCGGCACCCGGGCCTGGGCATATTCCGCGTCGAGCCGCATCGCCAGGCTCCAAAAGTGCGGCGGCGTCCAGAGGAAGAGGACCACCGCCAGCAGCATCGGCGCCGCCGGGATCGCGGGGTCGACCGCCGCCGCGCCGGCCAGCACGGCAAAGCTGCCCGAGAGGCCACCCAGCACGATGTTGAGCCAGGTTCGCCGTTTCAGCCAAATGGTGTAGACGACGCCATAGAAGAAGGCACCGAGGAAGGTGTAGACCGCGACCCAGGCGTTGACCGCCAGTCCGGCCATGACCACCGCGACCAAGAGCATCAGGAAGATCACCGTCAGCCAGAGCGGCCCGGGCCGAAAGACCCCGGTGACGAAGGGCCGCCCGCGCGTCCTCGGCATCAAGGCGTCGAGATCGCGCTCGATATAGTGGTTCAAGGCGCCGGCACTGGCCGCTGACAACAAGACTGCCAAAGCCACGGCCACGACCTGCCAAGCCGTCGGCGCCGGCCCCGGCGTCACCGCCAGGCCGGCCACTGCGGTGACCGCGATGGCGATGCCGATCCGAAGCTTGAAGACTGCGTAGAGCTCTTTCCCCCAGCGCATCGTAGAGACCCCTGCTGCTCCCCCCGACCCGACGGGTGCGGGCGGTGGCGTTCCGCGCCGCATTCCGTCGGGTGCCGTCATCCTCGTCTCCGCCTCAGCTCAACGGCCAGATCTCGGACAGGTACTTCCAGTTGACGTAGTAGTAGAGGATGAAGGAGATCAGGAAGACCGCCACCAGCGTGATCGTGCCCGGCAGCTTGACCGTGTCCTCGCCGCCGTAGCTGGCGACCGCGTCGGCGCCGCCGGTACCGATGGCGGGCGCCGCCTGGATCGTTGCCGCGTCCCGCGGCTTGCCGAACAGCACGCTGCCGACGATGATGACGATGAACAGGATTCCGCCGACGGCCGCCATGATGGCGCTGATCCCGTTCAGCCCCATCATCATGAAGGCGGCAGCGGGGTACTCGAAGCTCATCGGGGCATCGGAGAAGGTCATGTCCCAATGGCGCCGCGCCACGCCCAGCGTGCCGGCGCCCATCATGAAGACCGAGATGCCGGCGACGCCGATGCCGAAGAGGTAGGGCTGCCACTTGGCCAAGCCCTTCAAGATCAGATCGCGCCGGAAGATCAACGGCACCACGAGATAGGTCACCGCCATGAAGGCGAGCGTCGTCCCGGCCACCACGGTGCCGTGGAAATGTCCCGGCACATAGAGGGTGTTGTGCATGATCAGGTTCAGCTGCTCGGTGCCCATGACGACACCCGAAATGCCGCCCAGGAACCCGAACATCACGATCGACAGCGCCACGCCCGAGAAGGCCGGGTTGCCCCACGGCGCCTTCCTCAACCACTCGAAGACGCCGTTGTTGAAGCCGCGCCGCCGCTGCGCCGCCTCGATGGCGCCGGGCACGCTGAGGCCGTGGATCATGCTGCCCAACACCGCCAAATAGAGAGCGTAGGAGGTGTTGAAGATCTTGAACTCGGAGCTCAACCCGGGCTCGACCAGCAAGTGATGCGCCGAGGCCAACTGCAGGAACAAGATGTACAACAGGAAGGCCATGCGGCTGACCTTCTCCGACAACGGCTTGGCGCCCAGCACCATGGCCGCCACCGCGTACCAGACCGCGACATGGGCCGAGACGTTGATCTGCTGCGAGGAATGGCCCATCGCCCACCAGACCACTTTGTAGGTCAGCGGATCGATGTTGGCGATGTAGCCGAGCGACCACAGAAGCGTCGGGATCAGGATGATCGCGCCCGAGGCGATGGTGAAGACGGCGATGATCGCCGCCGCCACGGCGCCGAAGGTGACCAGTGGGATCGAGCCTTCATAGGTCTTCTCGTCCTTGGCGATCACCAGCGTTCCGAAGAAGACGAAGCAGGCGAGCAGCGCCCCCACCGCGAACAGGATCAGGCCTAGATAGAAGTGCGGTGCCGCTTTCATCGGGACGTACGAGGTGAACATCACGCTCGACTCGCCCTGTAGCACGGCGACGTTCGCCACCAGCGCGCCGACCAGCATCAAGACGAAGGCGAGCCACGCGACCCACGGCGCCGCCAAGCGGCAGTTCAGCAGGATCGCCGATGCGAAGTAGAGGATCGCCACCTCGAAGAAGATGATCCAGACCAGCAGGGCATCGGCGCCGTGCGCCGTCAGCGCCAGATAGAAGAGTTCGGCATCGAGGATATGCACCGCCGGCCAGCGCGTCAGCGCCACCAACAGGCCGAAAAGGCCGCCGATGGCGAGGAAGACGATGGCGACCACCGCATTGGCCTTGATCAGGGCCTCCGCCTGAGAGTGTACGCGTAAGCCCGTCTCCGGGCAGGTCCTGAAAATTGCTGCGCTTGCCATGACCGCCCCCTATTTCTTCTCGACGACGTAGATCTTGCCCAGCATGGTGTGATGGCCGACGCCGCAGAATTCGTTGCAGACGACGGTAAACTCGCCCGCTTTGTCGGGCGTGATGGTCACCACCATGTCGTAGCCGGGGTGGATCTGGAGATTGATGTTCTGCGGCTGCAGGGACCACCCGTGCTGCCAGTCCATCGACGAAAGATGGAGGCGATAGGTCTGGTCTTTTTCCAGCTCCAGTATCGGCCACCACTCCCAAAGCCGCCCCAGCATGTAGACGTCACTGCCGGGCGGCGGGTGCGCCACGGGGATTCCCGAATCGGTTTCCTCGCGCACCTTGTATTTCTCGGTCATGGCCTCGGTACGGGCCGCAAACACCTCCGGGTCGATCCGGTAGGCCTCGTTCGACAGGTTCTGCTTGCCCGTGACATGCCAGGTGACCATGGTGAAGAACATCACCAGGCCCCAGACGAAGCCGATCGCGATCCACACGATCTCGGCCCGCCGTAAGGGTTCCTTCCACCAAATCCGTTCTTCCGGGGGACTTATCGCCATAATCCTCTCCCTCGCTCCCGCGCCGGAAAACGGCCGGTTATTTCGCTATCGGGATCTGGGCAACCTCCATGATCCCCCAAATCACGTACAGGCACGCCGGCATGGCCACGCCTATGAACAGCAATAGAAACGGGTTATCGAGAACCCGTTGAAAGAAGGGGATGCGCTCTTCTTCCTCCGACGACGGGCCTGCCTGGGATTGATCGCTCATAGAGGTTCTCCTCGCCCTGGGCGGCCCCGTACGGCATCTAGGCCGGCCGCCAGTTCACGGGAGTGTGAGCAAATGCGCAGCCCCTAACATTGATCACGGTCAATTATCCGACCGGGCGCCGGGGATGCTCGCGGGACCGGTCAACCGGCGAGGAAACTGCGGATGATGGCGAAGGTGATGACGGCTAGGCCGAGCAAAATGGCGAAAAACAACAGGCTGCGCTGCTCGAGGCGGGCGCCGCGCCGGCGCTCGATGTAGTCCAGAATCCGGTCCGAAACCACGTAGAGGACGATTCCGACGACGACGAGATAGAGAAATTCCACGGCTTTCTTCCTTGCCCGACGCTCGGGCGCATCCTCGCACCGATGGCGGCAGGGACGAAAGTCAAAAGCGGCCCTACTCGGTTGCCGCTATGCTGGCGACAACGGTTGCGGAGAATCGTCCATGCCTCTGAGCTATATGCATCATCGAATCGACTGCCCGCCGCGGCAATGGCAGAGCACCGCCCGGACGATCGCCGAGCGGGCGGCGGCCGGTCCGTGGCCCAGCGGGGGCGTCCTCTTCGGCATTTGGCGCAGCCAGATCGGCCGCCCGAGAGACGAGCTGACGGTGCTCACCGTCTGGCCCGACGCCGAGGTAGCGGCGGGCGCGGCGGCGGCGCTCGGTGCGGCCGCGGGCGAGGTCGCCGGCATCGACAGCGAGCTCATGTCCCCGACGCTACGCCCCTCCGAGCCCACGCCGCCGGCGCGTCAAGGCAACTACGCCTTTCGCTGGTTCGAATTGGGCGATTCCGATTGGCCGGAGTTCCTGGAGCTCTGCCAAGGCGCCTGGCCCGGCTTCGAGGCGGCTTATGACTCGCAAGTCATCGGCCTCTGGCGGCTCGCCGGGGCGACGCCGGACCGCGTGCGTAGCCTGTTGCTGACCCGCCGGCCGAGCCTCGCCATGTGGGAGCGCTCGAAACTGCCGGAAGGCGCTGCCGAGGCCGAGGTCCGCCGCAAGCTCAGCCGCCGCTACGACCTCTGCGATTGGACCGTGGTCTACACGACGACGCTTCTGACCGCGACCGACGCCGAGGATACGGCGCGCTGGGCCTGAGTGGCTGCGCCTTACGCGCTCCGGGGCGCGTACTTGCCGGTCAACTGCGGCGTCGCCGGGCCCTCCAGGCCCTTCTCGTGGTGCTGGAGGCGGGTATCGCGCGACCAGGTCCGCTGCAGCGCGTTCCGGACCTCGAAGCGAAGCCGGCCGAGCCCCTCGCTCTCCAGCTCGATGCGGTCGCCGTCCTGGAAGGCGCTGAGGCCACGGTGATTGGTGCCGGTGGCGACGATGTCACCGGGCTCCAGCGTGTGGATGGCGCTCAGCCATTCGATGCAGCGCGGGATCTGGTGCGCCATGTCGTCGGTGTTGAAGTCCTGCATCAGATCGCCGTTGACCCAAAGCCGGACCTGCAGCTTGTGCGGATCGGCGATCTCGTCCGCCGTCACCAGGTAGGGGCCGATGGGGGCGAAGGTGTCGCGCGACTTCATCTGGAAGAAGGTGTTGCCGGCCGGCAGCAAGCCGCGGGCCGAGCCGTCGATGAAGTTCACGTAGCCGAAGACGTGGCTCATCGCATCGGCGGCGGAGACGTTGGTCGCCCGCTTGCCGATGACGACGGCGAGCTCGGCCTCGCCCTCGAAGATGGTGGCCGGCACGTCGGGCAGGACCATGGCGTCGCCGTCGCCGATCACCGCGCTCGGCGCCTTGTGAAAGGCGTTCAAGGGTGCGGGCGCGTCGCGGGTGCCGTCCTCCATGTAGTTGACCGCCATGCAGTCGATCTTGCCGGGCCCGGGCAGCGGCGGGCGGATCCGCGCCTGGTCTAGAGGGACGCCCTCACCGTCGGCCGCCGCCGCTTCGAGGCGGGCGCGGTAATCATCGAAGCGCGCGATCAGGCCGTTTATCAGGTCGCCGGACCCGGTGTGCGGTATGTCGGCCACCTCGGCCGAGACGTCGACCACCTGGTCGCCCTTTAGGACGCCCAAGCGAAAGTCGTCGAAGTAGAGAAGCTTCATCAGATACTCCCAAGATACTCCCAGTTGGACAGGGGTTGCCGTCAGGAGGCCGCCTCGACCTCGAAGCGCGCCATGGCATCCTGCTGCAGCAGATAGCGTTGGATCTTGTTGGTCGAAGTCCGCGGGAAGTCGTCCACGACCTCGACGTAGCGCGGCACCTTGTAGTCGGCGATGGCGCCGCGACAGAAGTCCAGCACCTCGGCCATGGTCAAGGCCTCGCCGGGCTTGGGCATGACGAAGGCGAAGCCGACCTCGCCGAGGCGGGCATCCGGCACGCCGGCGACCACGGCCTGGTGCACCTTCGGGTGGGTCTCGAGGAAACGCTCGATTTCGGCCGGATAGGCGTTCGAGCCGCCGACGATGAACATCTCCTTGGCCCGGCCCGTGATCTGCAGATAGCCCTCGGCATCGAAGCGGCCAAGATCGCCGGTGCGGAACCAGCCGTCCTCGGTGATCGCCTCGGCGGTCGCCGCCTCGTTCCGGTAGTAGCCCAGCATAACGAGATAGCCGCGGACCCAAACCTCGCCGTCCTCGCCGGTCGGCTTTTCGGCACCGGTCTCAGGCTCGACCACACGGACCTCGTAGTCGCCGACGGGCTTGCCCTTGTTCTCGGCCGTGACCTCGATCGGCGCCTCGAACTCGCTCAACACCGTCATGCCCATGGTCTCGGTCATGCCGTAGACCGCCTGCAGGGCATCGAGATGCAGCGTCTCCTTGACCGTCCGCGCGATCTTCGGCGTCACCGGGGCGCCGCCGATCCAGGCCGCCTTCAGGCAGTGGGTGTCGCGCGTCTCGACGCCGGGCTGGGCCAAAAGGTCGATGAAATGGGTCGGGATGCCGCCCATGATCGAGACCCGCTCGGCCTCGATGATGTCGAGCGCCCGGCCCGGATCCCATTCATCCATCATCACCAGCGCGCAGCCGTGCTGCATCGCCGGGATC
>JASLMY010000114.1 GCA_030746295.1 Alphaproteobacteria bacterium | reverse complement strand
TCTCGATCCAGAAGCCGGCGGCCCCCCGGCTGTAGTCGCCGGTCACGCCGCTGACGCCGAAGCCGATCAGCTCGGTGACGTAGAGGCCCTGGTCGATGGCGGCGATCATCGCCTCGGGCGAAGTCGGGCCCGCCTCCAGGTAGAGGTTGGTGCTGCCCGGACCCGGCGGCCCGGCGGTGCCGCGGCTGGCATGGCCGGTGCTCTCGAGCCCGAGCTGGCGGGCAGCGGCCGAGTCTAGTAGCCAGGTTTGGAGCCGGCCGTCCGCGACCAGGTCCATGCGCCGGTTGGCGACACCCTCGCCGTCGAATGGCTTGGAGGCGAGGCCCCTCGGGCGATGGGGATCGTCGACGATGCGGATGCCGTCGGCGAAGACCGGCTCGCCCATGCGGTCCTTCAGGAAGCTGGTGCCTCGGGCCACCGCGGCGCCCGAGATGGCGCCGGCGAAATGGCCCAACAGCGAGCGCGAGACCCGGGGATCGAAGACCACCGGCACCTGCTGGCTCGCCACCTTCTGTGGCTTCAGCCGGGCCACCGCCTGCTCGCCGGCGCGCCGCCCGACCGTCTCCGCCGCCTCAAGGTCGGCCCGATGGTGCGCCGAGGCGTGGTCGTAGTCGCGCTCCATCTCGGTGCCCTCGCCGGCCAGCACGGAGGCATAGAAGCCGTGGTTCGAGGTCGCGTAGCCGCCGGCGAAACCGTGGCTGGTGACGAGCGCGATCCGGCCCCGGGACCAACTCGCCCCCGCCTCTTCGGAGTTGCTGACGCCGGCGACGCCGAGTGCCGCCGCCTCGCAGGCCCCGGCGACCTCGTAGAGCGCTTCCGCCGCCGGCTCCTCGCCGTCGTCGAGGTCCAGCTCCGGAATCTCGGCGGCCAGCCGGTCCTCGGGCGCCAGGCCAGCATAGGGGTCCTCGGGCGCGGCCCGGGCCATGGCGACGACGCGGCCGACCAGTTCGTCGAAGGTCTCAGGCGCGAAGTCGTTCGAGGAAACCACGGCCGGACGGCGGCCGACGAAGGCACGCAAGCCGAGATCGCGGCCCTCGGAGCGTTCCAGGTCCTCGGGCTTGCCGAGCCGGTAGGTGACTTCGAGCGAGGTGCCGCGGAAGAGCACGGCATCGGCCGCGTCTGCGCCGGCCGCGCGGGTCCGCTGCACCAGGTCTTGCAACAGGTCGAGATCGGCGGCGCTGTCGGCGGAAGCGGGCATGTGGGATCTCCCTCGCAGAATGCGGCGCCCATATATAGGCGCAATGGTATCGCCCTGGCCAGTGGCGGGGCAGACGGGCGCCGCGCCGGTCGCGCGCGAGCAAAGACTTGACTCCCCTCGCGCTACGCGCGCCTAATTTCGCCTTGGACCAAAACGAATGAGGGGAGGATACTTGATGCGAAAATCCGGATTGATGGGCCTCGTGGCCGCCACGGGGCTGGCGTTCAGCGTCACCGGCGCGCTCGCCGCCGAGGAATGCAGCGACAAGAACTGGAAGGCTTGCAAGGGCAAACCATGGGTCGACGGCGACGTCATGGAGACGCCGCTCGGCTCGAAGTGGTGGCCGCACCCGATCTGGGGCGCCGGCGACGAGGCCGGCTCGACCAACTGGTTCAAGAAGCCGGAAGTGGTGCTGCGCGCGCTGGCCATGGTCAAGAAGGGCAAGACCATGAAGATCGGCCACGACTACACGGCCGACATGCCGCTCTTCGGCGCCCGCAAGTTCAGCATGCGCATTCCCGGCACGCCGACGGGCGGCCCCTTCGGCGCCACCAAGCTGATGTACAACGACGAGTTCCTGTCCACCGAGATCGGCCAGGTCGGCACCCAGTTCGACGGTCTCGGCCATATCGGCGTCATGGTCGGCAAGCCGGGCGACCTCAACGAGATGCGCTGGTACAACGGCTTCACCGCGGCCGAGATGGGGAGCGCCTATGGCCTTCAGAAGCTCGGCACCGAGAAGCTGCACCCGATCATCGCCCGCGGAATCCTGATCGACATCGCCGGCGCCCGTGGCGTCGAATCGATGGAGGCAGGCCAGGTCGCGACCATGGCCGACGTCAAGAAGGCCCTGAAGCGCCAGGGCATGGAGAGCTTCAAGTTCATGGAGGGCGACGCCATCCTCTTCCGCTACGGCTGGGAGAAGTACTGGATCGTGGACAACGCCAAGTACAACAACGGCACCCCAGGAGTCGGCATGGACGTCGCCCGCTGGGTCGCGGAAGAGGTCAAGGCCGGCGTCGTCGGCGGCGACACCTGGCCGGCGACCGATCCGGTGCCGGGCCAGGGCACGCCGAACGAGGTTCCGGCCGGCTGCATCTTCTGCATCCACAACTTCTTGCAGACCCGCCACGGCATCGTCACCCAGGAGAACCTGAAGCTGAAGGCCCTGGCGGACAGCGGCGTCTACTCCTTCATGTACGTTTACTCGCCGGTTCCCATCAGAGGGGCCACGGGCTCCATCGGCGTTCCGGTGGCAATTTACTGAGTGTTGGTAACGACTTGATTTGACGGGCGGGAGCGATCCCGCCCGTTCTCTTTCTCGACATGGCCGGGAATGCCGTCATCGCGGTCGAGGCGCTCCGCCACGAGATCGGCGGGCGCCTGGTGCTGGAGCTGCCGGAATGGCGGGTCGCCGCCGGCGAGCATTGCCTCGTGCTCGGGGCCTCGGGCAGCGGCAAGACGACCCTCCTAAATATCGTCTCGGGCCTGCTCCGGCCGAGCGCCGGAAAGGTTTTTCTGGCCGGTCAGCCGCTTTCCGAGATGGGCGCCGCGGCGCGCGATGCCATTCGCGGCAGACACGTCGGCATCGTCTTCCAGACCCTGCACCTGATCGGCGCCTTGGCCGTCGCCGACAACCTGCGCCTGGCCCGACGGCTGGCCGGGCTGACGCCGGACGAGACCTTGATCGGCGAGCTGCTGGCGGCCCTCGATCTGGCGCCGTTGGCGCGGGCGCGACCACGCCGCCTCAGCTTCGGCGAGGCGCAGCGGGTCGCCATCGCCCGCGCCGTCGTCACCGAGCCGGCCCTGGTGCTGGCGGACGAGCCGACCTCGGCCCTCGACGACGCCAACTGCGAGCGGGTCGCGGCCCTTCTCTTGGCGCAGTCTGAGCGACTCGGTGCCAGCCTGGTGGTGGCGACCCACGACGCCCGGCTGACGGACCGCTTCGAGAGCCGGCTCAAGCTTCCAGGGGGCGCAGCCCCGTGACCATGCTCGGCCTCAGCCTCGCCTATCTGCGCGACCGCTGGCTCAACAGCGCCTTGAACGCGGCCCTGCTGGCGCTCGGCATCGCCACCATCACCGCGCTGATCCTGTTCGACGGCGCCATGCGCGAGCGCCTGGCCCGCGACGCCCGCGGCATCGACCTGGTGGTCGGCGCCAAGGGCAGCCCGATGCAGCTGATCCTCTCGGCGATCTATCACCTAGACGTGCCGACCGGGAACATTCCCGCCGGCGCCGCGGCCGAGCTCGCCCGCCACCCGATGGTGGCCAAGGTGATGCCGCTGGCCTTGGGCGACAGCGTCTCGGGCTTCCGCATCGTCGGCACCGAGACGAGCTATCCCACCCATTACGGCGCCGAGCTCAGCGAGGGCCGATACTGGCGGGGAGCGTTCGAGGCCACGCTGGGCGCCGAAGCCGCGCGCCGCCTCGGCCTCGGGATCGGCGACACCTTCGTCGGCAGCCACGGCCTCGCCGCCGGCGGCCCGCGGCACGGCGGCGAGGTCTACGAGGTCGTCGGGGTCCTGAAACCGAGCGGCAGTGTCCTCGACCGCCTGGTCCTGACCGCGGTGGAGAGCGTCTGGGAGGTGCACGGCGCGATGCACAGCGCGCAAGACAATGACGAGGAGGAAGGCGAGATCACCGTTCTCCTGGTCACCTACCGGACGCCGCTCGCCGCGGTGCGGCTGCCGCGCCAGGTGAATGCCAAATCGGCCCTACAAGCGGCCGCGCCCGCCTTCGAGATGGCGCGGCTGTTCGCGCTCGTCGGCGCCGGCGTCGACACCATCCGGGGCTTCGGCCTGCTGCTGGTCGCCACCGCCGCGCTGGGCGTCTTCATCGCCCTGACGGGCGCGATGCGCGAGCGGCGCTACGACATCGCCGTCATGCGCAGCCTGGGCGCCAGCCGCGGCGCCGTGCTGGCGCAGGTGCTGAGCGAGGGCCTGATCCTGACCCTCGCCGGCACGGCCCTGGGCCTGGCGCTGGGCCACGCTGCGGCCGAGGTCCTTTCCCGGATCTTGCCCGAGGCCCGGGCCATGGGCCTCGGCGGCGGCGTCTTCGAGACGGCGGAGTTCTATCTGATCGCGCTCGCCGTCGCCGTCGGCCTCCTGGCCGCGGCCCTGCCGGCGGCGCAAGCCTACCGCACCGATGTTGCCGCCACGCTGGCCGCGCGCTAGTCTCGGCGCCACGGTGACGGCTTGGGGACGGCAATGACGCGATCCCGCATCCTGCTCTTGCTCCTGGCAGGCTTCCTATGGGCCGCCGCGGCCCCTGGCGCGCTCGCCTTTCAGACCCAGGAGGAGGCGCGCGCCTTTTACCAGGATCTCGTGAATCGGCTGAAGAGCACGGTCACCTGGCAGACTCTCGGCGAATACGAGCTGGAGTACGAGAGCAAGGGTCCCGGCATGACGGTCTTCCGGACCCGCTTTCCCGACAAGGTCAAGGCACTCGACGGCAGCAAGGTCACCATCGCCGGTTTCCTGTTTCCGCTCCAGGGTGGCGAGACCCACGAGCGCTTCCTGTTGAGCGCCTACCCGCCGAGCTGTCCCTTCTGCCTGCCGGCGGGTCCGCGCGAGCTGATCGAGGTCGAGGCCGAGGAGGGGGTGGACTTCACCTACGATCCGATCGTGCTGGAGGGCAAGTTCACGATCCTGAAGGACGACCCGAGCGGCCTCTTCTACCGGCTGATCGCGGCCCGGGCCGTCGACGACTGACGCTCAGTCGCGACGCTTGAACTGCTTGGAGAGCTTGAGGCCCTGGCGCTGGTAGTTGGAGCCGATCTCGGGGCCGTAGATCTTGTCGGGCTCGGCAGTCAGGCGCTCGTAGATCAGCCGTGCCACGGTCTGGCCGTGCTCCAGCACGAAGGGGACCTCGCGGCTGCGGATCTCCAGCACCGCCCGCGCGCCCTGGCCGCCCGCGCCGACATAGCCGAAGCCGGGATCGAAGAAGCCGGCGTAGTGGACCCGGAACTCGCCCACGAGCGGGTTGAAGGGCAGCATCTCGGCGGCGTGGTCGGGCGGCACCGTCACCGCCTCGCGGCTCGCCAGGATGTAGAAGTCGTCCGGGTCCAGCACCAGCCGCGGCTCGTGGCGGCGGTAGATTGGCTCCCAGAAATCTTCCGGCTCGTAGTGCCCGACCTTGGCGAGATCGACGAGGCCGGCATGGCGCCGCGCCCGATAGCCGATCAGGCCGGAGGGATCGAAGCCTTCGAGGTCGACACTGACGGCGATGCCGTGGTCGATGTTGGCATCGGCCCGCTCGCCGTGCACCAGCGTCACTTCCTCCTGCAACCGCTTCAGGCTGGTGTCGGTGGTGCGTGGGCTACCGCGGCGAATGCGAAGCTGGTTCAGCGTATCGCCCTCACGGACCAGCACGGAAAAGGTCCGGGGCGCGATCTCGGCGTAGAGGGGCCCGGCATAGTTGTCCTCGACCCGGTCGAAGGCGCTGGCGCGGTCGACGATCAGGCGGGTGAAGACATCGAGGCGGCCGGACGAGCTCTTCGGGTTGGCGAAACCGGTGACCCGGTAGCCGAGCTTCAGATGCTCCTTCAAGGGCACGATGTAGACGCAGCCGCGTTCCAGCACGGCGCCGGCGGCCAAGTCGATCTCATGCATGCCGAGGGCGTCGACCATCTCTTGGACGCCCGCACCGGGGCCCGGCAGAAAGCTCGCCCGCACCCGATAGGCCTTGCGGCCGAGGCGGAGGTCCAGGCTCGCTGGCTGGATCTGGGTCTCGGCGATCGGGTCGGCGGCGGCGATCTCACCGGCGCGGATCATCTCGCGCAGGCTCTGCGAGGGCAGAATACCGGTGGAATGACGCGGCTCGGGCACCGGGCCCTGGGCCTCGGGCTCGGGAAAGAGCTCGCGGCTCACCTCTCGGGCGGCAGCGGACGGGCTCGACGGGGCCATCGGCGGGTTCTCCTCAGGCGCCGGCTTAAGCTTACCGGCAGCCTGGAGCGTATTCGGATCGTCTTTATTTTTCAATGCTTTAAGAGTTCATTTCGGTTCCAAAACCATGCCCAGGATCGCCCACAGACGGCATCGTGGAATTGTCCTTGCGCGCCAGCCGTCTAGAGCGATCATACACGCTTTCCACAGGCCGGGCGGCGCCGCCGCCCACAGGGGTGACGGCCTTTATCGTGGCGCCGGCCATCGCCGAATCCGCTAACGGCCGCCATCCCGCAGAAACTCCATGAACTCGACGGCGAAACCGTCGGGATCGGCGCAACAGAAGACCTTCTGCCGGGTGCCGCCCAGGTCGATCTCGACCGGCTCGGTGAAGACGTCGTGGCCGGCCGCGGCGAGGCGCGCGTGCATCGCCGATGCGTCCCGGACCCTGAGGCAGAGCCGCGCCACGCCGACCGCCGTCAGGTCGCCGGGCAGCGTGCCGTGAGTCGGCGGTTGCGTCCACTCTATGAGGTCGAGCCGCGTCGCCCTCGGATCGTCGCCCAGCATCAAGAGACGGGCCCGCGCCGCACAGCCCGCCGGCACGCGAAGGATCGGCGCCAAGCCGATCTCGTCGAAGCTCCGCCGCCGGGCCGCCGGCACGTCGTCGAAATCCGTGATCACCCGAAAGCCGATCAGCTCGTAGAAGGCGGTCGAGCGCTCGAGGTCGGTGCAGTTCAGGTTGACGTGAAAGATGCCGACGGCGTTGGCCTTTTCGTCGTCCTGCATGCGTCCCTCCATGAGCCGGCGCGCCTTACGACGTCGATGCCAACGCCGCGCGCAGCTTGTATTTCAGGACCTTGTCGCCGACCGTGGTCGGGAATTCGTCCATGACCACGATCCGCTTCGGTGTCTCGAAGCCCGCCAGGCGCTCGCGGGCGTAGGCGATGAGGGCATCTGCGTCGATCTCGGCGCCGTCGGCCGGAATGATGCAGGCGGTCACCGCCTCGCCCCAACGGTCGTCCGGCACGCCGACGACCGCCGCCCGGGCCACCGTCGGGTGCTGCTGCAGCACCGTTTCCACCCGGATGCTGGAGACGTTCTCGCCGCCGGATTTGACGATGTCCTTGTAGCGGTCGACCATGAGGCGGATCTCCCGCTCGTGGTAGACGAAGCTGTCGCCGCCGTGAAACCAGCCGCCGCGCAGGGCCTCCTCCGTCGCTTCCCTGTCCTTGTAGTAGCCGGAGAACATGGCCGGAGATCGGTAGACCGCCTCGCCGGGAACGCCCGGTCGGCCACGCAGGTCGTTGCCCGCCTCGTCGAAGATCGTCGCCGCCATGATCGGGCTCGGCTTGCCGACATGGTTGATGGCGGGCGCTTCCCTGAGATACAGGTCGGCATGCCGGTCGATGAAGAAGCGATGCGCGCCGACGACCTCCGTTTGGCCGAGCAGCTCGTAGATCCTGACCTTCGGATTGCAGAGCCGCCGGAACGCCGCCAACGCGCCGGGCGCCAGCGGCCCCCAGCCGAACAACATGACCGTCAAACTGCCGAGATCGTAGGCGAAGGGGGCCTCGTCGACCGCCCGCACCATGCTCTCGACGAACTGCGGCGCACCGGGGAAGATGCAGGTGATCCGCTCCCGCGTGCAGGCCTCGGCCATCAGGTGGCCGTCCGGCTTGCGGCCCATCACCGCCGTGCCACCGCAGACCAGCGGCCCGAAGACGCAAGGATGGTCACCGATGTGATAGACCATGGGCGTGAAGGCGCCCATGCGGATCTCGCTCTCGTGGTCGAGACCGCGGGTCATCGTCAGCATGTGGCTGTAGGCCGCTAGGTAGGTGTAGTTGTGCGACACCATGACGGCCTTCGGGCTGGCGGTGGTGCCCGAGGTGAACAGGATCTCCCAGATGTCGTCGCCATGGATGCCGACCTCCGGCTCGTCGTCGCCCTGATCGGCAATGAATTCATCGAACGAGGGGACGTCGTCCTCGGGCCCGGCGCCGATGCTCATGATCGGCTCGATCCGGTGCCGGCCGAGCGTCTCCGCCATCCCGGCCCAGAGCGCCTGATCGACGACCGCCGCGCGCGCCTCGACACGTGTCAGGGCCCCGGCGATCACGTCCTCCGCCATCATGACGTTGATCGGCGCCGCCACCAGCCCCGCCTTGGCGATCCCCACCTTGGTGAGCCAGGCTTCGTTGGAATTGTCGCAGAGCATGGCGATCCGGCTCGCCGGTGCCAGATCCAGCGCCAGCAAGCCGTTGGCGACCCGATTGACGATCCGGTTCGCCTCGCCATAGGTCACGCGGGCGTGGTCCGGGTTGACCGTGGCGTCCGGCATGGCGATGAGGGCGAGCTTGTCCGGCTCGTTCCAGGTCATGCGCTCGATGATGTCGCCGACGGAGGTGCGATTCCAACGATCCTCGTTCCGCCGGTTGCGAAAGTTCTCGACGTCGAGCGCCATCGATCTTCCCTCTTGGTTCTTAGCCTGGAGTCGTAGGCCACGAAATCCGTCTCGCCAACAATGCCAGACGGAACCCGCCAACGGAACGTCCCGAGTTGTGGATCCGTTCGCCGTCCACGGACGGCTTTCGTTGCCTCCGCCGATGCCCCTACAATCTCAGCGCCCAGGAAATCCACGCGAAGGCATCGTAACGTGATCATCAAGGACGTCCGCACGACCCTCTTGCGCCTGCCCTTCACCGACCCGCCGCGCTGGAGCCGGGACTACGACCGGCCGCGCGAATTGGTCGTCGTCGAGATCGAGACCGCGTCGGGCATCACCGGCATGGGCTACATCATGCCCTTGGGCGGCGGCCTCGCCACCATCGATGCGTGCCTGAAGGAGATGATCATCCCCCGTCTCCTCGGCCGCGATGCCACCGAGGTCGAGGCGATCTGGCGCGATCTTTGGAACGCCACCTATTGGATCGGCCGGGCGGGCGTGACGGTGTTCGCGCAATCGGTCGTCGACATCGCCCTTTGGGACGCCATCGGCAAACGCGCCGGCCTGCCGCTGCACCGGCTCTGGGGCCACTACCAGAGCGAAATTCCGGCCTACGGCAGCGGCTGCTGGCGCGGCCTGGGGGGCGACGGCATGGTCGAGAAGGCGCTGGCCTTCGTCGACCAGGGCTTCGGTGCGATCAAGATGCAGGCCGGCCACATGTACGACGACGCCACCGACGTCCGCCACGTGGCCCAGATGCGCGAGGCGCTGGGCCCGGACGTCGACATCATGATCGATGTCAACATGGGCTGGACCGCCGACCAGGCGATCCAGGTCGGCCGAAAGTTCGAGGACTACGACCTCTACTGGCTGGAGGAGCCGGTGCCGGCGGAGGACTTCCACGGCTATTTCCGCATCGCCGAGGCACTGGACCTGCGCATCGTCGGCGGCGAGAGCCTCTTCACCCGCTACGAGCTGCGTCCCTTCTTCGAGAACCCCAAGATCCCGATCCTGCAGCCGGACCCAATGCGGGGTGGGCTCACCGAGCTGCGCAAGATCGCGGCGCTGGCCGACACCTGGGGGATCGCCATAGCACCACACCTCTTCCACGAGCTGATGGTGCAGCTTCTGGCCTCGATCCCGAACGGTCATCTCGCCGAATACCTCGATTTCCTCGACGACCTCTGGGTCGAGCCGGTGCTGCCCGAAGCGGGCGTCCTCACCGTGCCGGAGCGCCCGGGCCACAGCCTCGCCTTCAAGGAGGAAGTGCTGAAGGACTGCCGGGTCACGGCCTGAAGGGCCGGCGCCTTGGAGACCACCGTCTTCCTGGCCGTGCTGGCGGCGGCGGCGATGCATGCCGGCTGGAATGCCGTCGTCAAGATCGGCCTCGACTCTTACCTTGCCGTGACCCTGATCGGCGTCGCCACCGGCCTCGTGGCGCTGGCCTGCCTGCCCTTCGTGCCGACGCCGACGGGCACGATTTGGTTCTGGGTCGTCGGCTCGGCGGCGCTGCACACCGGCTACAAGCTCTTCCTGGTCGAGGCTTACCGCAGCGGCGACTTGGGCCAGGTCTACCCCATCGCCCGTGGTGCCGCGCCGCTCTTGGTCGCCGTCTTCGGCGCCCTCTTCCTGGGCGAGCGGCCGGGTCCGCTGCCGGCGGCGGGGATCGCGGCGCTGGTCCTGGGCGTCTGGCTGATGTCGCTGCGCGGCGGCGGCCTCGCCCGAATGGCACGCCGCGGCATCTTCTTCGCCATCGGCACCGCCTGCTTCATCGCCGCCTATACGATCGT
Organism: Alphaproteobacteria bacterium; assembly: GCA_030746295.1. The sequence goes on along the minus strand of JASLMY010000114.1, from coordinate 4,556 downwards.
CGACGGCCTCGGCGCGCGGCGGGCCGGTCACGCGAGCGGCTTCGTCACTTGGCTGCTGGCGATCGACGGCGCCTTCATGCTGGCGATCTGCCTCGCCCGGCGCGGCGCCGGCGCCCTGCCGGCGATGGCGGCGGCCTGGAAGTCGGGCCTCGCCGGCGGCGTGATGTCGCTCGGCGCCTACTGGATCGCGATCTGGGCCATGACGAAGGCGCCGATCGCCGCGGTGGCCGCCTTGCGCGAGACCAGCGTCCTCTTTGCGCTGCTGATCTCGACCCTGTTCCTGCACGAGCCCTTGACCCGCTGGCGGCTCGCCGCCGCCGCCCTGATCGTGCTCGGCGCGATGGCGGTGCGACTGGCCTGAAACCGGCCGCTCAGCCCGCCACCTGCGATGCCACGATCGCGGCCAGGAAGGACCAGCCGAAGACGTTGCTGGACTGGAACTTGGCGAGGCAGTCGGCGGGATCGTCGAAGTCGAGCCGCCAGACCTGCCAGGCGAGCTGGCCGCCGGCGAGGAGGCCGAGGACGAGGAAGAGCCAGCCGAGGCCGGCGAGGATGCCCGCGGCCAAGAAGCCCGCCATGGCGAGGCCGTAGAAGGCCCAGAGCGCCGGTCGCGTCTTGGCCCCGAGCCGCCGGGCCGAGGACTTGAGGCCGACCAGCGCGTCGTCCTCCTTGTCCTGGTGCGCGTAGATGGTGTCGTAGCCCAGCGTCCAGGCAATGCCGCCGAGATAGAGCGCCAACGCCGGCCAATCGAGCGTGCCGCGGACCGCGGCCCAGCCCAACAGCGCCCCCCAGTTGAAGGCGATGCCGAGAAAGAACTGCGGCCACCAAGTAACCCGCTTCATGAAGGGGTAGATCACCACCGGCGCCAACGAGGCGATGCCGACCAGGATTGCGAAGCGGTTGAAGCTCGAGAGAATCGCCAGGCCGACGAGCGCCAGCAGAACCATGAAGAGGCCGGCTTGCACCACCGTCAGGTCGCCGGCCGGGATCGGCCTGGTCCGTGTCCGCTCCACCCGGCCGTCGAAATCGCGGTCGGCGATGTCGTTCCAGCAGCAGCCGGCGGCGCGCATGACGACGGCGCCGACGAGAAACAGCAGCATGAGCCACAGAGAGGGCCAGCCCGGGCTGGCGAGCGCGACGCCCCACCAGCAGGGCCAGAGCAACAGCCACCAGCCGATCGGCCGGTCCGCCCGCGCGATCCGGAGGTAGGGTCGGGTGACGGCGGGCGCGCGCCGGGCGATCCAATCGTCGGCGCGGATGTCGGTGTGGCCGTCGGCCGTGGTTCTGTCGGGCGCCGCCATGAGGTAGAGCCTTTTCGACTTGCGTCGGAGCTCCGAGTGGTTCAGCCGTTCTCGAAAACAAGCTAGGCTTAACCGGATTGCCGAGGGTGCTCAAGCATGACCGACACGGCGCCGAGGATCCGCCTCTACGTCCCCGACGACCTCGCCGACGGCCTCGTCTTGGGTCTGAGCGCCAACCAGGCCCACTATCTGCGCCACGTCATGCGCCTCAAGGCCGGCCAGGCTGTCCGCCTCTTCAACGGCCGCGACGGCGAGTGGCGGGCCCGAATCGAGGGCTTCGGCAAGGGCTGGTGCTCGCTGGCGCTGGACGGGCGGCTGGCGGAGCAGACGCCCGAAGCGGGGCCGCTCTTGCTCTTCGCGCCCCTGAAGCGCGCCCGCATCGACGCCCTGGTGGAGAAGGCGGTCGAGCTCGGCGTCGCCGCGCTGCAGCCGACGCTGACTCGGCGCACCTCGGTCGGCCGCGTCAACCGCGACCGGCTACGCCTGATCGCGATCGAGGCAGCCGAGCAGTGCGGCCGCCTGAGCGTGCCCGAGCTCTATGCCCCCCGCGACTTGGCGGCCCTGCTCGACGACTGGCCCGCCGGCCGGCGTCTGGTCTTCCTGGACGAGGGCGGCGGCGTCCCGCCGCTCGGCGACGTACTCGCCACCGCCGCGTTACCGGCCGAGGGCTGGGCCCTGTTGATCGGCCCCGAGGGCGGCTTCGACGATGCCGAGCGCGGAGACCTCACCGCCCGCGACTTCGTCCTGCCGGCCGGCCTCGGCCCCCGCATCCTGCGGGCCGAGACGGCGGCGCTGGCGGCGTTGACGCTCTGGCAGGCCCTCGCCGGCGACTGGCGCGCGGAGGCCTGACGGACGCTGTGGCCGAGCCAGGGCAGGAGCGCCTATAGTCGCGAATCGTAGCGGCGGAGGGGCAACGAATGGCTGAGCCGAAAGACGACGAGGGTATCGAGGCGCTGTTCCGCCTCGACGGCCAGGTGGCGCTGGTCACGGGTGCGGCCGGCGGCATCGGCGCCATGGCGGCCGAGACCTTGACCGCGGCCGGCGCCCATGTCGCGCTCGCCGACCTGGACGGCGCCGCGGTCGATTTGGGCGCCGAGAAGCTGGCCCAGGCGGGCCGCGCCACCAGCGCCTACCAGATGGACGTGGCCCAGGAGGCGAGCGTCGTCGAGACCGTCGATCGGATCATGGCCGCGCATGGCCGCATCGACGTCCTGGTCAACAACGCCGGCACCGCCCAACGGATGCCGGCCGAGGAGATGACGCTCGAGGCCTGGCAGCGGGTGATCGACGTCAACCTGACGGGCGTCTTCCTCTGCGCCCGCGAGGCCGGCCGCCGGATGCTCGACGCCGGCCGCGGCAGCATCGTCAACATCGCCTCGATCATGGGCCATGTCGGCGGCGCCCTCTACGGCAACCTCTCCTATCACGCCAGCAAGGGCGGGGTCGTCAACCTGACCCGGGCCCTGGCGGTGGAATGGGCCGACCGCGGCGTCCGCGTCAACGCCATCGCCCCCACCTTCGTCGACACCCCCTTCGTCGCCGGCCTGATGGCCGAGCCCGGGATGCGCGCCGCGATCGAGGAGCTGACGCCCATGGGCCGGCTCGCCCAGACCCGCGACCTCGCCGGCGCCCTCATCTACCTGGCCTCGCCGGCCGCGGCCATGGTCACCGGCCACAGCCTGGCGGTCGACGGCGGCTGGCTCGCCCGCTGAGGCGGACCAGCTCCATCAACTATTTTCCGTAGCCGCAGCGGCGGTACTGGCAGCTGCCCCAGTCCTTGTTCAGGACCGTGCTGGCCTCGGGCGCCGTGCCGCCGGCCGACGCGGTCGGGCCGCCTTCGCGGGCGGTGGTGGTCTGACAGGCCGCCAACAGGCCGCCGGCCAGCACTGCCGCGACCAGGGCCTTGGCGACGCTTGAGGCAGGGTTGCGGGTAACGCTGTGGAATCTGCTCGAATCGGTCATTTTCAGGGTTCCTTTCCTCGAATTCGGGCGCCGGGACATGCCTCGGCGTCATCGTAGAGGTGGGGGTGCCCCATTGAATTCAGCGTTGGAGCGGGCGTGGTATTTCAAACCCGGGCGCGGCCGATGCGACCGCTTCAGGGCGCATCGACCAGGTCCTGGGTCGCCGGCAGCACATGCGGCTGGCCGTAGCCGTCGTAGCAGCGGGTGCCGAAGACCCGGACGCGGCGGCCCTCGGCCGTGCGCGTGATTTTGTCGACCCGGTGGCAGGTGCTCTTGTCGCCCTGATAGGTCGGGCCGCCGCGAAGCGTCACCTCGGCATTGGGCCAGAGCGGCCGGCCGCCACCGAGACCGCCGAGGCGGTAGCGCTGATCGTAGGGCGAAGCCGTCCCTCGCGCGCGCCCTTGCAGCTCTTGATGGCGGCGAAGCGCGTGCACGCCGAGCCGCGCCTCGCTGTTGCCGCCGCCACGGAGCGGGGTAGCGAAACGGCGGCCCTGGTGATGCTCGGCCGTGAAACGCGGCCCGAAGATGAGCTTCAGGGAGTCGGATCGGGCGATCTCGGGCACCGCCAGGACGAGAAGCCCCAGGGCGATCGCAAAGCGCCGTCCGTTCGTTGCTGCCATCGACGTCATCCTTCGGAGCCGACCGACCCGCTCGACGACCATAGCATCTTGGGCCGGCGCGGTTGCCATCGCCGGGCGGCTTCGGGGAGAATTCGTCCTTACCCACACCGAAGACCAAGGGAGACGAGAGCATGGCGGTCGTCGAGACGGAAACGCACGGCCAGGTCCTGGTCGTCAGGATGAACCGGCCCGAGCGGCTGAACGCCTTGAACGGCGAGATGCGGGCCGAGCTGGCGGAGACCTGGACCCGGTTCCGCGAGAGCGACACGCTGGAGGTGGCGATCTTCACCGGCACCGGCCGGGGCTTTTGTGCCGGCGAGGACATGAAGGAATCGCTCCAGGACGGGGCACCGGGCGGCCGCCGGCCCGAGAAGGAGGACCCCTTCATGTCGGGCGCCCTGGAAAAGCCGGTGATCGCCGCGGTCAACGGCTATGCCATGGGCGGCGGCTTCATGCTGGTCGAGCGCACCGACTTGCGCCTCGCCGTGCCGGAGGCGGTCTTCGAGGTCTCCGAAGCGAAGCGCTGGCTCTTGGGCGGCTACAACCACGGCCACATCGCCAACCTGCCCTTTCCGATAGCGATGGAGATGGCGCTCGGCTTCCGCTTCACCGCCCAGCGCTTCCATGAGATCGGCTTCCTGAACCGGCTGGTCGCAGCCGACCGCCTGATCGA
>JASLMY010000113.1 GCA_030746295.1 Alphaproteobacteria bacterium | reverse complement strand
ATCATGAACCCCAAGCAGGTGATGGCCAACGAGGTCGACGGCGACATGGGCCAGAAATGGCTGATCGACCACGAGGCCGGCAGCGGCCCCTTCAAGCTGAAGCGGGTCGAGCCCGGCAACCTCTACGAGATGGAGCGGGTGAAGGGCTACTGGAAGGGCTTCAAGGGCCCGTTGGGCGGCGTGATCTACAAGATCATCCGCGAATCCTCGGCCCAGCGCGCCGCCCTGATCAAGGGCGAGGTCGACATCGTCACCGGTCTGACCCCGGACGAGTTCGAGCAGGTCTCGAAGATGAAGGGCATGATCACCTCGACCGAGCCGGCCTTGACGGCCTTCGGCTTGAAGTTCAACACCAAGGCGGAATACACCAAGGACAAGAACGTCCGCAAAGCGATCTCTTGGGCCTACGACTACGACGCCTTCGTCAAGATCTTCAATGGCCGGGCCAAGCTGCAGACCAGCCCCTTCAGCGACGCCATCAGCGGCAAAATCGAGATCCCGGGCATGCCACGCAAGGACCTGGCCAAGGCCAAGGCGTTCCTGGCCAAGTCGCCCTGGCCAAAAGGCGGCTTCGAGATCGAGTACGTCTACGTGCAGGGCTTCGAGGTCGAGAGGCAGATGGGCCTGGTACTGATCGACGCCCTGAAGTCCTTGAACATCAGCGTCAAGATGGTGCCGCTGACCTGGGCCAACATGGTCGCCCGGGGCTCCAAGGTCGAGACCTCGCCCCAACTGATGGCGATCTTCGCGACCCCGGTCTCGACCGACCCGGACGCGGTCGCGATCCAGTATCACCCGAGCTCGTGGGGCCGCTATTACGGCACCCACTACTACGACAACAAGGAAGTCCACGCCTTGATCGAGAAGGCCCGCTTCCTGTCGTCGTGGGAGGAGCGCAAACCGATCTACGAAGAGATCCAAAAGCGCCTGGTCGAGGATCAGCCTGAGATCTTCGGCATGATGCGCAAGCGCATGATCGTCTATCGCGACTGGGTCAAGGGGTTCGAGTATAGCCCCGTTCGCATGACCTCCGAGCTCGACTTCTACCCGCTCTACATCGGGAAGTAGTCTGAACGCGCGGGGCCACGCCGGGTCGGCCTAGGGCCGGCCCGGCGGCCTCCTTGGGCGGAGCGAGAGGCAGCCGATGCTGTGGTTCACGGTCAGACGCAGCCTGTTGATGCTGTTGATGCTGGTGGGTCTTCTCGCCATCACCTTCACCATCTCGCACATCGCGCCCGGCGATCCCGCCGCCCTCTCCGCGGGGCCGGACGCCAGCGCCGAGATGATCGAGCGGATCCGCACCGAGTATGGCCTCGACAAGCCGCTGCCCTATCAGTTCTTCATCTACCTGAAGGCACTCCTCGGCGGCGACTGGGGCAAATCGATCCACACCACGCACGCGGTCTGGGACGACCTGGTCGACTTCTTCCCGGCGACCTTCGAGCTGGTGGTGTTCTCCATCCTGATCTCGGTTGTGATCGGCGTGCCGCTCGGCGTCATCGCCGCCGTCCATCAGAACTCGATGCTCGACCACGGCATCCGCACGGTAACGGTGGCCGGCGTGGCAATGCCGATGTTCTGGCTCGGCCTGATGGCGCAACTCTTCTTCGCCCTCCAGCTCGGCTGGTTCCCGCTCGGCGGCAAGCTCGACATGATGACCGATCCGCCGGACCCGATCACCCACCTGATCTTGGTGGACTCGCTGCTGCGGGGTGAGTTCGGGACCTTCGGCGAAGCCCTTTACCACATCGTCCTGCCCGCCGTGGCGCTGAGCTTCCCGGCACTGGCCTCGATCATCCGGGTCAACCGAGCGGAGATGCTGGAGACGTTGAACCAGGACTACATTATCAACGCCCGTGCTCAGGGTCTCTCCACCTTCCGCATCGTCGCCCTCTATGCGCTGAAGAACGCCATGCTGCCGACGATGGCGATGATCGGGCTGCGCTTCGGCTGGATGCTGGGCGGCACCGTCCTGGTCGAGACCGTATTCGATTGGCCGGGGATCGGTCTCTATGCGGTCGAGTCTGCGATCAATTCCGACTTCGAGCCGATCATGGGGGCGACCATCGTGCTCGGCTTCTTCTTCATGATGGCGAACTTCCTCATCGACATCATCTACGGCACCCTCGATCCCAGGGTGCGGGACCAGATCTAGGGGCGCCGCATGGCCGAGACCATCCGTGACCGCGACAGCGGCCGGGACCTCGACATCGAGGCCTTGAGCTGGACCGAGCGCCACCAGAGCTCGATCCGCCAGGTCCGTCTCTATGCCCGCACATTCGCGCGCAACGGATCGGCCATGTTCGGCCTCTTTCTCGTCCTCTTCTTCTTTGTCATCGCCGCCATCGGCCCCTGGATCGTGCCATATCCCGAGGACGCGGCGGGCGCCGTGCACATGGACCTGAAGCTGCAGCCGCCGAGCGCCGACCATTGGTTCGGCACCGACGAGGTCGGCAACGACGTCTTCACCCGCGTCGTTCTCGGCACCCGGATCACCCTCCAGATCGCCTTGATCATCACCGGGGTCGCGGTCCTGATCGGGGTTCCGCTCGGCATGGTCGCTGCCTATATGGGCGGCTGGATCCAGGAAGTGATCATGCGTTTCACCGACATCTTCCTGGGCGTGCCGGGCCTGATCCTGGCGATCGCCATCGTCGGCGCGCTCGGCTCGGGCATCGTGAATGCCATGTTGGCGCTGTCGCTCGTCTGGTGGCCGGGATATGTGCGCCTGGTGCAGGCCAAGACGCTGTCGGTCAAGAACGAGATCTATGTCGACGCCGCCCGCTCGATGGGGGCCGGGCCGCTGCGCGTCGTCTTCGTCCACATCCTGCCGAACTGCACCTCGCCGATCATCGTCAAGGCTTCTATGGACATGGGCATGGCGATCCTGGGCGCGGCCAGCCTCGGCTTCCTCGGCTTGGGCGCACAGCCGCCGGAGCCGGAATGGGGTGCGATGATCTCGATCGCCCGCAACTACCTGCCGGACTGGTGGTGGTATTCCTTCTTCCCCGGCCTCGCCATCTTCATCACCGTGATGGGCTTCAATCTGCTCGGCGACGGCCTGCGCGACATCCTCGACCCGCAGCACCGCGAATGAGCGACCAACCGCTTCTGTCGATCCGCGACTTCACGCTCGAGTTCGAGACCTTCGACGGCGTCTACAAGGCCATCGACCGGGTCAACATCGACCTCGCCAAGGGCGAGTCGCTCGGCATCGTCGGCGAGACCGGCTGCGGCAAGTCGGTCACCGCGAAGTCGATCCTGCAGCTCTTGCCCTCGCCGCCGGCCCGGGTCCGCTCCGGCGAGATCGTCTTCAACGGCGAGAACCTGCTGGCGGCCGGCGAGGACCGCATGCGGGCGATCCGCGGCATCGACATCTCGATGATCTTTCAAGACCCGATGACCTATCTGAACCCGGTCTTCACCGTCGGCCAGCAGTTGGTCGACGTGATCATGGCGCACCAGCGGCTGAAGCCGGCGGCTGAGCGGATGCGGCGGGCCGAGGCCAAGGACCACGCCATCGAGATGCTGCGCAAGGTGCATCTGCCCAATCCCGAGCGCCAGTTCGAGAGCTACCCCTACCAGCTCTCGGGCGGCATGCGCCAACGGGTGCTGATCGCCCAGGCGCTCTCGGGCCGGCCCCAAATCCTGGTCGCCGACGAGCCGACCACCGCGCTCGACGTCACCATCCAGGCCCAGATCCTCGACCTGATCGCCGAACTGATCGGCGAGTTCGGCCTTTCGGTGGTGCTGATCACGCACGACCTCGGCGTCGTCGCCACGGTATGCAGCCGCGTCGTCGTCATGTACGCGGGCCAAGTGGTGGAAGACGCCAGCGTCGAGGAGCTGTTCAACGATCCCAAGCACCCCTACACCAAGGGCTTGCTGTCGGCGGTGCCGCACCCGCAGCGCGCGGCGGCGTCCTTGGCGGGGATCCCCGGCAGCTTGCCCAACCTGTTGTCCCCGCCCGAGGGCTGCCGCTTCCAATCCCGCTGCCCGCAGGCGAGCGAGGCCTGCCGCGAACGGCCGCCATGGACGCGGCTGAACGAGCGGCATCGAACGGCCTGCTGGCTCTTCGACCGGACCGACGATGCTTGAGATCAGCGACCTCAAGGTCCACTTCGACGTCTCCAAGCGCGGCCGGGGGAAGACCAGCGTCAAGGCGGTGAACGGCGTCTCGCTCAACCTCGCGAAGGGCGACGCGCTCGGCTTGGTGGGCGAATCCGGGTCGGGCAAGTCGACGATCGGCAAGGCGGTGATCCATCTGGTGCCGGCGACGGCGGGCCGCATCATCATCGACGGCGTCGACGTCACCAGCCTCGACCGGGGGCTCGAGCAGCGCTTGCGCCGCACCGCCCAGATGATTTTTCAAGACCCGCACTCGGCCCTGAATCCGCGGATGACGATCCTGCGCAGTGTCGCCGAGCCGCTCATTCTCCACACCGATACGCGCGGACCCGCGCTCCGCAACCGGGTCGCCGAGCTGTTGGAGATCGTCGGCCTGTCGCGCCAGTTTCTCTACCGCTATCCGCACGAGCTCTCCGGCGGCCAGAAACAGCGCGTCTGCATCGCCCGCGCCATCGCGCTCAACCCCGAGCTCTTGATCCTCGACGAGCCCACTTCGGCCCTCGACGTCTCGGTGCAAGCGCAGATCCTGGAGTTCCTGAAGCAGCTGCAGGCGGAGCTCGACCTAAGCTACCTCTTCATCTCGCACAACCTCGCCGTCGTCCGCTATCTCTGCAATCGGGTCGCGGTCATGTATCTGGGCGAGATCGTCGAGGAAGGGCCGGCGGAAGCGGTTTTCGAGGATCCCAAGCACCCCTACACGCAAGCCCTGCTGAGGGCGGTGCCCTACCCCCAGGCCCAGCAGCCGGACCGGGGCGAGCCCTTGAGCGGCGACATTCCGAGCCCGATCGACCTGCCGCTTGGCTGCAACTTCTTCTCGCGCTGCCCCGAGGCCATCAGCGGCAGGTGCGACAAGACGGCACCGGTCCTCGAGCCGGTCGATGACTTCCGACGGGTCAGCTGCCATCTGACGGCGGACTGAGCACCGCTCAGGCGTCTCCTCATGCCCCCGCAAGGGCAGCCGCCGGGCCTCGAAGGACGTGACGGCAGCGCGGTAGCGGCGCAGAATGGGGACAGCCGACGCGGCGGCCCTGCCGCCGCCTGCTCTTGCCGGGGAGGACGGATATGCTGGTCGCCGACGCCATTGCCGAGATCCTGAAGCGCGAGGGGGTGGAACACCTGAGCTGCTATCCGACGACGCCGCTTACCGAATCGAGCGCCGCCGCCGGCATTCGCCCCATCATCTGTCGGCAGGAGCGGGTCGGCGTCGGCATCGCCGACGGCTTCGCCCGGGTCAGCAACGGCCGCCCGCCCGCCGTCTTCGCCATGCAGTACGGCCCCGGCGCCGAGAACGCCTATCCGGGTGTGGCCACCGCCTATTCCGATTCGACGCCGATGCTGCTGCTGCCGCTGGGCCATGCCCGGATGAGCGACCGGGTCTTCCCCCTCTTCAGCGCACCGAAGGCCTATGAATCGCTCACCAAGTCGGTCGAGCAGATCAGCGTGCCCGAGCGCACGGTCGACGCCATGCGCCGCGCCTTCGCGGCGATGAAGATCGGCCGCCCGGGGCCGGTCCTGGTCGAGCTGCCGCAGGACGTCGCGGGCCAGGAGATCGCGCCCGAGCTGGTCGAGGCCTACCGCCCGATTGAGCCCGTCCGGGCCGGCGCGGACGCGCGCGACATCGACGCCGCCGCCAAGGCTTTGCTGGCCGCCCGCCGGCCGATCGTCATTGCCGGTGCCGGCGTCCTCTACGCCGAGGCGACGGCCGAGCTGGCGGCGCTCGCCGAGCTTCTGCAGCTGCCGGTGATGACCACGATGGAGGGCAAGAGTGCGATTTCCGAGGCGCACCATCCCCTGGCGCTCGGCAGCGGCTCGGGCGTGATGAGCGGCCCCGTCTATCAGACGCTGCGCGACGCCGACCTCGTCCTCGCCGTCGGCACCAGCCTCACCCGCCACGCCATGGTGACCCCGATCCCCGCCGGCAAGACCATCATCCACGCCACCAACGATCCGGTCGACCTGCACAAGAGCTACGCTGCGGACCACGCCATCCTGGGCGACGCCAAGCTGGTGCTGGCGGGGCTCGCCGACTGCTGCCGCGACCTCCTGGGCGGCAAGCGGCACCGCGAGGATGAGGACGTCGCCGGCGAAATCGCCCGCATCCGTGAGGCCTGGCTCGCCGAGTGGACGGCGAAGCTCGCCTCGGACGAGGTGCCGATCAACCCCTACCGGGTGATCTCAGACCTGATGCGGACGGTGCCGCCCGGCGACGCCATCGTCACCCACGATGCCGGCAACCCGCGCTACGAGATCATGCCGTTCTACCGCTCCGACACGCCCCGCAGCTATCTCGGCTGGGGCAAGTCGCACCAGCTCGGCACCGGCCTCGGCCTCGTCATCGGCGCCAAGCTGGCGGCCCCCGACAAGTTCTGCGTCAACTTCATGGGCGACGCCGCCTTCGGCATGACCGGCCTCGACTTCGAGACCGCCGTGCGCGCCGATCTGCCGATCTGCACCATCGTCCTCAAGAACGCGACCATGGCGGTGGAGACCGACCACATGGCTCTCTCGCACGAGCGCTACAACACCCGCGACGTCGGCGGCGACTACGCCGACATCGCCCAGGCACTCGGCGGCTGGTCGGAACGCGTCGAGGACCCGGCCGAGGTGGCCCCGGCGATCGGGCGCGCCCGCCGCGCCACCGAAGACGGCCAAGCCGCCCTCCTCGAATTCATCACCAGCGAGGAACTGGCGAAGTCGCACCACCGCCCGTTCGGATAGAGGGGGCATCGTGCACCGTCGTCATCGCAGGAAAGTGGTGCCCAGGGGCGGAATCGAACCACCGACACGCGGATTTTCAGTTTTCCGCAAGGATTGACGCGGCCAAACCGAAATCTGCTGAAACCTTGCGGAATCAACCATTTAATGCCCTTGGTCGCGCGCCATGCGTTCCATTTGGTTCGCGTTAGACCGGGAACATTCCGGGCACGATTACACACGATCTACACCGGCTATTCGCAGCACATGATCGCCTCTGCGGATTCCGGCACCCACTGGTCCGTCAATCACGTCGATCCTGAATGCCGGATTCGTCAGCAGACGGGCCTTTGGCCGACAATCGCTCGCACACATCCAATACTGCCAGTGCGTCGACCGGAGACATTCCTGATATCCCATTCCTGATGTCCATTCCTGATGTCCAGGTTGAAGCCGTCGAGCGAGCCGCATAGCCTATTCGGCCTGCGAGGCCTGTTTGGGGAATCCAACCGCGAGCGGGACGGCGGCGACGCCCAAGCTGAGCGTGTATGCTGTAGGCCAGAACGAATTTGGCAGCCTCCCGCCAAACCGAGGACACAGTCATGCCGCTGCAACGCCCTGAGATCGAAGACGTCATCGAGCTGGCCAAGACGCTGGGCATCCGCCTCACCGCCACGGAGGCGCGCATCTTCACCGACCGGCTGCAAAAGCACATCGAGTCGATGGAGAAGTTCCTCGAATTGCGCATCGAGGAGCACCGCCCGCCCCTGAAGTATCTCAAGCGCGACCCAGGCTATCGGCCGACCGAAGCGGAAGATCCGCTCAACGCGTTCATCCGCAAATGCCGGGTCGTGGGGGCCGACAACGGGCCCTTGGCTGGCCGGACCGTCGGCCTCAAGGACCACACCGCGGTCGCCGGCGTGCCGCTCACCCTTGGCTCCCATTTCATGGACGGCTACATCCCCGACTTCGACGCCACCATCGTCACCCGCCTGCTGGACGCCGGGGCTACAATCGTCGGCAAGATGAACATGGAGGACTTCTCCTTCGGCGGCCCGGGCTTCGCCGGTGTCGGCGACTTCGGGCGCCCGCTCAATCCGCACGACACGGACTACGTGACCGGCGGCTCCTCTTCCGGCTCCGGCGCGGCGGTCGCCGGCGGCCACGTAGACATCGCCTTCGGCGGCGATCAGGGCGGCTCGGTCCGCATCCCCGCCTCCTGGTCCGGCTGCGTCGGCCTCATGGCGACGCACGGGCTCATCCCCCACACCGGGGTCTTCGGCCTCGAGCCCACAATCGACTACGTCGGGCCGATGACGCGCACGGTCGAGGACCTAGCAGCGGTGCTGAAGTGCGTGGCCGGCTCCGACGGCTACGATCCGCGACAAGCGGGCCTGCCTGCGAAGCTGCCGGACTATTCGGGCGCTCTGGGCCAGGACCTCGAGGGCCTAACGATCGGCGTCCTCGACCAAGGGTTCGGCGTGCCCGGCGGGGAGAGCGACGTGGATCGCACGGTCCGAGAGGCGCTCGCCGTGCTGGAAGGGGCCGGCGTGCACCTGGAGACGGTTTCGGTGCCGGCGCACGGCACTGCCCCGCTCGCCATCCTGCCCCTGTACCTCGAGGGCGGCCGCTACATGTACGACAACAATTTCGGCGGCGCCTTCGCCAAGACGTTCTACCCCGCTTCGTTCATGGCGACCTTCGGACGGGCCAAGCACAGCCACAGCCACGAACTGCCCCTCAACCTGAAGCTGATGCTGCTGTCCGGCAGCTACGCCCGCGAGCGCTACAATGGCCGCCTTTACGCCAAGGCGCAGAACGTGCGGCCGACGATCGTCAACCAGTACCACGACGTGTTCCGCGAGGTCGACCTCCTCGCCATGCCGACCGTGCCGATCAAGTCGTCCCCGTACGAGACGCCCGCGGACTTCGCGGAGGCAATCGACCGCACCCTGTTCGACGGTGAGCTCGCCGCCGACCTCGGCCTGATCATCACCAATACGGCGCCCTTCAACTACACCGGCTTTCCGGCTTTGAGCGTGCCCTGCGGCAAGTCCGGGGGCCTGCCCGTCGGCCTCCAGCTCGTCGGCCCGTACTTCCGCGAGGACCTCCTCATACGGGTCGCGCATGGCTATCAGCGTGCCGTGGACTGGGAGAGCTTCTATCCCTAGGGCGAGGCGAACGAGTATCCGCTCAAAGTAAACGAGCTCTACAGGCGCGGTGACCGCAAAGGGATCGAGCAACGCGTGGGTGAGCTGATGGAGCGAGTGGGGCTGAACGCCGCCCACGCAAGGCGCCTCCCGCACGAGCTGAGCGGTGGCCAACGGCAACGGGTTGGAATAGCACGAGCCATTGCCGTCGACCCAAAGCTCTTGGTCCTCGACGAGCCCGTGGCGGCGCTGGACCTCTCTGCGCAGGCGCGCGTGCTCAACCCTGTTTAAGGATCTGCAGCGCGAGATGGGCATGGCCTATCTCTTCATCACGCACGACTTGAGCGTCGCCGAGTACATGGCCGATCGCATTCTCGTCATGTACGCCGAAAAGGTCATGGAGATGGGTGAGCGAGCGGAGCTGTTCGAAGAACCTCGGCATCCCTACACTGAGGCACTGCTGTCCGCGGCGGTGCTCGGGAGCTGGCGGGATTCAACCGCGGAGACCGTCCTCGAAGGTGATCCCCCGAGCCCCATCGATCCTCCGACCGGCTGTCGCTTCCACACGAGGTGCCCGCACGCTGCGCAAGTGTGCGAGCGGGAGGAGCCCACCCTCGTCCAAGGGAGCGGCAGCCATCCGGCCGCGTGCCACCTTCTGACCGGCAAGCTCGAACGGCGGCCACCCCACCCGGAGTAGCCCGCCTCCACGGTCTCAAAGCATCACTTCCGCCCTAGCATCGATCACGAGCTACTTGAATCACTTCTGGCGATCTTCTGACTGGTGAAAGCGACCCGCTTGATTGCCGCGCTTGTTCGACGGCACTCTTGCCAGGACGTGTTGAACATGGCGGAAGGCCAAGACGAATGGAGCGGGATCTTCGCTTTGCGGTCGATACTGGAGGAACCTTCACGGATCTCGCGGTCGCGTTTTCGGATGGACATTTGCGGCTCTTCAAGACCGCATCCACGCCGTCCGATCCCGTTGCCGCGATCATGGCGGCATTCGAGAGCGCGGCCGCGGAGTTCGGCCTCGGTATTGAGTCGCTGTTGGCGCGGGGCGCATTGCTGATTCACGGCACCACGCGAAGCATCAACGCAGTGATCACAGGCTCCACCGCGCGCACGGCGTTTCTCACCACGGAAGGTCATCCGGACATTCTGCTTTTTCGTGAAGGCGGGCGCGTGGACCCGTTCGATTTCGCCACCCCCTTCCCCTCGCCCTACGTGCCCCGGCGCCTCACCTTCGAAGTGCGGGAGAGGATCGCCGCCGACGGCCGGGTGCTGACGGCGCTGGACGAGGACGCTGTCGCCGAGATCATTCGCGGACTCGATGCCTACGAAGTCGAGGCGGTGGCCGTCTGCCTCCTTTGGTCGGTCGTCAACCCGAGCCATGAGTTGCGCGTCGGAGCACTGCTGGAGGAGCTGCGAGCGAATCTGCCCCATACGTTATCGCACCGCCTGAATCCGACCTTGCGCGAGTACCGTCGGGCTTCCGCCTGCTGCATCGATGCCTCGCTGAAGCCGGTGATGACCGACTATCTCGACGGCTTGGAGCGCCGCCTTCGCTCCCTCGGCTTCGCCGGCGAGCTAGTGGTCGGCACCTCTCAGGGTGGCGTGATGCCCGCCGCCGAGGTCGCACGGGCACCGATCCACACGCTTCATTCCGGACCCGCCATGGCGCCTATCGCCGGCCGTCACTACGGCGAGATCCGTGAGGCGCCGTCCGACATCGTCGTGCTCGACTGTGGCGGCACGACCTGCGACGTCAGCCTGATCAGGAACGGCCGAATCGGCCGCACCGCGGAGAGTTGGCTCGGCCGGCCCTATCTCGGCCACATGACCGGCTTTCCCTCGGTCGAGGTGAGCAGTATCGGCGCTGGCGGCGGCAGTATTGCACGGGTGGATTCCGGAGGCCTGCTCCATGTCGGGCCCGAGAGCGCGGGCGCCGAGCCCGGCCCCGCCTGTTACGGCCGCGGCGGCTCCGACCCGACCTTGACCGACGCCGCGGTGGTGCTCGGCTACCTGCACCCCAGGTCCTTCCTCGGCGGCGGCCAGCCGCTCGAAGTCGGGCTCGCGCAAGAGGCGATCGCCCGGGCGATAGCGCGTCCGCTGGCGCTGGAGCTCGAAGCCGCGGCCGCGGCCATCCTCACCCTCGCCACCGAAGCCATGGTGCGGGCGATCGAAGGCGTGACCATCGCGCAGGGGGTCGACCCGCGTGGCGCGATCCTGGTCGCGGGCGGCGGCGCTGCCGGACTGACCGCGGTCGCGATCGGCCGCCGGCTCGGCGCCGGGCGAATTGTCTTCCCCGACTGCGGTCCGGCGCTAAGCGCCGTTGGCGGACTGCTCTCCGATCTGGTCCGCGAGTTTCGAGAGGTCTACATCGCAGACAGCGCCGCCTTCGACTTCGCCGGGACGAATGCCGTTCTGGAGCGTCTCGAGGCATGGGCCGCCAGCTTCCGCGAGCCGGGCGACGGTCCTGGCGGCACGGAGGCGAGGATCAGCCATTTCGCCGAGGCGCGCTATCACAAACAGATCTGGGAAGTGGAGGTCCCGCTGCCGACGGCCCGCTTCCACGGTCCGCAGGACGTCGCCGCGCTCGTCAAATCGATGCACGCGGAGCATCGGGCGCTTTTCGGCTATGTCGATTCGGATGCGGTGGTCGAGGTCGTGGCCTGGCGCGTCAGGACCGAGCGGCAATTTCCGACGCGGCCAGTGGTGGTGATGGCGAACGCCAGCGCCGACGAGAGGGACGAGCGCCATCGCCAGGTCTATTTCCCCGAGATCGGGACTTTGGAGGTGCCCGTGCACCAGCTCGACTCGCTTCCGGAGGCCTTTCGCATCTCCGGCCCGGCGATCGTCGAGTCGCCGTTTGCCGCGATCGTGCTGCTGCCCGGGACCGAAGCATCCCGGCTCGGCGAGGGCGCCCTAGTCGTCGACTTGTAAGGGCAGAAAGGAACTGATCATGATCGAACCGAGGCAGGCGGACACGATCGACGGCGTGGCCCTGGCGGTGTTCCATTGTCGGCTGCAGGGCATCGTCGACAAGATGCAGAACACGCTTTTCCGAACTGGCCGCTCCGGCGTCCTCAACACCGGGCACGATTTCTCCTGCTGCATCGTCACCGCCTCGGAAGAGCTGCTCGTCGCCGGCGACAGCTTGCCCATACACGTCATGTCCGGACCGGATCTAATGGCCGCCGCGATGCGCCGCTTTCATCCCGAGCTGCACCGGGGCGACGCCTTCCTGCACAACTCGCCCTATCACGGTAATTCCCATCCGGCCGACCACGCGATCCTGGTGCCGGTCATCGACGACGAGGGCCGCCACCGTTTCACGGTGCTGGCCAAGGCGCACCAGGCCGACTGCGGCAATGCGGAGCCGACCACCTATGCGGTAGCCGCGCGCGATGTCTACGAAGAAGGCGCGCTGATTTTCCCGGCGGTGCGGGTCCAGGAGGACTACCGGGATCGGGACGACATCATCCGGATATGCGAAGCGCGCATCCGTATCCCCGAGCAGTGGCGCGGAGACTATCTGGCCCTGCTCGGTGCCGCCAGGATCGGCGAGCGCGAGCTCCTGGCCCTCGGCAAAGAGCAGGGCTGGGACCGCCTGGACGAGCTGACCCGACAATGGCTCGACTACAGCGAGAACGGGATGGTGAAGGCGCTCCGGGCGATGCCGTCAGGACGCGCCAGCGGCCACACGCGGCACGATCCCTTCCCAGGAGCGCCCGACGGTGTCGGGATCGAAGCGCGGGTCCATCTCGACGCCGAGGCGGGCCGGATCGCCATCGACCTGCGGCACAATCCCGACTGCCTGCCCTCGGGGCTCAACCTTAGCGAAGCCTGCGCCCGGACGGCCGCCTATCTTGGTGTCTTCAACAGCCTGGCCGATGAACCACCGCCGCCGAACGCCGGCAGCTTCCGCCGCATCGAGGTCATGCTCCGAGAGAACTGCGTCGTCGGCATCCCGATCCATCCGATCAGCTGCTCGGCCGCCACCACCAACCTCGCCGACCGGGTGACCAATGCGGTGCAAGGCGCCGTCGCCGCGTTGGGCGGCGCCGGAGGCATGGCCGAGGCGGCTTTCCTGATACCTCCGTCCGACGGCGTCATTTCCGGCCGCGATCCACGGACCGGCGGCACGCCCTTCGTCAATCAGCTGATCCGCGGCCTGGCCGGCGGCCCGGCCGGGCATTGGGGCGACGGCTGGCTGACCTTCGGTCATCCGGGCAGTGCCGGCCTCTGCCGCTGGGACAGCGTCGAGATCGACGAGCTGATGCACCCGGTCGTGATCCGCGAGGTTCGTCTGGCCGCCGACAGCGGCGGGCCCGGCCGGCACAGGGGGGCGCCGGGCTGCCGGGTCGAGTTCGGCCCTCTCGACTGCGGCCTTTCGGTCATGTACGCGCACGATGGCGGCAAGTATCCGCCACGGGGAATTCGCAGCGGTCTCGCCGGCGGCCAGTCGTCACAGTTCGTCCGGCGCGCTTCCGGCGCCTTGGAGAAGGCGCCCGCCTGGGGGCGGGTCGATCTCTCCGAGGGCGAAAGCATCGTCTCCGTCTCTTGTGGCGGCGGCGGCTACGGTCCGCCGACGGAGCGGGAAGCGGACAGGGTGGCGGCGGACGTGGCGGAAGGATGGGTCAGCGCTGAAGTGGCCGCGCAGGTCTACGGTGTGGTCCTGGATGTGACAGGCGGTGTCGACGATGCGAAGACCCGCCGAAGGCGCGAAGCGATGGCCGCCGCCGCGACCACCGCGGCGATGCCTCGAGATAGGCCCTAAACCGGCGGCACCCGTTGGTACCAGTCGTGCGCCTGCTCGTAGGCGTAAGCCGCGCGGAGCACGGTGGCGTCGTCACCGGCCCGGCCGTGCAACATCAAGCCGACCGGCAGGCCGTCCCTGGTGAAGCCGCAGGGCACCGAGCAGGCAGGCTCACCGGTGGCGTTGGCAACCGCAGTGAAGGCCGCCACCTTGTTCATGATCGAGAC
The DNA here is from genome assembly GCA_030746295.1 of Alphaproteobacteria bacterium. The sequence continues at coordinate 1,007 of JASLMY010000113.1, read as the reverse complement.
CAGGCGTCCCTGCACGATCACCTCCGTCGCACCGTGGGCGGTCGCCGGGGTCGGACCGGCCGGCGTTGCCAGAATATCGATCGTCTCGAACAACCGCCGGAAGGCGGCCCGTACTCGGGCTCGCACCTGCTGCGCCTGCAGATAGTCGGTCGCGAGATAGAGCGAAGAGGCCTGCAGCAGGTCCAGCAGGTCCGGACCGTAGTCGCCGGGCCTCTCGCGAACCCACTTGCGGTGGTAGTGGGCGGCTTCCGCCCAGGCGATCACAAAAGTACAGTCCATCGCCAATTCCGCCTCGGGGATGTCGACCTCGACCAGCTCCACGCCGAGCGTCTCCAGGGCGGCGATCGCCTGGCGCACCGGAGTACGAACTCCAGCATCGATGCCGGTGAAGAAGTACCGGCGCGGCACGCCGACCCGAAGCCCCTTGATGCCCGATTTGAGGCCGCGCGAGAAGTTCGCGACTTTCCCCGGGATGCTCGACGGATCCAGAGGATCGTGCCCGGCGATCGCCTGCAATACGATCGCACTGTCCTCGACCGTCCGAGTCATTGGGCCACTGTGGTCGAACGACCAGCTTTCCGGAAAGATACCGGTCCTGGGCACCAGGCCGTAGGTCGGCTTATGGCCAAAGATGCCGCACATGTGGGCTGGGATGCGGATCGACCCGCCGGTATCGCTGCCGAGGCTGGCGAGACATTGCCGGCTGGCTACCGCCGCAGCGGAGCCGCCGGACGAACCGCCTGGAATATGGCCGATCCGCCAGGGATTGTGGCAGGTGCCGAAGAACGGATTGTCGGTGCTGACCCCGCAAGCCCATTCGTGCAGGTTGGTCTTGCCGACCAGCACCGCGCCCGCTTGCATCAGGCGAGCGGTTGTCGTCGCGTCCCGCTTCGGGACGTAATCTTCCAGGATGCGCGAGCCCGCCGTGGTGCGGATGCCTTTGGTCGCATAGAGGTCCTTCAGCGAAACAGGAATGCCGTGCAGCGGGCCGCGATAGTGTCCCTTGG
>JASLMY010000112.1 GCA_030746295.1 Alphaproteobacteria bacterium | reverse complement strand
GTGGACAAGCTCCCGACCTGTCAGTGGTGTAGTTTTGCTCCGCCCGAGTGGCGCATTTTTACTCCGCCGTTGACAGTTGGTCCACTTGATCGCGTGCTTGCCTTTCTTGATTCGTTGCTCCGCTTTGCCGCGCTGATTGTAGAAGGCTGTCTCCCGTTGGCCGGAGCGGCCCAGGTTGGTTACGACGAAGTCAAAACGCGGGATCAGCTCGCCGGGATGCCACTCGATCTTGGCGACCACGCGGCGGGTGCAGTCCCAGCTCTGGGCCTGATAGTTGAAGCCGTAGTAGTAGCGCCGCACCGACTTCGGCGGCCGGCCGACAGGGCGGGTCAGCAGGTGGCTGATGCGCTGCTGGAGGACCTGGTTGCCGGGTAGGCGGATCGCATAGAGGAATTCCTCGGCCTCCAGGTACTCATAGACCTCCGGTGAGGCGAAGGCGGCATCGGCCCGGAAGTAGCGGCGGCCGGCCCGATCCCGGTATCTGGCGACCACCGGCTCCAGCAGCTCACACCAGCCCTCAGCGGAGTGAACATGCCCCGGACGCAAGACACAGCGTTCCAGGTCGCCGAACTGGTTGAAGACGAACAGTGGGTGATAGCAGGTGCAGGCAAAGTGGCCGTTGTAGCCGCTGCCCTCCTGCTCGCCGTGCGTTGGGCTGACGCTGGAGTCGATGTCGAAGACAATCGTCTTCGAGCCGGACCGCGCCCGGTCGATCCAGGCACCGGAGAGGTCGGTCAGCGCCGCCAGGTTGTCGTCGCTCGCCAGCCATGCCGTCTCGAAGCGGCCAATCTGGCTGCTCGATGCCGCCATCCCGTTGAGCCCTTGCGCTCGACGACGGCCCGCATCACCGGATCGCGGCACAGCCGCTCGGCGTCGCTGACATCCTCGTAGCCGGCCAGGCGGCCGTACACGGACTGCCGCAGCAGTCCCGTCAGCAGATGCCGAGTGTTCTTGCCCTGTCGAACCTCCAAGAGCGCGTCGCCGGCAAGCCTGCTCAGCCCCAGCGCCTCGTCCAGCTCGCGATAGGGCAGCAAGCCGCCGTCTGACGAAATCTGACAGCCGCGAAACTCCAACTTCAGCCGACGGTCGAAACCGAGCCGGAGAGACCCCGGCTTCGCTTCACCCATCGGGTGCGCCATCCCAAGCCCCCCACGGCAGCATCAACCTACTGATTCCTATACCTGAATCGGCCCTTGAGGTCGAACTTTCACACTTTCATCCGGGAAATCCAGGTTTAAACCAGCGGGCGTTGATTCTTTGTCGGTGCGTCACCCCCTCACCCCAGCCCTCTCCCCCTCGAAGGGGGAGAGGGAGATGTCGGCACGACGGCGGCCGCGCAAGAGAGGCCGAGAACGAGTCAGGTTATTTGCTCGGCGGTATTATTCGGCCGCCGCCAGGGTTTGGGGCAGGGTGAAGCCGTAGCTCTTGTCGAGGCCCAGATCGCGCACGATGTCGAGGCCCTGCTGCAGCGCCGTGCCGGTCAACGCGTTCAACGGCTTCCTGAGCGGCCCCGCCGGCAGCCCGACGGCGGCCATCAGCGACTTCATCGGCACCGGATTGATGGCCGAATAGGCGTAGTGCAGCATCGGCAGGTTGCGAAGATACGCGGCCTGGAACGCTTCGGCGTCTTGGTACGACGCCCAGGGGGTCGAGATCACCGCCATCTCACGCGGGATGATGTTGCCGGTCATGTTGGCGGTGCCGTGGCCGCCGAGCGACATGATCGGCACGATCAGGCCCAGGTTCGGCGAGCAGCAGCACATGAGGGAAAGCTCCGGCTCGGCCCGGGCGATCTGCGCCACCTGCGCCACCCGGCCGGTCGATTCCTTCAAGACCAGCACGTTCGGATGCTCGGCGATGCGCAGGATCTCGTCCGCCGTCAGGTCGGTCTTCACGCGCGGCGGGTTGTTGTAGATGCCGAGCGGGATGGGCGATGCGTCCGCGACTTCCAGGAAATAGTCGACGATGTCGGCGTTGGGGGCACAGATATATGCGGGTGCGGCGATCACGGCACCGTCGGCACCCTCGGCCGCGGCCTGGCGGACGTAGCCGATCGTCGCCTCGGTCGAGGGGCCGGTGCAGCCGTACCACATCTCCATGCCGGGCTGCTTCTGCTTCATGGTCTCGGCGACGATGGCGTGGCGCTCGTCCGCCGACAGCATCGAGACCTCGCCGCTGGAGCCCATGATCAGCACCGCCGAGGAGCCGTTCTCGCGCTGGAACTCGATCAGCGTTCGAAAGCCCTCGAAGTCGACCGAATAGTCCTGGTTCATCGGCGTGATGAGGGCGACGAAAGAGCCGGTGAGGCGGCGCTTGGGCATGGGGGATCTCCGTTTGTTGCGGCTGGCATAATGCCTGCGAGCACTCGAACCGACTGTCGTAACGTCATCGCGAGAAGGCGTAGCCGACGAAGCGATCCAGTATCTCGGCTTCCAAACTGGATTGCTTCGCTACGCTCGCAATGACGCCGGCGCATTCCGTCGCATGGGCCAGCTCATTCGCTCGCGGACATAATGCCGGGTTATGCGCCGTTTGTCAGCCGGTTCCGGCCCGGCCATACTGGCTGTGGAGCCTGGAAGTGGGAGCGAGCGATGGCGGAAATCAGCTATCCCGAGGACTGGCGCGAGATCCCGCCGGAGCGCTGGGCGAAGATGTTGATGACGCCCGAGCAGTACACGGCGATGCGGGCCGAGCGGCTGGCGCGCGAGGCCAGGGCGCCGGCGGTCGGCGAGCCGGCGCCGGACTTCCAGGTCGAAAGACTGTCGCCGGCGGGCAAGCGGACGGGCGAATTCTTCCGGCTCTCGGAGCAGCGGGGCCGGTCCCTCGGCCTCGTCTTCGGCTCTTACACCTGACCGCCGTTTCGCCGCCAGGCCGTGCGCCTGGACGAAATTGCCGCCGCGCATAAGGTAGGGCATGGACTTCGCTTGCGTCTACATTCAGGAGGCGCATCCCGACGACGGCTGGCAGGTGCAGCACAATCTCGACGAGGGCGTCGTCCACGCCGCGCCGACGACGATCGAGGAACGGGCGGCGCTGGCCGAAGTCTGCGTCCTGAACCTCAACTTCCAGATGCCGATGCTGCTCGACGACATGACGGACACGGTCGACGGCCTCTACAACGCGCTCCCTGAGCGGCTCTACGTCATCGACGCCGACGGCATCGTCCGCTTCAAGACCGTCGCCGGCTCGCACGGCTTCGACCCCGAGGCCTGGGCCGAAGCGGTGGCGGCGGAGGTGGCGCGGCAAGGCTGAGCCGCTCGCCGCCACCCGCTCATGCAGTCGGTACGCCTTCGCGGCAACCTCGTCACCATCGTCTCCATGGCGATGTGGGCGACGACCTTCCCGGTCACCGAGATCATCCTCGAGACCTGGCACCCGGTCCTGGTCACCGGCGCCCGGGTCCTGATCGCGGGCGCGTTCCTCGCCCTCTGGATGGCGCTCGCCGGCCGCCTCGGCGAACTCCGGACCGCGCCCTGGGCGAGCGGCATGCTGGTCGGCGGCGTCGGCCTGACGGGCGCGTCATTGTGCCTGGTCTGGGGTTTGCAATTCTCGGATCCCGTGACCGCCTCGATCATCGCCGCGACGGTGCCGCTGATCGCCGCCATCATGGGGGTGGCGAGCCGTACCGAGCGGCTGACCGTGCCGATCTCGGTCGGCATCGTGCTCGCGATCGGCGGCGGCATCGTGACCAGCTGGCGCGACGACGTCGAGCTACTCGGCTTCCACGGCGGCGAGGCCCTGGTGATCCTCGGCAACGTCTTCTGGGTCTGGTACAGCCGTGGCTGCATTCACCGTTTGGCCGCGCTCTCCGATCTCGCCAAGACGACGCTGACGACGCTCTGTTGCTCGGTCGTGGTGCTGGCGCTGATCGTGGCCTTTCTCGCCACCGGCTGGGTGCCGGCCGAGCTCGACCTCTCGCTCCCGACGCTCTCCCTGATCTTCTGGATGGCGGCGATCGCCAACGGCGCCTCGGTCGTGTTCTGGCTCTGGGGCGCCAGGCTCTTGGGCGTCACCATCGGCTCGATGCACCAGAACCTGGTGCCCTTCTACGTCATGCTGATGGTGCTGCCCTTGGGCGGCGAGCTCCACACCCAACAGCTCTTCGGCGGTACCTTGGTGGTCGCCGGCGCCATCCTCGCCCAACTCCCCTGGCGCCGGGGGTGGCCCGCGTGGCGGCGCCTCTATACCAAGTCCAATTAACGTCGGCCCTCGATATTTATCCGAAAGTAGGTTCTCTATACATTGTGTGACAAATATCATGTATCGTCAAATTATACGTACCCCTGCAAGTGGAGCGATGCGAGATCTATTCGATCCGAGGCGATGTTATAATTGGGGTCAGAGTCGATTCCGACACCAATTATGAAGTACTAGTTGACCTTGAGCGCCACGAAACCGCCCTCGGCGCTAATCCGGGAGGTAGACGGAGCGTCTTGCCCACGCCATCAACCTCGGAATTGCCTACGAGGGCCAAAATGGCTACTCTGATGGCCGGAACCGACGGTAACATGAGGAATGTCGGCTCAATGCATATTGGCACTCGCATTAATTCCAAACCCTTCTGGCTCCAAAGATGTGTTTGGCTCTATGGGACTCGCCTCGGGACGGGCAAAGTGGGAGTGTTCTTGCTCGGCCTCGGCGTGGTTGAGCGTCTGTGGTCTTTCATGGAAGCCGGCGGAGCAGCCGGATCTCCTGCTCTTCTTGCAGCGCTGTTCGGGATAACTGCCCTCACCATGGGTCTTGCTCTCATGCTGGCCAAGCCATTGCGATGGCCGCTTCTACATTTCGCTGTCAGATCGTATGTTAGAGAGAATCTGCTTCAGGAACTCAGTCAACCGAACACAGTGCTTGTCGGCATCGGCCCAGGCGGAGCCATCGCAGTCGGCTTGGTTGCAAAGGTCCTACGCGAACTGGGTATCGACCCACCGCCAATCGTCGTCTTCGACATGGCCTATACACAGAAGGGGGCCGATCCTGAAATCGGTGTTCATTGGCCAGTCCTGCCGCAGCTTGGCTCTTCTAACTGCTGGATCATCCAGGGCAATGTCAATAGCGGACGATCTCTTCAGAAGTTGCAACGTCAGTTTCAACTCCAAAATGCACACATATTCGCTTTCGTGATCTCTGATGCGGCGAAGCTCCGAGAGAACATAAAACACTTCATGGCGGTCGGGACGCGAGATATCCTTCCGTGGCCAACAGAAAGGCCGCGCTGACATCGAGCAACCTAAGCCTTCGCTAGTCCGGACGCATTGCGGCGGTTAGCTCAAACGTTGGGTGTCAACAATTCATTCTGGAGATTCTCCAGAAAGGCTACTGTCTCAGTGCCATCGGAATGCTTTGATAGGCTAAAAGAAATTATACGAGTATCTTACATAAAAGGAGAAGAAAAAGATATCGTGAATGCACGGAATTTTGTTGCTAAGGGATGCAATGAGAGATAACATCATATCAATATCACAAGACTCAAACTCAGAAATCACCAGGCTAAAGTGAATCTTGCACGATACTGAGGGAGAGTTGGGGTCGATTTATAGTGAAAACCATAATGAGGGCTTTGCTTTGCGTAAATAAGTGAAGGTGTAAAATCACGTAAATTGCTGATTGCGCTGAAATATTTCATCGATATTCGCACCCTAGAAAAGAATTATAGAAGCAGATGGTCAAAACCTGTTAACGGAAGTTGATTTAGAGAAGGCGTGAATTGAAATTATGGACTTGAGTGCGTACAATCAAGGTCAGAGTCGACTCTGGCCGTAGTTCTTGCAGACGACTGTCGTTGATATCGGCGGGACCTGGAATGGGAGCCTTAGATGAAGGCGAAGCGGGCACCGATCCATCCGGGTGAGCACTTGGCCGAGGATTTCATGGTCCCGTTCGGGCTCAGTGCCCGCAAGCTCGCCCGGGCGCTCTACGTGCCGGCGAACCGGATCAGCGCCATCGTCGCCGGCAAGCGCGCCGTCACGCCCGACACGGCGCTCAGGCTCGCCAAGTACTTCGGCACCACGGCCGAGTTCTGGATGAACCTGCAGAAGAACTATGAGATACAGTTGGCCGAGGACGAGGCGCGCGACAGCCGCAGCAAGCTGCATGGCGAGCTGGCGGCCATCGAGCCGATATCGGCCGCGTCGAGGCGCGCGTGAGGGAGGATTGATGGCGGCACGAGACCCGGTGATCGTCGGCGTGGCGGAGACGCCGCTGGTCGACGGCAAGGTGGCGGACGGCGCCTCCGCGTTGCAGATCCAGGCCTGGGCGGCGAAGGCGGCGCTGGCGGAGGCGGGGCTCGGCATCGGCGACGTCGACGGCCTGCTGGTCGCCGGTGCCTGGGGGGTGCCGCGCCCCGGCAACATGGCGGCGGTGCAGATGGCGGAGTATCTGGGCCTGACGCCCCGCTTCACCGACAACACCAACGCCGGCGGCTCCTCTTTCGAGATGCACGTTGCGCACGCGGCTCTGGCGATCGGGCAGGGCTATTGCGATGTCGCGCTGATCCTCTACGGCTCGACGCAGCGCTCGGAGCGGAGCCGCAGCCAGGGCGGCCGGCCGACCCTCTTCAGCCTGCAATACGAGGTCCCCTGGGGGCTGCCGCTGCCGCTGGGCGCCTATGCCATGGCGGCCGGGCGGCACATGCACGAATACGGCACGACGTCGGCGCAACTGGCCGAGATCGCGGTGGCGGCGAGGGCCTGGGCGGGGCTGAACCCGGCGGCGATGATGCGCGAGCCGCTGACGGTGGACGAGGTGCTGGCGAGCCCGATGATCGCCGACCCGCTGCGCCTGCGCGACTGCTGCCTCGTCACCGACGGCGGCGGCGCCATCGTCATGACCTCGGCCGAGCGCGCCCGCGACCTCGCCACCCCGCCGGTCCGGGTGCTGGGCTTCGGCGAGAGCATGACCCACATCACCATCGGCGCCATGCCGGACCTCGCCCACCTCACCTCGGCGGCGGCGGCGGGGAAACGCGCCTTCGCAACCGCGGGCGTCGGCCCGGCCGACATCGACGTGGCCCTGATCTACGATTCCTTCACCATCACCGTGCTGATGACGCTGGAGGCGCTGGGTTTCTGCGGCCCGGGCGAGGGCGGCGCCTTCGTCGAGGGCGGCCGCACCGGCCCCGGCGGCGACTTTCCGATGAACACCAACGGCGGCGGCCTCAGCTACGCGCATCCCGGCATGTACGGCATCTTCTTGCTGATCGAGGCGACCCGGCAACTCAGGGGCGAGTGCGGGCCGCGCCAGGTGGCGGATGCGAAGCTGGCGCTGGCGCACGGCACCGGCGGCACGCTGTCGAGCGGGGCGACCTGCATCCTGGCGCGGGAGTGAGACGATGACCGAGAAACCTCTGCCGACCATCGACGCCGACAGTGCCCCGTTCTGGCAGGCCGCCCGGGAAGAACGCTTGGCGCTGCCCTACTGCGGCGACTGCGGCCGGGCGCACTTTCCGCCCCGCGCCCTCTGTCCCCACTGTCACGGGGCCGCCATCGACTGGCGCGACGCCTCGGGCGAGGGCACGATCTACTCATACACCGTCGCCCGACGCGGCGCGGGCGCGGCCTTCAAGGACGACGCCCCCTACGTCATCGCCTTGATCGACCTCAAGGAAGGCCCGCGGATGATGAGCAATATCGTCACCGAGGACGTCGAGGCGGTGGCGATCGGCGATGCCGTCCGCGTCGTCTTCGACGCCGTGACCGACGAGGTGACCTTGCCCAAGTTCGAGCCGATCTGAATAGACGAGGAGACGCCCCATGTCCCACGCCAGGCCCCCGGCCGCGCGCGCGCCCTTCCTGGCCGAGCCCCGGGTCGCCATCCTGGCCCTCTCGGACAAGCGTCGGGGGCCGCTGGCGGTGCCGATCTGGTACCTCTACGAGCCCGGCGGCGAGATCCGCTTCCTGACGCCCAAGGCCTCGCGGAAGGCCGCCCTGCTGAAGCCCGAGAAGCGCATCAGCCTCTGCGTCCAGTCCGAGGACCGGCCCTACAAGTATGTGAGCGTCGAGGGGCCGATCTCCGCCATCGGCACCGCGACCACCGACGACCACCTGCTGCCGCTGGCGCAACGCTATCTCGGCGAGGAAGACGGCCGCGCCTACGCCGAGGGCTATCGCGAGGCCGTCGCCACCGGCAGCCGCATGCTGATCGATATGACGCCCGAGCGTTGGCTGACGGTGGACTACGGCAAGGGCTGATTGCCGACCGGAGCGGCCGGGCCAAGTCGACCCTGTCGATGACATGATCTAGCGATCGCTTGCGTATTGGCGGCGTCTGCGCCGGGAGGCCATACCGTGGACTTCAACCTCTTCATCTACTGCACCATCGGCCGCCGCGAGGAGCTGGAGCGCGGCATGGCCGGGCGCGACCCGGCGCTCTACCGGCGGATGCTGGACGAGATCGCCGATTATGTCCGCTTCGCCGACGAGGCCGGGTATGCCGGCTTCGGCCATCCCGAGCACCACCTGCAGATCGAAGGCTTCGAGATTGCCAACGACCCGATGCTGATGGCGATGTGGCTGGGCCGGCACTCGAAGCGGCTGCGCGTCATCACCTGCGGCTTCGTCACCACCACGCACAACCCGCTGAAGGCGGCCGAGCAGATCGCCACCATCGACCACATGCTGGACGGCCGCTTCGGGGTCGGCTTCGTGCGCGGCTACCAGGCCCGCTGGGTCGACAACTTCCGGCTCCAGGACGACCTCACCGCCGTCGGCCCCTGGAACAAGGACAGCGCCGACGACGAGACGAACCGCGAGTACTTCGCCGAGTTCGTCGACATCGCGTTGACGGCGCTGCGCGAGGAGACCTTCTCATACGAGGGCAAGTTCTGGAGCTTCCCGCCGCCGGGTTTCGTCAACCCGCACCCCCAGACCGTCTACCACGACTACGGCCGGGGCACCGACGCCGAGATGCGGGTGCGGGAGATCGGCATCGCGCCCCGGCCGTTGCAGTATCCGCACCCGCCGCTTTACGGCGGCTTCACCCACAGCGTGCGCACCGCCAAGTTCTGGGCCCGCTACGGCGGCAAGCCGATCGTGCTGACCGACCAGCTGGCCTTCTGCCAAGACCTCTGGCGGGTCTACCGCGAGGAGGCCTCGGAATATGGCCGCGACATCGCTGCGGGAGAAGAGGGCGGCTGGGGTGGCCTCATGGTCTGCGCGCCCACCGACGCCGAGGCGCAAGAATGGGTCGCCGACATGAAGTGGTTCTGGGGCCAGTGGTCGGCGCAGTTCGGGCAGGACCTGCCGAAGCTGCTCGTCGGCTCGCCCGATACGATTTCGGCCGAGATCGAAGCGGCGGCGAAGATGATCCCCTTCCGCGAATGCTTCTTGCTGATCCCCCAGGGCATCAGCCCGCCGGAGCGGATATTGGCCTCGCTCGAGCTCTTCGCCGAGAAGGTCATGCCGCGGTTTCAGTGATGGCCGCTCGCATTCTCCTCACCGGGGTCTGGCACGAGACCAATACGTTCTCGAGCCTCCCCACCGACATCGGCGCCTTTCACGCCTACCAGTTCGCCGAGGGGGAGGAACTGCTCGAACAGAACACCGGCACCAACACCGAGATCGGTGGTATGATCGAGGCCGCGGCGGGGTGCGATTTCGAGTTGCGCCCAGCCCTCTTCGCCGGTGCCGTACCGGGCGGCACCGTGACGGCCGAGGCCTTCGACGAGATCACCGAACGGACCCTCGACCGCGTCGGCGCGATGGACGGCATCGACGGCGCCCTCGTCGTCCTGCACGGCGCCATGGTGGCCGAGGGCGCGGACGAGGCGGACGCGGTCTATCTGGAGCGGCTTCGCGAAGCGCTGCCGGCCGGCTGCCCCGTCGTCGCCCATCTCGGCATGGGCGTTCTCGCCTATGCCGACGTGGACGCGACGGCCGAGGCGATGGCTGACGCGCTGGCCGCGTTCATCTGGGCGCGGCGCCGGGCCTTCCGCTCGGATCTGGTCTCGGCCGAGGCGGCGGTGTCGCGCGCCCTGGCGGCACCAGAGGGGCCGATCGTCCTGGCCGATACGGCGGACAACGTCGGCGGCGGCTCGGCCGCCGACGGCACGGTGCTGCTGGCCGAGCTCCTGCGCCAGGGGGCGACCTCGGCGGCGGTGGTCCTGAACGACCCAGCGGCCCTGGCGGTCGCCGACGGTATTGGGATCGGCGGCGACTTCGACGGCCCGGTCGGCGGCAAGAACGACGACAAGCACGGAGACCCGGTGCGGCTTCGGGGCCGGGTCCGCTTCCTCGACGACGTCAGCTACGCCCGCCGGGGCGACTACATGACCGGCCAGAAGGTTCGGCTCGGCCGCGTCGCCGTCGTCGATGCCGGCGGCATCGAGGTGATGCTGACGACGGAGCGGGCGATGCCCTTCGATGCCGACCACCTGCGCGTCGTCGGCATCCGGCCGGAGGAGAAGAAGATCCTGGTCGTCAAGTCGCCGATCGCCTGGCGGGCCCACTTCCGACGCTTCGCCAAGGGAGAGATCTACGTCGACACGCCGGGCGTCGCCGCCAACGACCTCGGCCGCTTCGCCTACACCAAGCTGGCGCGGCCGCTCTATCCGCTCGACCCGGACGCCACCTGGCCCTAGGCACCCGGCGCGGAATCGGCCGCGATCGCCATGAAGACGAGGGTGCCGGTCTCGCCGCTGCTCCTAGGCTCGTCCGCCCGGCGCTCGCCGGTGTCCTGAAAGCCGACCGCCTCGTAGGCGCGGATGGCGCGGGCGTTGTCGTCGAAGACGTCGAGCCAGAGGCGGGTGGCGCCGAGCGCGCCGAAGGTCCGGGCGATGACCTGACGCAGGAGCGGCCGACCCAGGCCCCGGCCCGGCTCGGTGACGGCGATGCGGGCGAGCTCGACGTTCCGCGCCGGCGTCTCCAGCCCTAGCAGGATGACGAAGCCGAGCCGGTTGCCGGCCGCGTCCTCGGCGATCAGGTAGTGCTTGTCGGGATCATCGAGGTTGGCAAGGTGTTCCTCGGCCGGCCAGCGGCCGATGAAGGGGGCCATTTCCGGCCGTGCCTCCTGGCCCACGAGCCAGTCGACGTCCGCCGCCACCGCCGGCCGGACGCGGATCTCAGCCATCGCTCGCCATCTCCTCGCAATAATTCGTGTCTGACACCTTTTTCTCAATTCGTGTCAGACACGATTTTCTCCGCCGCGGGCGCTCTCTTGCAGGCGCAGCGGGCGGCCGGGGCGGGCGCCGGTGGCCCGACCGTCCCGCCAGACCGCCTCGCCGTTGACCCAGACGGCCTCGATCCCCGCCGCCGGCGTCATCGGGGCATCGAAGGTGGCGCTGTCGATCACGGTCGCGGGGTCGAACAGCACCAGGTCGGCGAAATGGCCGGCGCGGACGAAGCCGCGGTGGCTAAGGCCGAACTCGGTGGCCGAGAGGCCGGTCATCCGGTAGACCGCGTCGGCCAGCGACAAGACCCCTTCCTCGCGCGCGTAGTGGCCGAGGACGCGCGGGAAGGTGCCCCACAGGCGCGGATGCGGGTGCGCATCGGAGGGCAGGCCGTCGGAGCCGATCATGGTCCTGGGATAGGCCATGATGCGGCGCACGTCCTCTTCGGCCATCATGAAGTAGACGGCACCCGCGGGCTGCAAGGCCTCGGCCGCCGCGGCCTCATCGAGGCCCAATTCGGACGCGATTTAGTCGAGGTAGCGCCCGGCCAGCTCAGGCCGGACCCTGGACCAGGTGATGAGCGTCCGGTCCGCCAACGCCACCAGGTCGTCGAGCAGGACCGAGGAGCCGGCGACGTAGGGATAGAGGTCGAGGCTCAAGCGCTGGTCCCGGCCCAGGCGGTCGATCAGCGCCAGGGTCTCGACGCTGCGGCCGAAATTGGCCCCGCCCATGCACTTGTGGTGCGAGATCACCACCTGCGCGCCGGCATGGCGGCCGATCGCCGCCGCCTCCTCGATCGCCTCGGTCACTGCCTCGGCCTCGTTGCGGATGTGCGCGGTGTAGATGCCGTTCGCGGGCCCCAACGCTTCGGCGACGCCGGCGACTTCCTCGGTGCTGGCGGCCTGCGCCGGCGGATAGAACATGCCAGTGGAGAGGCCGATGGCGCCGGCCTCCAGGCTTTCTGCCAGCAGCCCTTGCATGGCCGCCACCTCGGCGTCCGTCGCCGCCCGGCCGAGGTCGTCCATGGCGTCGTAGCGCAGTACCGAATGGCCCACCAGGGCGGCCGCGTTGGTCGCCGCCGGCGTCTCGTCCAAGTGCTCCAGGTAGTCGGCCATGGAGGCGAAGCAGAGCTCGGGCCGGTCGGCCAGGAGATCGAAGGGCGGCGGCGGCAGGCCGGGGCGTGTCAGCGGCGCCAGGCTGATGCCGCAGTTGCCGGCGACCACGGTGGTCACACCTTGGCTCACCTTCGGTGCCATCTCCGGATGCGTGATGAGGACGCGGTCGTCATGGGTGTGGACGTCGATGAAGCCGGGCGCCAGGGCCTTGCCTTCGGCCGCGATTTCGACCTCGGCCCTTGTCGCGCCGAGGTCGCCGACGGCGGCGATCCGGTCGTCCGTCACCGCGACGTCGGCGGTGACGCCCTCGGCACCGCTGCCGTCGAAGACGAGCGCGCCGCGGACGACGAGGTCGGCGCTCGACGGCGCCCTCGCATCGCTCATCCTTTGACCCTCAGCCGGTCGGGATCTCGCGCAGCGACGAGGCCCGCTGGCGGGCCGCCCCCATCAACAGCGAGAGATCGCTTCCCGCCAGCACGAAGCGCATGCCCTGGGCGATGTAGCGCTCCATCAGTGGCGGGTCGTAGACGCCACCGAGGCCGGGGTAGATGCCGTTGGCGCGGCAGGCGGCGATGACCCGGTCGTAGATCTCGCCGATCCGGGGGTCGCCCACTTGGCCCGGGATGCCCATCTCCATGCAGAGGTCGTTGGTGCCGATCAACAGCACATCGATGCCCTCCACCGCCGCGATCTCCTCGACGTTGTCGATCGCCGTCGGCGTCTCCAGCATAATGACCAATAGCGTCGTGTCGTTGATCGCCTTGGTGACCTCGCCCACAGGTGCCGACGCGAAGTCGATCTGCGGCAGGGTGCCGGTGACCGAGCGGTGGCCGATCGGCGGGTAGCGGCAGTTCTGGACCATCTTTCGGGCCGTCTCGGCGTCGTCGACATGCGGCACGACGATGCCCATGGCGCCGCCGTCGAGCGCCCGCGTCGCGTGGAAGTGCTGGAAGCCCGGCACCCGCACCACCGGCGTGATGCCGGCGTCTTGGGCCGCCACCGCGATCTGGGTCGCGATGTCGATGCCCATGGCGTTGTGCTCCATGTCGATGAAGAGCCAGTCGAAGCCGCAGGTCTTCATCGCCTTGCCGATATCGACCGTGCGGGCCTGGCGCAGGCCGATGCCGAGCGCCAGCTCGCCCGCCTCCAATCGCTCGCGTGCCGGATTGCGGATCGCCGTCATGGTTCCCTCCCGTGCCTGACCATGCCCAGACGGTTCCACACATCGCCGCCGATGTCGAGGCTCAGGCGTTGGCCACCGCCGCCACCCAAGTCTCGCGGGCGACGGCTGCGAAACCGTTCAACTGGAGTCACATTTAAACGGGGTCTGACCCCAATCGTTTAAACGGGGTCTGACCCCAATCGGACGGAGGTTGCGATGTCGAGACGGATGTTCGGGCAGATATTGGCGCGCATCGCTTGGCTGCGAGCGCCACCGCCGGTGCCGGTCTGATCCATGCCGCCGTCGTGAAGACGAAAACCACGGGATAGGTGTGTCTTGTTGACGATAGAAACGACATCGAGTGCCATGAGACCGCAGTTGGGGCTAGTTTCGGAGATAGGCGGGGTGTCGTGCTTATGCACAGCGACACAGCGACCTCTAAATTGCCAGCAAGCCCCTGAATGGCTACACTGATGGTCAGAACCGGGGCTCATCCGGGGAATGTCGGATAAGACAATTCTGACCGGAGGATAACAATATTGCCACCAGTAGAAATCGATCGCCATATTTTTCAAACATATAGAACACTTCGGCTGGGAATAGCCGGATTGGCTATATCATTTCCAACCCTCTTAATCGTTCTGGGATGGATCTACGGAGTCGAGGGAGTTGGTAATTCTTGGAGTGCATACTATCATCATTCGCCTGTCACTCGTGATGTATTCGTCGGAGTATTATGGGCTATTGGGATCTTTTTCATACTCTACAAGGGCTACAGTAAGAAAGAGAATATTGGACTCAACATTGGCGGCTTCTTTGCGATATGTGTTGCGATGTTCCCGATGAATCTTTATGACGCCGATGTTAAAGGCGTTATAGATTCTTGCGAGAAGGGCCAAGTCTTAGAGTCGTATGCGAAAGATCATGGGCACAATTTCGTTAAAGACGAAGAAGTGATGATTGGCCAGAATTCTGTGACGGGGAAGCAAGAGTATGCGAATTGCAGTACTGGAGTACATGTTCATGTGCCTGGCTTTGAGAAGTTGGTGATATCGTTGCATGGCTTATCTGCATTGATCTTTTTCCTCAGTGCAGCCTTTGTGGCCATCTTTACTTCTTCTGCTACCTTGCACAAGCTAGGCAAACCTCGGGTAGAGGCGTTTCTTAAGAACTTTTATCAAGGCGCGGGTGCTCTGATGTTCCTTCTTCCATTGGGGCTTTTTGGGGCGAGTGCATTTATTGAAAGACTAGAGCCGACGCTTATATTCAGCATAGAAACCGTTGGCCTCACGGCGTTCGTGCTCTATTGGGTCGTTAAGACAGCTGAGCTGATGTATATTAGTGATGATTTGATCTTGGACGATCTCGACCTTCTCACAGCCATGGGCGTTCGGTCGCGCCGTTAGCCAGATCTTTGCTCGGTTTCGATGAGTCAAACTACGACTATGAATAGCTAACTGATCGTTTGTGAAGAATTCACACTTATACCAGGGAGCTTATGAACCGGCTTCTCGGCCTTTCGCGGCGTCATCACGAGGGGCGTAGCCCCGACGTGATCCAGGGGCGACGTGAAGAACCTCGAAATCTACGCGCGCCATCGAAGTCCCCTGGATTGCCACGCTCTCTTCGTTCG
>JASLMY010000111.1 GCA_030746295.1 Alphaproteobacteria bacterium | reverse complement strand
GTGGCCACCCCGCTCACGGCATCCCGATCCTCACGGGACGCTCGATCATAGGCAATCGCAAACAGACAATCGCGAGGGGAGCGACGCGATCCAGACCGGAAGCCAGGATACTGGATCGCGTCGTCGGCTTCGCCTTCTCGCGATGACGCCGTGATAGTTGGGTTGCTTGCGCGCCGGTGTGAGTAGAGAACCGACCCCCTAGGGCACAAGGGCCGCGGGCTCGGGCTGTTCTGACAGCGGTGCCTCTTCGGCCGCCGCCACCGGCGCCAGGGTCTGCATCAGGCGCGCGCGGATGGCCTCGCGCTTGTTCTCGTTTTCGATCTTCAGGCCGAACAGGTCCTTGACGTAGAAGACGTCGACGGCGCGCTCGCCATAGGTGGCAATGCGGGCGTGGCTGATGGAAAGCGAGAGGTCGAAGAAGGCCCGGGTCAGGTCGTAGAGCAGGGCCGGCCGGTCGCGGCCGTTGACCTCGACCACGGTGTGGGTGTTGGAGGCGGCGTTGTCGATCAGCACCCGCGGCTCGACCTTGAAGACCTCGGCCCGGCGCGGCAGCTTGTCCTGGCGCTTGGGCAGCTCCTGGTGGAGCTTGAGCTCGCCGAAGAGCGTCCGCTCGATGCCGGCCGTCAGCTTGGCCAGGCGGTCGGGGCGCTCGAAGGCGTTGCCCTCCATGTCCTGGATCAGGAAGACGTCGAGGGCCATGCCGTCGTTGGTGGTGAAGATGCGAGCATCGGCGATGGAAGCGCCGCTGGCGGCGATGGCGCCGGCGAGGCGCGAGAACAGGCCGGCGTGGTCGGCCGTGAAAACCGTCACCTCGGTGACCGCCTGGAACCGGTTGACCCGGGTGTCGACGGTCAAGGGTGCCTCGCGCTGGTCGGCGCCGCGCATCAGCCGGGCCCAGCGCTCGTGGGTCTCCAAATCGTCGGCGAACCAGAACGAGATCGGGCCGCGCTCGAAGTGACGTTGGCGTTCGGCCTCGGTCCAGTCGGCGAGGCGCTCGGCCAGACGTTGCTGGATCCCGCTGACGCGCTCATCCCGGCCGATGCTGGCCTGGCCACCCAGCATCACTTCCTCGGCCCGCTGATAGAGGTCGCGCAGGAGCTGGCCCTTCCAGCCGTTCCAAACGCCTGGGCCGACGGCGCGGATGTCGGCCACGGTCAAGACCACCAGCAGGCGCAGGCGCTCGGGGCTCTGCACCAGCTCGACGAAGTCCTGGATCGTCTTGGGGTCGTCGAGGTCGCGCTTGAAGGCGGTGTTGCTCATCGCCAGGTGCCAGCGCACCAGCCAAGCCGCGGTCTCGGTCTCGGCCGCATCGAGCCCCATCCGAGGCCCCAGCCGCTCGGCGATCTCGGCCCCCAGCACCGAATGGTCGCCGCCACGGCCCTTGGCGATGTCGTGCAACAGGACCGCGAAATAGAGCACACGGCGCATCTGGATCTTGGGGAAGATTTCGGTCGAGAGCGGATGCTCCTCGGCATACTCGCCGTTCTCGATTCGGGCCAGCACGCCGATTGCCCGGATGGTGTGCTCGTCGACCGTATAGACGTGGTACATGTCGTGCTGCATCTGTGCGACGACGCGGCCGAACTCAGGCACGAAACGGCCGAAGACGCCGGATTCGTTCATCCGCCTGAGGGTGCTTTCGGGATTGCGTTTGGAGGCCAGGATCTCCAGGAAGAGCGCGTTCGCTTCCTCGTCGTGGCGTAACGAATGGCCGACCAGCCTGAGATTGCGCGTGATCGATCGGAGCGCGTGCGGGTGGATGTCGAGGTCGCGCTCATGGGCGACCTTGAAGAGGCGGACCAGCTTCACCGGGTCCTTGGCGAAGTCGTCGTCATGGCAGAGCGAAATGCGGCCGCCGTCGACCAGGAAACCGTCGATCTCGCGCTTGCGCAGGCCGAGGCGCGGCAGGCGGAAGAGCTGGCGTCGCCGGTGCTGCTCCTCCAGCGCGGCGCAGAAGATCCGGGTCAGGTCGCCGACGTCCTTGGCGATGAGGAAGTAGTGCTTCATGAAACGCTCGACGCCGGTCGTGCCCGCGTGATCGGTGTAGCCGAGTCGTTCGGCCAGGCCCGGCTGCATGTCGAAAGTAAGTCGTTCCTCGGCCCGGCCGGTGGCGTAGTGGAGATGACAGCGCACCGTGCGCAGGAAGTCCTCGGCCTTGGCGAAACTCTGATACTCGGCCCGCGTCAGCACGCCCTTCTCGATCAGGGCCTCGACCTCGTCGACCTGGTAGAGATACTTGGCGATCCAGAAGAGAGTGTGAAGGTCGCGCAGGCCGCCCTTGCCGTCCTTGATGTTCGGCTCCAGGACGTAGCGGGAATCGCCCATGCGCTGGTGGCGCTCGTCGCGCTCGGCGAGCTTGGCCTCGACGAAGTCTGGGCCGCTGCCGCTGACCACGTCCTTCTCGAAGCGTTCCTTCAGCTCGGCGAAGAGCGCCTCCTCGCCCCAGAGGTAGCGGGCCTCCAAGAGCGAGGTGCGGATCGTCAGGTCGCTCGCCGAGAGGCGGATGCAGTCGTCGACCGAGCGGGTCGAATGGCCCACCTTCAGCCCCAGATCCCAGAGCATGTAGAGCATGTACTCGATCACCTGCTCGCCCCAGGGCGTCTGCTTGTAGGGCAGCAGGAACAGGATATCGATGTCGGAAAAGGGCGCCAGCTCGGCCCGGCCGTAGCCGCCGACGGCGACGAGCGCCAGGCGCTCGCCCGAGGTCGGGTTGGTGGCGCGATAGACCCGGGCGGCGGTGACGTCATGGAGGCAGCGGATCAGCTGGTCCATCATGTAGGCGTTGGCCCGCATCAGCTCGGTTCCGGAAAGGCCGGCATCGAAGCGGGATTTCAACTCCTCGCGGCCACCGGCGAGCGCTTCCTTGGAGGTCTCGAGCAGGCATCGGCGGTACTCCGCCGAATCCGCCGCCAAGTCCTCGGTCAGCTCGTCGATGCGGCCGAGTAGCGCCTTGCGATCGACGATCCGGCGCCGGTCCTTGATGTTCTGCATCGAGGTCCTCTGACCCGCCCGCCTCAGGCCGGCGCGATCATGACGCCGCCGTCGACGACGATGGTCTGACCGGTGATCCAGGCACCCGCCCGCGAGGCCAGAAAGACCGCCGCGCCGGCGATGTCCTCGGGCTCGCCGAGCCGCCTGAGCGGTGTCGCCTCGGTCCGCTCCGCCGAGAGCTCCGGGTCGTCCCAGAGCGCCCGCGCGAAATCGGTCTTCACCAGGCCGGGTGCTATGCAGTTGAAGCGGATGTTGTCGGGGCTGAACTCGACCGACAGGTTGCGAACGATCTGCATGTCGGCCGCCTTGGAGATGCAATAGGTGCCGATCACCGGGTTGCCCCTAAGCCCACCGATCGAGGAGACGATGACGTAAGCGCCGTCTTTCCGCTCGCGCATCTCGGGCACTACCAGCTCGGCCAGCCACATGTTCGAGCGGACGTTGCAGGTCATGGTCTTCTCGAAGGCCGATTCCGGGACCTCGATGTTGGAGCCGTAGAAGGGATTGACCGCGGCGTTGGCGATCACGATGTCGATCTGGCCCCATTCCTCGCGGGTCCGGCCAATGAGGGCTTCCAGTTGCTCGCGATAGGTGATGTTGCAGGGCACGGCCATGGCCTCGCCACCGGCCTCGCGGATTTCCGCCGTCACCCGGTCGCAAGCGTCGGCCTTGCGGCTCGCGACCGTGACCTTGGCGCCGTGCGCCGCCAGCGCATGGGCAATGGCGCGACCGATACCCTTGGTGGCGCCGGTCACGACCGCGACCTTACCCGTTAAATCGAACAAATCCCGCATCATGCCTTCCTACTCGACCCTGGTTGCGGCTGGGGCCCGAGGATAGCCCAAAGGGCTGGCCGGTGCTGCCCCTATTCGGTGATGAACGTGACCGCCTCTATTCGGTTGCCGTCCAGATCGCGGACGAAGGCGGCATAGTAGGTGCTGTGGTATTCGGGCCGCATGCCCGGCGCGCCGTCGCTCTTCCCGCCCGCCCCCAGGGCGGCGGCGTGGAAGTCGTCGACCTGTTGGGGCGTTCTGGCGCGCAAGCAGACGTGATGGCCGCTCTCGTCGGATGTGGGCGGTGCGCCGGGGCGCTCGTTGAGCCAGAACTCCGGGTACTTCTTGCCGAAGCCGACGGTGCCCTCGCGGACCACCAGCTTCGCCAGCCCGATCGCGGCGAGAACCGGCTCGTAGAGCGCCGACGCGGCGGCCAGGTCGCTGACGGTGACGGATACGTGATCGATCATGCTGTTTCTCCACTCTCTCGAATTGGGCCGCTCGGGCCGGCGTCACTCGGTCTCGTCGGTGAGCGCGTGCAGACGGTAGACGAGCTCCAGCGCCTGGCGCGGGCTCAAGTCGTCCGGGCGGATTTCGGCCAGGGCCGATTCCAGGGCCGTGGGCGGCTGCCGGCCGGCGCCGGCCGAGCGCGGACGGGTGGCGGCGAAGAGCGGCAGGTCGTCGGCGAGCCGGGCGGCTGCGTCAGCGCCCGAGACCTCGTTCCGCTCCAATGCCGCCAGGACCTCCTCGGCGCGGGCGATCACGACCGCCGGCAGGCCCGCCAGCTTCGCCACCTGGATGCCGTAGGAGCGGTCGGCCGCGCCCGGCCCGACCTCGTGCAGGAAGACCACCTCGCCCTGCCATTCCCGGACCCGCATGGTGTGAGTGGCGAGCATCGGCAGCTTCGCCGTCAGTGCCGTGAGCTCGTGATAATGGGTGGCGAAAAGGGCGCGGCAGCGGTTCACCTCGGCCAGCTGCTCGATCGCCGCCCAGGCGATCGAGAGGCCGTCATAGGTCGCGGTGCCGCGACCGATCTCGTCCAGGATGACGAGCGACCGGGGCCCCGCCCGGTTCAAGATCGACGCCGTCTCCACCATCTCCACCATGAAGGTCGAGCGGCCCCGGGCCAGGTCGTCGGCGGCGCCGACGCGGCTGAAGAGCTGGTCGACGACGCCGATCAGGGCCGCCTCCGCCGGCACGTAGGCGCCCATCTGGGCCAGCACGGCGATCAGCGCATTCTGGCGCAGGAAGGTGCTCTTGCCGGCCATGTTGGGCCCGGTCAGGAGCCAGATCCGCGCCCCGTCCTCGTCCAGCCGGCAGTCGTTGGCGACGAAGGCACCCTCGTCGCTTGCCGCAAGTGCCGCCTCGACCACCGGGTGACGGCCGCCGGCAACCTCGAAGCCGGTGCCATCATCGACCTCGGGCCGGCAATAGCGGGCGATCGCCGCGTGTTCGGCATTGGCGGCGGCGACGTCGAGCGCGGCCATGGCGTCGGCGGCGCCCAGGATCGCCTCGGCGGCATCGCCGACTTTCGCCGTCAGGGCTTCGAAAATCTCCAGCTCCAGCGCCAGGGCCCGTCCCGCCGCCCGGGCGACGTTGCTTTCGAGTTCGGCCAGCTCGGCGGTCGAGAAGCGCATCGCGTTGGCCATCGATTGCCGGTGGACAAAGGTCTGGTTCAGGGGCGGCGCCAACAGCGCCTCGGCGCGCCGCGCCGTGGCTTCGAGGTAGTAGCCGAGCATCTGATTGTGCTTGATCTTCAGCTGCTCGATGCCGGTGACCTCGCGGTATTTGCGCTCCAAGGCCAGGATCAGCCGGCGGCTCTCGTCGCGCAGGCCGCGCTGCTCGTCCAGCGGCGCCGAATAGCCCTCGGCGACGAAATCGCCGTCGCGGGTGAGGTGCGGCGGCTCCGGCTTCAGGGCACGGGCGAGCTCGGTTACCAGCTCGCCGTGCCGGCCCAGGCCCTCGACCGCGTCCTGGATGCCGTCGGGCGGCGGTGCCAGGCCCTCGGCCTCGAGGCACTGGCGCAGGCTTGCGGTGCGTTCCAGGCCATTTGCGATCGCGGTCAGGTCGCGTGGGCCACCGCGGCCGACGGTGAGGCGCGAGAGGGCGCGGGCCAGATCCGGGCTGCCGCCCAGGATTTCGCGTACCGCCTCGCGGCGGCCCGGCGCATCGAGGAAGTGCTGCACCATGTCGAGGCGGCGGTTGATCGCGGCCGGATCGGCCAGCGGCTGCGCCAGCCTGGCGCCCAGCAGGCGCGCGCCGGCGCCGGTCCGGGTGCGGTCGATAACGCTGAGCAAGCTGCCCTCGCGGCTGCCTTGCAGCGTCACCATCAGCTCCAGGTTGCGTCGGGTCGCGGCATCGATCCGGAGCACCGTCTCCGCCGTTACCTGGCGCGGCGGCTTGAGGCGCGGCAGGCGGCCCTTCTGGGTCTCCTCGACATAGCCGACGAGGGCGCCGGCGGCGGCCAGCTCGGCCCGCTCGAAGCTGCCGAAGCCATCGAGAGTGCTGACACGATAGAGGGCGAGAAGTCGGCGCTCGGCCGCCCGGCTGTCGAAACGCGGGCCTGGCAGCGGGGTCAGCACCGATTGCCAGTCGGCGAGCGCGCCGCGAAGCTCGGCCGTCGCCTCGGCCCCCTCGGCGAGCAACAATTCGCTCGGCGCCAGGCGGGCAAGCTCGGCGCCGAGGTCGGCCGGGGTGACGGCGAGGCAGAAGAAATCGCCGGTGGAGACGTCGAGCCAGGCCAGTGCCAAGCGTCCCTCGGCGTGGCCGAGGGACGCCAGGAAGTTGTTGGCGCGGGCGTCGAGCAGGGTCTCCTCGGTAAGGGTTCCGGGCGTGATCAGGCGGACTACCCGGCGCTCTACCAGGGCCTTGGCGCCGCGCCGCTTGCGGGCCTCGCTCGGATCCTCGGTCTGCTCGCAGACGGCGACGCGGTAGCCTTTGCGGATGAGGCGAGAGAGATAGGCCTCGGCCGCATGCACAGGCACGCCGCACATCGGTACGTCGCGGCCCTCGTGCTTGCCGCGCTTGGTGAGCGTGATGTCGAGGGCCGCCGCGGCGCGCTCGGCATCGTCGAAGAAGAGCTCGTAGAAGTCGCCCATGCGATAGAACAAGAGGCAATCGGGATGCTCCGTCTTGATGGCGAGATACTGCGCCATCATCGGTGTCGGGGCGTCCTTGGCGGGGCGGGTGCGGCGCTCTTCTGACATCGCTCGGCATTAAAGCCACGCACGGTGGCGGCTAGGCAAGTCATTTCAATGTGGTAGCTTTGCGCTTTGGCGCTGCCGGGGGGCGTCGCGCCGGTTGCCGCGTACCATTGGGACCACGAGCCATGTCGAATAAGAGTGACTACACCAACGAAGAAGCCTTGCGGTTCCACGCCGACGGCCGCCCGGGCAAGCTCGAGATCGTGCCGACCGTGCCGATGGCGACGCAACGCGATCTCAGCCTGGCCTATTCTCCGGGCGTCGCCGCGCCCTGTCTCGTCATCGAGAAGGAGCCGAGCGCGGCCTATGACTTCACCTCCAAGGGCAACCTGGTGGCCGTGGTCTCCAACGGCACCGCGGTCTTGGGGCTGGGCAATCTGGGGGCGCTGGCGGCGAAGCCGGTGATGGAGGGCAAGGCGGCCCTCTTCAAGCGCTTCGCCGACGTCGACTCCGTCGACATCCTGGTCGACACCGAGGACGTCGACGAGCTGGTCAATTGCGTCCGCTTTCTCGGTCCCAGCTTCGGCGGCATCAACCTGGAGGACATCAAGGCGCCGGACTGCTTCGTCATCGAGCAGCGCCTGCGCGAGCTACTCGACATCCCGGTCTTCCACGACGACCAGCACGGCACCGCGATCATCGCCGCCGCCGGCCTGATCAACGCCATCGACCTCACCGGCCGTGACATGGCCTCCTCGCGGCTGGTGATCAACGGCGCCGGCTCGGCCGGCATCGCCTGCGCCGAGCTTTTGAAGTCGTTGGGCCTGCCGCCCGAGAACGTCATCCTCTGCGATACCCGGGGCGTCATCTACCAGGGCCGCAAGGACGGCATGAACCAGTGGAAGTCGGCGCATGCGGCGGCGACCGAGCTCAGGACGCTGGAAGATGCGATGCGCGGCGCCGACATCTTCTTCGGCCTCTCGGTCAAGGGCGCGGTCAGCCGCGAGATGGTCCGCGACATGGCGGCGAAACCGATCATCTTCGCCATGGCCAACCCGGAGCCCGAGGTCACGCCGGAAGAGGTGCGCGAGGTCCGCGACGACGCCATCGTCGCCACCGGCCGCTCGGACTATCCCAACCAGGTCAACAACGTGCTCGGCTTCCCCTACATCTTCCGCGGTGCCCTCGATGTCCGCGCGACCTCGATCAACGACGAGATGAAGATCGCGGCGGCGCATGCGCTGGCGGAGCTGGCCCGCGAGGACGTGCCCGACGAGGTTGCCCAGGCCTATGCGGTCGAGCGCCTGCGCTACGGCCCCGAATACATCATTCCGGTGCCCTTCGATCCGAGGTTGATCAGCCACGTCCCGGCCGCCGTCGCCGAGGCGGCGGAGAAGTCCGGCGTCGCCCGCCGCCCGGTCGAGCAACTGGAGACCTACAAGGTCGAGCTGCAGGCCCGGCTGGAGCCCGCCGTCGGCTCGCTGCAGATGCTGTTCGATCAGGTCCGGGCCAATCCGAAGCGGGTCGTCTTCGCCGAGGGCGAGGAGGAGAAAGTGATCCGTGCCGCCATCGCCTACAAGGAATCGGGCTACGGCGATCCGGTGCTGATCGGCCGCGAGCACCGGGTCAAGGAGACCATGGACCGGCTCGGCATCGCCTCCCTCGAAGGGATCGAGGTCCACAACGCCCGGCTCAGCGACAACAACAAGAGATACACCGACTTCCTTTACGCTCGCCTGCGCCGGCGCGGCTTCCTCTATCGCGACTGCCAGCGAATGGTGAACCAGGACCGCAATACCTTCGGCTCCTGCATGGTCGAACTGGGCGACGCCGACGCCATGGTCACCGGCGTGACCCGGAACTACGCGGTCGCCTTTGACGAGGTCCGCCGGGTCCTCGATCCGGCGCCGGGTCGCCGGGTCTTCGGCGTCTCCATCATCGTCACCCGCCACCGTACCGTCTTCGCCGCCGATACCACGGTGCACGAGCTGCCGAGCCCCGAGGAGATGGCCGATATCGCCATGCAGACGGCCGAGGTGGCGCGCTCGTTGGGTCAGGAGCCGCGAGTGGCGATGCTCTCCCATTCCAACTTCGGCAACCCGATGTGGCCGACCGGCGAGCGGGTCCGCGAAGCGGTGGCGGTGCTGGATGGGCGCCAGACCGATTTCGAGTATGACGGCGAGATGGCGGCCGACGTCGCCTTGAACCCGGAGCTGCAGAAGCTCTATCCCTTCTCCCGCCTCTCCGGTCCCGCCAACGTCCTGATCATGCCGGCGCTGCATTCCGCCTCGATCGCCTCGAAGCTGTTGGCCGAGCTCGGCGGCGGCATCGTCATCGGCCCGCTGCTGGTCGGGCTGTCGAAGCCGGTGCAGATCGCCGCCATGGGGGCGACGGTCTCGGACCTGGTCAACCTGGCCGCGGTGGCGGCGCAAGAGGCCGGTCGCCAGACCGTTTCCGAAACCTGAAACGCGGGATCAGCCCGCCCGGTGCTGCAGGCCGGCGTCGACGTCCAGCAGGACGCCGTTGACGTAAGCGGCTTCGTCCGAGGCGAGGTAGAGGGCGGCGTTGGCGACGTCCCAGGCCGTGCCCATGCTGCCGGTCGGCGACATGCGATGGCGGCTTTCGAGCACGGCTTGAAGCGCGCTTTGGTCCTCGTCGTCCTTGAAGAAGCGGCGCACCAGGGGCGTGTCCATCAGCCCAGGCAGCACCGCGTTGCAGCGGATATTGCGGTCGGCATAGGCCATGGCGACGTTGACGGTCAGGCTGTTGACGGCGCCCTTGGAGGTGGCGTAGGCGACCTCGGGCCGGAGCGCCTTGACGGCCGAGAGCGAGGAGATGTTGACGATGGCGCCGCCGCCCTGGGCCAGGAAATGCGGGATCGTGTGCTTGATGGTCAGGAACATGGAGGTGACGTTGACCTCCATGACCTGGCGCCAGAGCGCTTCCTCGGTCTCCACCGGATCGCCGCGGCCGCCGATGCCGACGTTGTTGTGCAAGACGTCGATGCGCCCATAGGCCTCAACGCAGGCCGCGACCGCGGCCTCGACGGCGGTGGAGTCGGTTACGTCGGCGCGCCAGGCGGTGGCCTGGTTGCCCTCGTCCTCGATGATCCGGACGGTCTCCCGGGCCGCCGCCTCGTCGCGGTCGACGGCGAAGACACGGGCGCCCTCGCGGGCATAGAGCACCGCCGAGGCCTTGCCGTTGCCCCAGCCGGGCCCGATGGCACCGGCGCCGCAGACGATCACCACCTTGCCGGCCATGCGTCCCGCCATCCGATTCCTCCTCGTCGTTTCATGCGATCCGTGTCCCATGAAACAAAAACGTCCGCCGAATCGCAAACACGATTCGCCGGACGTCACCGACGTCGGTCGATCAGGTCGGCTCGCCCCGCGAAGGGGCGGACGCGGTCCCTAGCTCTTGGGCTTCTTGGTGGCCGTCGTCGTCGTCGTGGTCGTCGTCGCGTCGGTCGCCACGGTCTGGGACTTGGTATCCCCTGAAGCCGTCGTCAGGGAGCCCCAGCCGCAACCGCCCTTACCTTCGGCAAAAGCGGTGCCCGAGAGCATGAAGACGCTGGCCACACCGAGAAGGATCGCTTTGCGCATCCGGTTTCTCCATCGAATGGCGGAGGACGAACATCAGGTTAGGGCTAGTTTTAACCGCCGTCAATTACGACGGCGGCCGCCGAGATGACGTTTGCGTGACCTCAAGCGCCGGTCATCGCGGCAAAAACGTGCCGGTAGGTCTCGGTGGCGGCCGCGCCGAAGCAGGCGAAGACGATGTGCCGGACGCTCCTCGTCACATCCGAGCCCGCCGCCAAATGCGCCAACGCCTCGGCCAACGCGATCTCCGTCGCCGCCTCCAGCGGATAGCCATAGACGCCGGTTGAGATGGCGGGAAAGGCGATCGAGGCGATAGCGTTGGCTTCGGCGATGGCCAGGCTGTTTTGGTAGCAGGCGGCCAGCAGCTCGGGCTCGCCCGCGCCGCCGCCGCGCCAGATCGGGCCCACGGTGTGGATCACGAAGCGGGCCGGCAGCCGGTAGCCCTTGGTCAGCCGCGCCTCGCCCGTCGGGCAGCCGCCGATCCGCCGGCACTCGGCCAGTAGTTCCGGCCCGGCGGCGCGGTGGATGGCACCGTCGACGCCGCCGCCGCCGAGCAAGCTCTCGTTGGCGGCGTTGACGATGGCGTCGACCTGCAACGTGGTGATGTCGGCCTCGAGGATCTCGATTGCGTCGGCCATGGCGTCAGCCCTCCGCGTCCCGCACCCCGCTCTGTGCTTCAGCCATCGGATCGTGGCCCCGGCGGCCGAGCCACCACAATATCAAGAGGCCCGGAAGGGCGGCCAGCGTCGTCAGGACGAAGAAGCTGATCCAATTGGCGTGATCGGCGATGTAGCCGCCGGACGACGAGAGCGTGGTACGGGCGAAGGCCATGAACGAGGACAGAAGCGCATACTGCGTCGCCGTGTAGGCGGCGTTGCAGAGGGCGGAGAGGTAGGCGACGAAGGCCGCCGTGCCCATGCCGCCGGCGCCGTTCTCGAGCGCGATGGTGAGCGTCAGGAAGCCGACGTCATGGCCGACCATGGCCTGGGCCGCGAACATCAGGTTGGAGAGCATCTGCAAGAGGCCGGCCCAGAGCAGGCTCGCCATGATGCCGAGGCGGGCCACCATCAGGCCGCCGATGGCCGCGCCGGCCAGCGTCGCGCCGAGGCCGAAGATCTTCGAAACGCTGGCGATCTCGGCCTTGGTGAAGGCCATCTCGAGGTAGAAGGGCCCGGCCATGACGCCGGCCAGGCTGTCGCCGAATTTGTAGAGGACGACGAAAGCGAGGATGAGGAGCCAGCCGGGCCGGCGCATGAAGTCCGAGAAGGGTGCCACCACGGCGCCGTAGAACCATTCCGCGATCTGCGCCGCCCGGCCCTCGAGATGGCCGCGCCGTGCGAGCCACTGGCTGGCCTGGCGCTCGTGCGCCGGCGCCTCGGCCGGAGCCGGCTCCGGGTTCACGAGGATGGTGACGACGCCGACCAGCACCGAGGCCGCCATCGCCGCGTAGACCCAGGCCCAGGGGATCGCCTCGGCGAGGAAGAGGGCGCCGGCGCCCGCGACCAGGAGGCCGATCCGATAGCCGGTGACGATCATCGCCGCCCCGGCGCCGTACTGCTCCTCCTCCAGGATCTCGACCCGGTAGGCGTCGATGACCACGTCCTGGCTCGCCGAGGCGAAGGCGACGAAGGCGGCCCAGGCGGCGGTGCTCCAGGGATCGAGGCTGGGATCGCTCTGGCCCAGGCCGACGACGCCGGCCATCAGCGCTACCTGGGTCAGCACGGCCCAGCCGCGCCGCCGGCCGAGCCAGGCGGTCAGCAGCGGCAGGCGCAGCCGGTCGATCAGCGGCGCCCAGAGGAATTTGATCGAGTACGGCAGGCCGACGAGGGCGAAGAGGCCGATCGTGGTCTTGTCGACGCCGGCCTCTTTCAGCCAGATCGACAGCGTCGAGAGCGTCAGCAGGAGCGGCAGGCCGCTCGAGAACCCTAGGAACAGGATGGCCAGGACCCGAGGCTCCAGATAGACCCGCAACGCCCCCCACCAGTCCCGCGCCGCCGCCATCTCGCCCCGCCCGCTACGATCCGCCACGAATCATCTGACGCGTCGTTCTACCAGCGCCACCCTCGCAGTGCCACGCGCATGTCCGGGGCTGCGGTCGATTTGATGGTTGCGCCTCGAAGACATATGGTCGCGGTTCATGGTGTCGGAGCGAAAGCGGTAGGCCGTTGACGATGATTGTCGAAGAAGACCACGAACGTCAGGAGCGTGAGGATCACGACCGTTGGCAACGGTACCTGGAAACCGGCGAACACATCGAGCATGCGGCTATGATCGCCTGGCTCGACGGTCTGATAGTGAAGGCTCGGGCCATCCGGGATTGATGCCGGCGACGAATCGTCCGAATTCGTCCTTGGCCATCTCGAATCGTCATGACGGTAGGGTATGGGCGGCTTCTAAGCACCGTTCAGGACGTAGACCTCGACCTGCTCCTGCCGGCCGCGGAGTTTCTGTGGGCCGAGATGGGTCAGGTCGAAGGGCTGCAGCAAGGCGGCCCTGAGCGTGCCCGAGACCAGGATGTTGATGTCGTCGTCGGTGCGGCCGATCTCCTTGCCGAGCTCCTCCAAGCGCTCGGTCACGTTCACCGGGTCGCCGACCACCGTGTAGTTGATCCGGTCCGGGCTGCCGATGTTGCCGGCGACGACCCGGCCGCTGTGGATGCCGATGCGGAGCCGCAGCCGGGGGCCGCCCTCGGCCGCGGCGCCGGCGTTCTGGCGCCCGACCGCGGCCTGGATCGCCAGTGCCGCCCGGCAGGCGCGGTCGGCGCAGTCGTCGTGGGGCTCGGGCGCGCCCCAGATCGCCATCACGCTGTCGCCGATATACTTGTCGATGGTGCCGCCCTCCGCCTCGACGCATTCCGACAACGTCGTGAAGTGCCGGTTGACGAACTCGGCTACCGCCGGCGCCGTCATCGTCTCGGTGATGGTGGAGAAGTTCTCGATATCGGTGAACATGATCGCGACGTCGCGATAGCTGGAGCCGAGGGCGTCGTCTTGGTCGAGCCGGATCAGGCGGCGGACGAGCGTCTTGGGCACGTAGCGCTCGAACCAGCGCAGGCCGTCGAGCATGGTGTTGAAGGAGCTGGCGGCGTCGTTCAGCTCGCGAAAGAAGCTGCCGGGGATAGGGGCCACCGAACCTAGCTCCAGGTCGTGGATCCGCTTGGCGCTCTCCGCCAGGCGGCGTACCGGCCGGGCGATGGCGCGGCCAATGCTAGCCGCCACCGCCGAAGAGATCACCGAGATCACGAGGCAGAGGATGATCGCCCAGCGCAGGCGATAGATTTCGGACAGGATGTCGAGCGCCGGCAGGTGGGTGCCGACGATCAAGGGCTTGGCGGCGTAGCCGTCAAGATCTCGGAACAGAATGATGTAGGATTCCTCGCCGAAGCGGACGAAGCGGGTGCCGGGCCCGGCCATCACGGTCTCGTCGAAGAAGAAGCCCGAGGGCTGCTCCGACCACATCGAGGCCAGCACCGGATCGCCGAAGCCCGACTGGCGGGGCAGCGGGTTGGTGCGGTTCAGCCCCGGATGACCGAAGGCCATCATCGGGTGCGCCAGCACCTCATCGCGGCCGTGCAGGATGAAGGCGTTGGCGCCGAAGTCGGTTTCCAGGTCCGAGATCAGCTCGGACAGCCGGCGGATCGAGATCAGCGCCGAGACCACGCCCAGCACCCGGCCGTCCCTGACCACGGGGCGATGGTAGTTGAGGGTCGCCTCGCCATACTCCTGGCGCCAGAGCAGGGGCCCCCAGCGCGGCTCTCGCGCCGCGACGACCTCGTCGAAGAGCCGCTTCAGGTCGGTGTCGTCGCCCTTGATCGACAGAAAGAGCGGCGAGACCTGCATCTCGCGGCGCTCGGCGCCGACCAACTGGTAATCGGCGTCGATATGCTGCAAGAGCACGATCTGCGGCGTCGCCGCCAGCGCCCCCATCAGCAACGACAAGAAAGCGTCGTCAGCGCCGGCCTCGAGTTCGCCGCGCTCGATCTGGTCGACCACGAAGTCCACCTGGTCGCGGGCCGATTCGAGGTAGAAGCGGGTCTGGTTGACCTCCGAGACGACGAGCAGCTCGGCCTTCTGGCGCAGCAGGTCGACGGTGTTGTGATAGCCGCTGACGAGGCCGACGGCGAGCACGCTGGCGACCGCGGTCAGGACGAAGAAGCCGAGCCCGAGGCCGAGCGCGACCGACATGGAGGCGCCGCGCCTGCCGGTCTCGTCACGCTCGCCCGGTTCCCTCTCAGCCACGCCGGCACCATTGCGTCGGATCCTTCGGACGCCCGGGGCCGAGTCGTGCCGTGGCGGCGACCGCATGTCGTGCACAGTCGGTCATCGACGCGGTAATAAAGCAAAAGTGGGTGCGAGAGAATGGCGATGCCGCGCCTGTCCCTGACGTTGCCGCCTTGCGCGGGCTCGGGCCCGATCGCCGGGCAGCGTCGGGCAGCATCGCCCCCGTGGACAAGCGTTCGACGATGCGTAGGATGGCCCCCTCGCAGCGCTTCGGAGGTGCCGTCATGTCCCGCAACATCAACGTTGCCGCCGCCCAGATGGGCCCGGTCGAGCGCCATGAGGGGCGCGACGTCGTCGTCCCTCGCTTGGTCGAGCTGCTGCGCGAGGCACATTCGCGCG
>JASLMY010000110.1 GCA_030746295.1 Alphaproteobacteria bacterium | reverse complement strand
TCGCCGAAAGCCTTGATGCCCATCGGCTTCTGCCCCATCGCCCGCATCGCCGTGTTGCCGGTGCCGATGCCGAGAAAGGTGCGGCCCGGCGCCAGCCGGTTGATGGTGGCGATCGCGTTGGCGGTCACCGGAGCCAGTCGCAGCCCCGGCACGGCGACGCCGGTGCCGAGGCGGATCGTCCGGGTCTGTTGCGCCGCCAGTGCCAGCACCGCCCAGGGGTTGGAGCGGATCATCTGGCTGTCCGAGACCCAGCAGAAATCATAGCCCAGGTTCTCGGCGTGGGCGATCAGGCCGATCTCGTCGATCTTGCTGGTCGTGATGCCGAATTCCAACTCGCTCGCCTCCTCCCCGATGGCCATCTCGCCGCCTCTCACCGCTGGCGTCGGCGGCGTCAGGGCCGGGCCGCAGGAGCCGGCTTCACCGTTGCACGTAAACGCGGCTGGGACTAGGTTCGGCGGAACGCAATAGGATCAACCCGCCAGCATGAGAGGCCGCGCAAAAACCATGGCGTTCCTTTCCGATTCCCTCGACCGGATCAAGCCCTCCGCCACCATCGCCATCTCCGGCAAGGCCATGGACCTCAAGGCGGCCGGCCAGGATGTCATCGGCCTCTCCGCCGGCGAGCCCGATTTCGACACGCCGGACAACATCAAGGCCGCGGCGGTCGCGGCGATCCAGCAGGGCGACACGAAATACACCAACGTCGACGGCACGCCGGCGCTCAGACAGGCCATCGTCGACAAGCTGAAGCGCGAGAACGGGCTCGACTATGGCACCGATCAGGTGATCGTCGGCACCGGCGGCAAGCAGGTCCTCTACAACGCCCTGATGGCGACGCTGAACCCGGGCGACGAGGTCATCATTCCGGCACCCTACTGGGTCTCCTACCCGGACATGGTGCTGCTCGCCGGCGGCGAGCCGGTGATCGTGCCGGCCAAGGCCGAGGACGGCTTTCGCATCACCGCGGCGGAGCTGGAAGCGGCGATCACGCCGAAGAGCAAGTGGCTGATCTTCAACTCGCCCTCGAACCCGTCGGGCGCGGCCTATAGCGAGGCCGACCTAAAGGCGCTCACCGAGGTGCTGCTGCGCCACCCCCAGGTTTGGGTCATGACCGACGACATGTATGAGCACCTGGTCTACGACGACTTCCGCTTCGTCACGCCGGCCCAGGTCGAGCCCGGCCTCTACGAGCGGACGCTGACCGTGAACGGCGTCTCCAAGGCCTACTGCATGACCGGCTGGCGGATCGGCTATGGCGCTGGGCCAGCGATGCTGATCAAGGCGATGGCGAAGCTGCAGTCGCAGAGCACGTCCAACGCCTGCTCGGTCAGCCAGGCGGCCGCCGTGGAGGCCCTGAACGGCCCGCAGGGCTTCATCGCCGAGCACAACGTGGTCTTCAAGGAGCGGCGCGACCTCGTGGTCTCGATGCTGAACCAGGCCACGGGCATCCAGTGCCCGACACCGGAAGGCGCCTTTTACGTCTACCCGAGCTGCGCCGGCTGCATCGGCAAGTCGACGCCGGATGGTAAGCGTATCGAGAGCGACCTCGACTTCTGCAGCGAGCTTCTGGAGGCCGAGGGCGTCGCGGTGGTGCACGGCGAGGCTTTCGGGCTCAGCCCGCATTTCCGCGTCTCCTACGCCACCGCCACCGAGGTGTTGGAGGAGGCCTGCCGCCGGATCCAGCGCTTCTGCGCCAGTCTGAGCTGAGTTGAGCTGAGCTGGGGGCCGACGCGATGCGAATCGCGGTGATGGGAGCGGGTGGCGTCGGCGGCTACTTCGGTGCCCGCCTTGCCGAGAGTGGTGCAGATGTCGGCTTCATTGCCCGCGGCGCCCACTTGGCGGCGATCCGCGAGAGCGGGCTCGAGGTCGAGAGCGGGCTCGGCGACGTCCATCTGCAGCCCGCCCGAGCATGCGAGGATCCGGCCGAGATCGGCCCCGTCGACATCGTCCTCTTCGCCACCAAGCTCTGGGATGTCGAGAGCGCCGGGGCGCTGGCAAAACCGCTGCTCGGCCCCGATACCGTGGCGATCTCGCTTCTGAACGGCGTCGATTCCGAGGATCGCCTGGCCGCGGTCCTGGGACCGGCGCACGTCGCTGGTGGTGCTGCCTGGATATCGGCCGGGATCGCCGCCCCGGGCGTCATCCGCCACCATTCCGCTTTCGCCCGCATTGCCTATGGCGAGATCGACGGCAGTACGAGCGAGCGCCTGAAGGCCTTTCACGAGGTGGCCCTCGCCGCCGGGATCGACGCCACCCTCAGCGAGGACATCCGCGCGGTGATCTGGGGCAAATTCGCCATGCTGGCGCCGATGGCCGGCGTCACCACGCTGACGCGCCGGGCCGCCGGGCCGGTGCGCGAGGACCCCAACATGCGCCGCCTGTTCGAGGACGCCGTCGCCGAGGTCGTGGCCGTAGCCGCCGCCAAGGGGATCGACATGGCCGGCGTGCAGGCCGAGACGATGCGGCTCTTGGAGGAATTCCCATACGAGGGCAAGTCCTCGATGCTGATGGACTTGGAGAAGGGCGGTCGGCTCGAGCTCGAGGGGCTCTCCGGTGCCGTCGTCCGGCTCGGCCGCGAGCTCGGGCTCGAGACCCCGACGCACCGTGTGATCCACGCCGCCCTAAAACCCTGGGCCGAAGGGCCGCTGCCGGCCGAGCGAGGCGGTCCGAGCCCGGTCGGGGAGGCGGGATGAGGATTGCCGTCGTCGGTGCCGGCGGGGTCGGCGGCTACTATGGCGGCCTCTTGGCGGCGGCCGGCGAGGATGTCGGCTTCATCGCCCGAGGCGCCCATCTGGAGGCGATGCGGGTCGAGGGCCTTCGGGTCTCCGACCGACAGCGCGACATCCACCTGGCGCCGACCCGGGCCACCGACGACCCGGCGGAGATCGGTCCGGTCGAGGTCGTACTCTTCTGCGTCAAGCTTTACGACACCGAGGCCGCGGCCGGCTTGCTGACCCCCCTCCTCGGCTCAGAGACGATCCTGGTACCATTGCAGAACGGTGTCGACAGCGCCGAACGACTGGCCGGCTTCGTCGCCGCCGACCGGATCTTGCCGGGTGCGGCCTGGCTCTACGCCCATGTCGCCGAGCCCGGCGTCGTCCGCTGCATCAGCGAGAAGAGCGGCATCGTCTTCGGCGAGAGCGACGGCAGCCGGAGCGCCCGAGCCCGTCGCTTCGCCGAGGCCTGCGCGCGGGCCGGCATCGAGGCCAAGCTCTCTACAGAGATCGAGAAGGAGATCTGGAGCAAGTTCGCTCAACTAGCCTCCAACGCAGCAATCTCCACGTTGTCGCGGCTCAACCTCTATCACGTCTATCGGCATCCGGAGCTCCGCCCCCTCGTTGAAGCCGCGATGGTCGAGGCCGTGGCGGTGGCGACGGCGAAGGGCATCGACCTCGACGCCGATTTGATCCCGCGCACGATGGCCGCCGCCCGGGGCTTTCAGCCCGACCTCACGAATTCGATGCACAACGACCTCAAGGCCGAACGCCGGTTGGAGGTGGCGCATCTCTCCGGCCACATCGCCCGTCTCGGCGACGCGCTCGGCGTGCCCGTGCCGATCCACCGGGCCGCCTGGGCGGCCCTCAAGCCCTTCGCGGAAGGCCGCCCCGGCTGAAATGCCGCTTGACCCCTTGCGCCACCTTGCGGAGTGCTGAAACATAGGGTCAGCAAGCGGGCCCAGACCCGCCCTGGACTCGGGACAACGCCTTTAAAGCGAGCGAAACATGACTGATTCGAAACCCACTGGACCCAGGAGCATCGCCGTCGTCGGTCCGTATACCAGCGGCAAGACGACGCTCCTCGAAAGCATGCTGTTCGTCACCGATGCCATCGGCCGCAAAGGTGAGGTGACGGCCGGAAATACCGTCGGCGATAGCGCCCAGGAGGCGCGCGAGCGCAACATGAGCACCGAGGTCAACGTCGCCTCGACCAAGTTCCTCGACGATCAGCTCACCTTCCTCGACTGCCCCGGCTCTGTCGAGCTGTTGCAGGAGACGCTGAACATCCTTGTCGGCGTCGATGCCGCCGTCGTCGTGGCCGAGCCCGACGCCGACAAGGCGCTGGCGCTGGCTCCGATTTTCAAGGCACTGGAAAACCGCGGACTGCCGCGCCTCTTGTTTCTCAACAAGATGGACAAGGGGCCTGAAGATATCTCCTCGGTGCTCCAGGCGATCGGCCAGATGAGCGCGGCACCCCTGGTTCTGCGCCACATGCCGCTCAGGAACGGCGAGGCGGTCGGCGGCTATATCGACCTGCCGAGCGGCCGCGCCTTCTCCTACAAGGCCAATGCCGCCTCCGAGCAAATCGAGCCGCCGGGCGAAGCCGGCGACGAGTTGGAGACGGCGCGTTACGAGATGTTGGAGACCTTGGCCGACTTCGACGACGACCTGATGGAAAAGGTCTTGGAGGACGTGCCCCCAGAGAAGGAAGAGGTCTATTCCAACCTGACCCGCGACTTCCAGCAGGGGCTGATCGTCCCGGTGCTGGTCGGCGCCGGCGAGCTCGACCACGGTGTCCGGCGGCTCTTGAAGTTCCTGCGACACGAAGTGCCTGCCGCCTCGGAGAGCGCGGCGCGGGTCGGAGCACCGGCGGACGGCAGTGTCGTCGCCCAGGTCCTCAAGACCTACCACACCCAGCATGCCGGCAAGCTGTCGATCTCTCGCGTTTGGTCGGGGTCGGTCAAGGACGGCATGACGCTCAATGGCGAGCGCGTCGCCGGACTCTTCCGCATGCTCGGTCACAACACCGAGAAGATCGCCGAAGCGGGCGCGGGCGAGGTCGTAGGCTTGGCCAGGCTCGACTCGGCGAATACCGGCCAGGTCCTGACCGACGGCAAGGAGCCGCCGGCGCTGCCCGCAGCGGACCTTCTGACGCCGGTCTTCTCGCTCGCCATCAATGCCGAGAAGCGCGACGACGAGGTCAAGCTGTCGGGCGCGCTGGCCCGCCTCGTCGACGAGGACCCCTCGACCATCTACGAGCAGGTCGAGGCGACACACGAGCTGGTGCTGCGTGGCCAGGGCGACATCCACCTGAGGCTGGCCGCCGACCGTCTGCGGAACAAATACGGCCTCGCCGTCAACTCGCGGCGGCCGCGTGTCCCCTACAAGGAGGCGATCCGCAAGAGCGTCGAGCAGCACGGCCGCCACAAGAAGCAGAGCGGCGGCCACGGCCAGTTCGGCGACGTCCATCTGTCGATCAAGCCGCTGCCGCGCGGCACCGGCTTCGAGTTCAAGAACTCGATCGTCGGCGGCGTCGTGCCGCGACAGTACATCCCCGCCGTCGAGAACGGGGTCAAGGAGTATCTCGTCCGAGGCCCGCTCGGCTTCCCGGTGGTCGACGTCTTCGTCGAGCTTTACGACGGCCAGCATCACGCCGTCGACAGCTCGGAGATCGCCTTCAAGACCGCCGGCCGCATCGCCATGTCCGAGGGCATGCCGAAATGCAGCCCCGTGCTGTTGGAGCCGTTCCTCAATGTCCAGGTGATGGTGCCTTCGGAGTTCACGCCGAAGGTCAATCAAGTGATCAGCGGACGCCGGGGACAGGTCCTGGGCTTCGATGCTCGTCCCGGCTGGACCGGCTGGGACGTGGTCAACGCCAGCATGCCGGAATCCGAGATGCACGACATCATCGTCGAGCTGCGCTCGCTGACCCAGGGCGTCGCCACTTTCAAAGCGGATTTCGACCGCCTGCAGGAACTGACCGGCCGACTGGCCGACCAGGTGATCTCGGAGCGCGACGAAGAGCAGGCCGCCTGAAGCGAGGGGCGGCCGGATCGAGCAGCCGCCCCGATCGGCAAGACCGCGGTGGGACTAAGTGTCGGCAGCGCCTATCATGTGTGACGGATTTGTGATCTTTCTCGCCAACCCGTGACGCCGCCGCCCTTGTCGGCTGTGCCCGACCGAGCCATCTTTGGTCCTGGGTGTGGCCATGGGGGACCGACGATGCTGATCAAGAATTGGGCCGGCTGGGAACTGCCGGACGCGGCGGCAACGCCCGAAGCCGTCTTTCTCGACCGGCGCCGGTTCTTGGGTGCCTCTGGCCTGGCGCTCGGTGCCTTGGCGGTGCCTGGTGCCGCCGGCGTGGCACGGGCCGCGGCGGGTGATCCGACAGCGAACCTCTATCCGGCGATGCGCAATCTGCGCTACCGCGTTTCGCGGGAGCTGACCAAGGAGAGCGTCTCCAGCACCTACAACAACTTTTACGAATTCGGCTCCCACAAGCGCATCGCCGATGCCGCCCAGGCGCTGCCGATCCGGCCCTGGACGGTGCGCATCGACGGCCTCGTCGAGAAAGAGCAGACCATCGATTTCGACCGGCTGATCCGGATGATGCCGCTCGAGGAGCGGCTCTACCGACATCGCTGCGTCGAGGCCTGGTCCATGACCGTGCCCTGGACCGGCTTTCCGTTGCGGGCGCTGTTGGACCTCGCGCGCCCGCTCGGCTCGGCCAAATATGTCGAGATGCAGACCTTCCTCAACCCCGAGGTCGCGCCAGGCCAAAAGCAGTTCTGGTACCCCTGGCCTTATGTCGAGGGCCTGACCATCGCCGAGGCGGCGAATGAGCTCGCCTTTCTCGTCACCGGCGTCTACGGCAAACCGATGGCAAAGCAATTCGGCGCGCCCTTGCGCCTGGCGGTGCCCTGGAAATACGGCTTCAAGTCGGTCAAGTCGATCGTCCTCTTCCGCTTCACGGAGAAGCGGCCGAAGACCTTCTGGGAGGAGGTGCAGCCCAAGGAGTACGGCTTTTGGGCCAACGTCAACCCGGACGTGGCGCATCCCCGGTGGAGCCAGGCGACGGAGAAGCTGATCGGCACCAGCGACCGGACCCGGACCCACATCTACAACGGCTATGGGGAGTTCGTGGCCCAGCTTTACGCCGGCATGAAGCTCGGCGACCGCCTGTTCCGCTAACGCTCGTCTCGGCTGTCGCCGACCCGGTTTGGCCTACTTCAAGAGCCCCACTTCGCGCATCTTCCGCTTCAGGAACGGATCGTCGGGTGACAGCGCCCGCGCCTTCCTATAGTCGGCGACGGCCTTGTTCTTGCGGCCGGTCGCCTGATAGGCGGCACCTCTGCCGATATAAGGGTTGGGATAGTTGGGGTCGAGGCCGATCGCGGTACCGAAGTCGGCGATAGCGCGATCGTAGAGGCGTTCCCGACGATAGGTCTCGCCGCGATTGAGGTACGCCTCGGCGAAATCCGGCTTCAGCCAGATCGCCGTCGCGAAGTCCTCGATCGCCTTCTCGACCTTGCGCATGCTTCGCCGCACGAGACCGCGGTTGTTGTACGCCGCCGCGTAGTCGGGATCGAGCTCGATCGCCTTGTCGAAGCTCACGATCGCACCCTCGTAGTTCTCCTGCGCCGTATGGACGGTGCCGAGAAGGTTGTGGGCGACCGCGTCGTTCGCATCGAGCTCGACCGCGGTGGCGCAGTCGAGGGCGGCACGCTCGAAGCTCCGCATCGTGTAGTAAGTGCTGCAACGGTTGCCGTAGGCAACGGCCAGTTGCTGCTCGGTCAGCTCGCCGGACTCGATGCCGCGGGTATAGAAGTCGATGGCAAGCGTGTGGTCGCCGCGCTGGAAGGCATCATAGCCGGCGTTGATATCCTCGGTAGCGCTCGCCAAAGCTTGGCCCGTCGCGGCCATCAGGACCAGGGCGACCAGCAAGGGAGGTCTCATGTCCGAACCCTCCTACAACACGAAAGCGTCGAATTATGTACGATAGAGAGACCGTCAGGCAACCGTACGCGAACCCAGGCGGCGCTGTCGATACCGACGATTCCACCACCGGAACATGACCTTAGCGCAATTCGGCCGCGATGGCGATCAAACTCGCCCGCACCGGCCGCGAGCTGGGGCCCCTCGGCCGGCCGCCGAATTCGGCACTTCAGGCCGGTGTCGTGCCCTCGAGCAGGACGCGTTGATGGCGCCGTTCCTGACCCACCGGGTAGTCGGTGTTGACGGCGTGGATGAGGCAGCGATTGTCCCAGAAGACGACGTCGCCGACCCGCCAGCGATGGTGGTATTGGTACTTGGGTGCGGTGATGTGGGCGTAGAGGTCGTCCAACAGGGCGTCGCTCTCTTCGCGCGTCATGCCCTCGATGCGGTCGGTTCGGTTCGGGTTGAAGTAGATTGCCTTGGCGCCGCTCTCTTCGTGCGTGCGGATCAACGGGTGGACGACATCGGGGGTCTCGCCGGTTTCCACCGCGCTGCGCTGCTTCGCCTGGGCCGGCGCCCGGCGGGTGTTATAGCCGTGCACGGCCTTGAGACCGTCGAGCTGACGCCGTCGCGTCTCGGGCAAATCGCGATACGCCGCCTCGGTGTTGGCGAACTTGGTCTCGCCGCCGGCGGTGGGAATGGCGAGCCCCTGCAGCAGCGTCGCCTTCGCCGGTCGCGCGAAATAGGAATCGTCCGTGTGCCAGCCGCTGAGCCGGACTTGGGTCAGATCGTCGGGCTTGTCCGCGGCAGTCTCATAGGTGCTTTTCAGGATCGAGACCTCGGGTACCTCGGGGTCGCGTTGATCGCGCAAGAGCTGCAGCTGCGGGCTGCCGAAATGCCTGGCCAGGCGGGCAAAGTCCGCCGGCGTCAGGGGTGCGGCGCGAAGACAGAGAAGGTGGTGGGTCAGGAACGCCTCGCGAAGCGCCGCGACGGCCTCGGCCTCCAACGGCCGTGTCGCATCGAGGTCGCGAACCTCAGCGCCCAAGGCATCGCACAGTGGAACGATCTGCATTACGGGCCTCTCCCCTAGTGTCACTTTGATCCTAGTGTGGTTCAAGGATTTGAAGTTCCTCACGGCGCCTACCCCAGTAGCAAGAGGAACTTCAAATCCGCCACACTAGCGGCTGACGGTGCGTGGAGGCGGATCAACGCCCATTCGGCCGGCGACGTCAAGGGAACGCCGGTCCGCCAAAAAAGAAGCCGGACCCGAAGGCCCGGCCAGTCTAACAGGGAGACTAAACGTCTCAGAGACGTCGTAGGTCGGGTCAATGCGCAACTTGGGGGGCGTGCGGTGACCCGAGCCCTGATGGTCCCTGGGTACGCAGGACCATCTGCCGACGGACTATTGCAGTGCAATAACCGTCAGTACATATGTAGGCTTCGGGGGATCGATTGGGTACCCCCAAGAGAGCAACCGAGCTATGCGTTCAATGCATAGCTCGCCAACCTCAGAACCGCCAGTTCCGCACGGCTTCCGACAGAAAGTCGCGGAAAACCTGGATTCTTTTGGTGTTCCGCAGCTCCTCGGGATAGACGAAAAAGGCGTCGAAACTGGGTCCTTGGAGGTCCGGCAAGACCCGTACAATGCGGTTGTTGCCGTAGACCATATAGTCTGGCAACGCGGCGATGCCGAGCCCGTTCTCGGTGGCGAGCAGCAGCCCGTAGATGTTGTTGACCTGCAGTTTCGGTCGGCGGTGGTTGTGCGCCTTGACGCCGATGAAGAGGGGCCAGTTCACGTTCCTGAGCGACGGCGGCGCTTCGTCGCCATAGACGATCAGGTCGTGCTCGTCGATGTCGTCGAGCGCCTCGGGCGTGCCGCGCCGCGCCAGGTACTCGGGCGCGGCATAAAGATGGGTGTGCACGACGCAGAGGCGCAGCTTCACGAGGTCCGGCTGCGTCGGCATGGTCATGCGGATCGCCACGTCCGCTTCCCGCATGCCGAGGTCGAGCTCGCGGTCGTCGCAGATCAGGCTGACCGCGATATCCGGGTAGGCCTCCATGAACTCGCCGATCCGCGGCGTCAGCCACGTCGAGCCGAAGCCCACCGTCGTCGTCACCCTCAGCTCGCCCACCGGCTGGGCCCGGCTGTCGCTCAAGATCGCCTGCACCGTCGACAGCTTGCCGAAGATCTCATGCGCCGTCCGGTACAGGAGCTCGCCCGGCTCGGTCAGGATCAGGCCGCGCGCGTGGCGGTGAAAGAGCGGCACCGCCAGGTCGTCCTCCAGCGCGCTGACTTGGCGGCTAACGGCGGATTGGCTCAGATGCAGCTCTTCGCCGGCGTGCGTGAAGCTGCCCGCCTGCGCCACCGCATGAAAAATCCTGAGCTTGTCCCAGTCCATGTCGTCCGCGGGTCCCGCCGCCGCCGCTGGCGGCGCGGGTCGCCCCCCTCTCCCTGGTCAACGCCCCTCGGCGGGCCCGGACCTGCTCCGGTGCCCTCGGCCGGGGATTATTCGGCCGCGGCCGCTGCCTCGGCCTCGATATGGGTCAGATAGCGTTCCGCTTCCAGCGCCGCCATGCAGCCGGTACCGGCCGCGGTCACGGCCTGGCGGTAGACCTTGTCCTGGACGTCGCCGGCGGCGAAGACCCCGGCGATTTCGGTCGCGGTCGAATCCGGAGCGGTGCTGATGTAGCCGGCCTCGTCGAGTGTCAGCCAATCAGCGAAAAGCTGCGTCTCCGGCTTGTGACCGATGGCGATGAAGACGCCGTCGACGCCGACCTCGGAGAGCGCACCGTTCTTGACGTTGCGGACCCTGACGCCGGTCACCCCCGGCGGCTCCTGCTCGCCCAAGACCTCGTCCAACACGTGGTCCCACAACACCTCGATCCGCTCGTGCGCGAGCAGGCGGTCCTGCAGGATCTTCTCGGCTCTCAGCTCGTCACGGCGATGGACCAGGGTCACCTTGTTGGCGAAATTGGTCAGGAACAGCGCCTCCTCGACCGCGGTGTTGCCGCCGCCGACGACGGCGACCGGCTTGTCGCGATAGAAGAAGCCGTCGCAAGTGGCGCAAGCCGAGACGCCAAAGCCCTGAAAGGCCTGCTCGCTCTCGAGGCCCAGCCACTTGGCCTGCGCACCGGTGGCGATGATCAGCGTATCGCCGCTATAGGCGTCGCCGGAATCGCCGAGGCAACGGAATGGACGGGCGGTGAGATCGACCTCGACGACGATGTCCTGAAAGAAGCGGGTGCCCACTTTTCGGGCCTGCTCGGTCATCTGCTCCATCAGCCAAGGGCCCTGCACCACGTCGGCGAAGCCCGGGTAGTTCTCGACATCGGTGGTGATCGTCATCTGGCCGCCCGGCTGCAGGCCGTGCACGAGCTGCGGCTTCAGCCCGGCCCGGGCCGCGTAGATTGCCGCCGTCAGCCCCGCCGGGCCGGAGCCCAGGATCAAGACGCGGCCGTGATGCGTTTCCGCCATGCTGCTTCCTCGTTTCGAGAGACCGCCCACGCCCGGGCCGCCGTCCCGGCCCGGTCCGCACAATCGTTCAACGATATGTATAGGCGGGACCGCATGCCTGCAAGGGCGCGGGCCGAAGGCCCCTTCGCGACAAGGATTGACGGCGCGGGGGCGCCACCGAAATCACCCGCGACCGCCATCGAAGCGGCCGATTCGTGGTACCTGCTAGCCCCGTGCGGCCAAGCGGCGGCGGACCTTGGCCGCCATACGGCCGGTCTCGTCCAAAGGCGTATAGGTCCAGCTTTCGAGCGGCACGCGGAAGGGGCGGGTATAGCCGGCGGCGCGCATGCTCTCGTGGAACTCGGCGAACTTGGCGTTGCCGCCGGCCAGCTCGACCACATGCACCGGCTTGCCGGTGCTCGCCGCCTCGGAGACCAGGTTGGTGG
Source organism: Alphaproteobacteria bacterium (assembly GCA_030746295.1). The sequence goes on along the minus strand of JASLMY010000110.1, from coordinate 3,639 downwards.
AATCGCCGGTGACGACGATGTGGTCGGCAAGCCCGAGATAGCCGTGGTAGGGGTTCTCGCCCTCGAGGTTCCAGAATACCGCCGTCGGTAAGGGCGCCAGGCGCTGGCGCAGGATGTGGACGTTTTCCGATCCAGTGCGCCGGGACGGCGTCACCGCCAGGCCGACGCCTTGGCTCTCGGCCAGCCCCGCCAGCTCGTCGGCGAGCCGGCGGCTGATCTCGGGCGTCAGACGGTAGGCGCGACTGGTGCCGCCGATCAGCACCGCCACCAGCGGCCGTGGCAGGTGCGCCAACTCGGGCGCGACGCGGGCCGCCGCCTCGGCCAGCCGATCTTGGGTGATGCGGTTGAGCGAGCCCAGCGTCTCGACCACGTTGGCACCCGCCAGATGGTCGTGCCGGGGGGCGATCACCAGGTCGAAGCGGGCCGGCCGGGTGCGCGGGTCCTGGATGTGCACGGCGAAACTCCGGCCGCCGCTCAGCCGCTTGACGAGAAGGCCATAAGGCACCGCTCGGCGACCGCAGCTGATCACCAGCTCCGGCCAGGGCGGCCGAATGGTGTCGCTTTCCGGTGCCAGTGCCCGCGCCGGCGCGGGCCAGCAGCCCGGCGGCAACCAGGTCCAAGGTGCCCGGGGGTAGAGCCTGAGCCGCCGCGTCGGCAGGCCCAGACGCTCCGCCAAGCCGAGGCACTGGTTCTCCATCCCGGCATGGCCCGGACTGAGAGCCCAGCAACGGGCCGCCTCGAACGGCTCGACTTCGACACGCATCTCAGGCGCGACCATGACCGCGCTCGGGTCGGGAGACAAGCCGCTTGCGCCCGCGCCGTTCGGTAATATTATTGCGCAAGACGGCGACGGAAGGCCATTTTCATGCAACGCGTCAAGCTCGACGACATCGACCTTCGGATCCTGAACGAGCTGCAGAACGACGGCCGCATCACCAACGTCGAGCTGGCCCGCCGCGTCGGCATCTCAGCACCGCCGTGCCTGCGACGGGTCCGCGCCCTTGAGCGCGACGGGTACATCCGTGGTTATCATGCCGAGCTCGCCGGCGAGGCGCTCGGCTATGGTCTCACCGTCTTCGCCCTCGTCGGCCTGCACAGCCAGGCCGAGGCCGACCTCGAGACCTTCGAGACGTTGGTCGCGAGCTGGCCGATGGTCCGCGAGTGCCACATGCTGACCGGCGAGGCCGACTTCATCCTCAAGATCGTCGCCCCCGACTGGGACCGTTGGCAGGCTTTTTTGACCAGCGAGCTGACTCCGGCGACCAACGTCGCCAGCGTCAAGACCGCGCCGGTGCTGCGCCGCTCCAAGTCGCTTCCCGGCGTGCCGCTGGACGCGGCCGGCACCGAGCGAGCGTGACGCGACCGCTTCAGACGTATTTGATCTTGGTGAGCTCGTAGACCTTGTGGCCGCCCGGCGTGGCGACCTCGACCTCGTCGCCGACTTCCTTGCCGATCAGCGCCCGCGCCAGCGGCGAGGTGATCGAGAGCCGATGCTTCTTGATGTCGCCTTCGTTCTCGCCGACGATCTGGAACTTGACCTCGGTATCGATGTCCTCGTCGATCAAGGTCACCGTGGCGCCGAACTTGACCGTCTTGCCCGACAGCGTCGAAGGCTCGATCACCTGGGCCCGGCTGATCGTATCCTCCAGCTCGGCGACCCGGCTCTCGACGAAGGCCTGGCGCTCCTTGGCGGCATGGTATTCGGCGTTCTCGGAGATGTCGCCATGGGCACGCGCTTCTTCCAGCGCCTGCCGGATCGCCGGACGCTCCTCGGTCTTGAGACGCCTGAGCTCCTCCTCGAGCTGGGTGAAACCCTCAGCCGTCATCGGGGCTTTTTGCATGGAATTTCCCGTTCCTCTGCCCATGGGCCGCGACCGCGCCCTATCGGCATGACCCGGACTGCGGCAGTCATAGAGACCCCTGCCCGGCCGTGACCGTTCAGCAAGAATTAGAAGTAAGACTGTAGCGGCGCGACTTCAAGATTTCCACGTTTCAGGCTCACGATAGCTTGAATCGAGGCGCGCGCGCCGGCAATCGTCGTGTAGTAGGGGATCGCGTTCAAGAGCGCTGCGCGCCGGAGCGTGAAGCTGTCGCGAATCGCCTGCGGCCCCTCGGTGGTGTTGAACATCAGGTCGACTTCGCCGTTGGCGATCGCATCGACGATGTGGGGACGGCCCTCGAGCACCTTGTTGATTCTGTCGACGGCGATGCCGGCCGCCTCCAGATGCCCCGCCGTGCCGCCGGTGGCGACGATCCGAAAACCGAGCTCGACCAGGGTCCGGGCCAGCGCCTCGACCGTGGGCTTGTCCTTGTCCTTGACCGAGAAGAAGGCCGTGCCCTGCTGCGGCAGATCGACACCGGCGGCGAGCTGTGATTTGGCGAAGGCGGCATCGAAGCTGCGGTCGAGGCCCATGACCTCGCCGGTCGACTTCATCTCCGGGCCCAAGAGGATGTCGACGCCGGGAAAACGGGCGAAGGGAAAGACTGCCTCCTTGACCGCGACGTGGTCGTGGCTCTCGATCACCAGGTCGAAGTCGGCCAGCCGTTCTCCGGCCATGACGCGGGCCGCGATCTTGGCGACCGGGTGGCCGACCGCCTTGGCGACGAAGGGCACGGTCCGGCTGGCTCGCGGGTTGACCTCGAGGATGTAGATCTCGTCGTCCTTGACCGCGAATTGGACGTTCATCAGCCCGACCACGTCGAGGGCGCGGGCCAGCGCCTCGGTCTGCCGTCGGATCTCTTCCACGGTCTGTGGCGACAGCGAGTAGGGCGGCAAGGCGCAGGCCGAGTCGCCGGAATGGATGCCGGCCTCCTCGATGTGCTCCATCACCCCGGCGACCACGACCTGCTCGCCGTCGGCGAGCGCGTCGACGTCGACCTCGATCGCCTCCTGCAGGTAGCTGTCGATCAGCACCGGGCTCTCGCCCGAGACCGCAACCGCCTTCGCCATGTAGCGTTCCAGCTGCTCGGCATCGCGGACGATCTCCATCGCCCGGCCGCCCAGGACGTAGGACGGCCGAACCACCAGCGGGTAGCCGATCCGCTCGGCCTCCCTCTGGGCCTGGTCCAAACTGATAGCGATACCGTTCGGCGGCTGCCTCAAGGCGAGCTGGTGCAAGAGCTGCTGAAAGCGTTGCCGGTCCTCGGCGAGATCGATGGCATCGGGCGTGGTGCCGAGGATCGGCACCTCCGCCGCTTCCAATGCCTTGGCGAGCTTCAAGGGCGTCTGCCCGCCGAACTGCACGATAACGCCCCGGAGCGTGCCGCAGCTCTGCTCGACACGGACGATCTCCAACACGTCCTCGGCCGTCAACGGCTCGAAATAGAGCCGGTCCGAAGTGTCGTAGTCGGTCGAGACGGTTTCCGGGTTGCAGTTGATCATGATCGTCTCGAGGCCCGCCTCGGCCAGCGCCAGCGCGGCGTGGACGCAGCAGTAGTCGAACTCGATGCCCTGGCCGATCCGGTTCGGACCGCCACCGAGGATGATCACCTTGTCCCGCGCCGTCGGCCGGGCCTCGCACTCGACCGCCGCCTCGCCGCCCTCGTAGGCGGCATAGAGATAAGGCGTCTCGCTTTCGAATTCGGCGGCGCAAGTATCGACCCGCTTGTAGACCGGCAAGATGCCCAACGCGTGGCGGC
>JASLMY010000010.1 GCA_030746295.1 Alphaproteobacteria bacterium | reverse complement strand
CAGCCGCTCTCGCGTCGACGGTGACCGTGCCGGGCGCCTGAGCGGTGTCTTCCTCGACATCCAATTTCGGTGTGTCACCGCCCTGATCCGAAAGACGCTGCACGCCGAACCGCTTTTCAAGGACCTCGACGCGGTGCAGGAGTTCGAGGATGACCTTGTCACGTTCGCGGAGTTGACGCTCCAACACCGCGTCACGCGCGTCCTGCGCCCAGGTGGTTTCGGAAATGAGCATTAGCCCGATGACGACCAAGCCAATCCTCGAACGCATCACTTCCATTGCTATGTCTCAGGAGCCCCCTCTATTGCCGCCGCAGCACGACGAAGTCCATCGCTCGAGCCGACAACCGGCCAGGCGGCATCAGCTCTCCCGATTTCGTCACGACGAAGCCGACCCGCTGCAAGTCCTTGTACTGGATCCAACCATCCATGAATTTCCCGACCGACATCGCAACGTTGCCGAACGCCGGATCGGCCAACAGCACTTCACGCGAGGTCGCGCCGCGGAAGACCGCGAAATGGGGAAAGCCTTGATAAGACACCGGCACGATGATCGGCGCATGTGCCAAGAGGTCGGAAAAGGTAAGCTGTCCCAACCCGACCCCTTCGTAGCCCAGACCGTCAACGTAACGCTTGAGATCGAGCAGAGAGAAACCCTGACGAATCCGTACCAAGTCGGGATTCTCGATATAGTCCGTTCGATCGATCAGGCCGAGCGCGACAGAGCGTTCGGTCACCGGCATGCCGTACTGGTAACGCAGGATTGTTGCCAGAGCAGCGGCAGCGCAGCTCAGCTCCCACTGTTGCAGTACGACGTTGTGTTGCCGAAGCTCCGTCAAGGACCGAACCGCCGAGACCGCATCCGCCGTCGGCGCGACGGTTTCGCCGGATAGAGCGGGAACCGGTGCCAACCAGAGCGAAAAAGACGCAAGAACACCGAGTGTCCGGAACCTACCCATTGATGGTCCTATTCTGGAGAGTGCCATGCGTCACGGGCGCGCCATCCAGTCCGGTTGGCGATACGGCGCGCCCGCAACAACACGATCACGCTAGAGCCGAGCCTTTTCGGCTCGGATAGCCGTTCCCGGCTGAATCGTTACCCGCTGGTGTTCCAGATTGCGGTGTAGTCGCTGTCGCCGGGCGAGGCATAGCTTCCCGCCGGACTGCCTGAACCGTTGCCGTTGGTTGCGTCAACGGGCACCTTGACGTCCGGGCCAATGATCGAATAGGCGCCGTTGATTTCGATGCCATTCTTGGCATGCAGCACGGCCTCGGTGCCGATGACCGGGCAAACGAAGCCGGTAGGCGATGGTGCGCCTCCCGCCGCGACCGCGTCCAACTGCGCGTCGCTCAGCTTCACCGGTCCCGCATAGGCTTGCGAACCAGGCAGGAAGATTGCGGCCGTAGCAAAGGCCATTCTCATCACCGTTTTGGTCATTTCCGTTACCTCCTCATTTGGGGTGCCAGACGCCGCCACAAGGCAGGCGGCCGTGGCGGTCACCACCAGATAGGGTTTTGATCACGCGCCGATGGCGCAAATATAACGATTTCCTAACTTTGAACTCGGTCTACGCCACGTGGGCGCCTCTGGCATGTCGCGCGTGCCGCTCCAGGTTGGCGATCAGGTCGCCGGCGGCGGCCGACGGCACCGCCGGCTGCGAGGATGACTTGAGCAAGGACATCTCGTGCGTCGCTCGCTCGACTGTTCTCCATCAGGGATTGGAGCGCGTAATTGTCCCCGCGACGCGGGGTGGTCAAGAACGGTCGAGAGCGACTTCCACGCCCGACAAGTTATCTCAGTCGAGGGCTTGGGCCCGCTCCTCTCGGACGCCCAACAGCAGTACGAAGCCGAGGCCCAGGAAGACCACGATGGAGGCGACGCCAGCGCGCTGGCTGTCGAAGGCCTGGGTCATCCCGGCGACGATGAAGGGGGCGAGGAAGGCCGTCGCCTTGCCTGAAAGCGCATAGAGGCCATAGAACTCGGCCACCATCTCGGGCGGCGCCAGGCGCGAGAGCATGGTTCGGCTCGCGGCCTGCAAGGGCCCGCCGAAGATGCCGATCAGGATGCCGAAGCCGAGGAAGACCTTTTCCGCCAGACTGGCGAAGAGCGCGCTCTCGCCCGCCGGCCAGTCGTAGCTGAAGAGGAAGAAGACGCTGTGGCGGGCGCCGCCCGCGGGCGATGGCTCGACCGAGACCGAGACCACGCCGAGGGTGGCGACGACCAGGCCGACGACGGCGATCAACGCAGTTCTTCTCGAGCCCAGGCGATCGTCGAGCCAGCCGCCGGCGAAGGCACCGACGGCGGCGAAGACGGAGAGGATGATGCCGAAGACGCCCAGGCTCTCGATGCCCCAGCCGAAGCTGCCGGCGGCGTAGATGCCGCCGAAGGCGAAGATGGCGCTGAGGCCGTCGATATAGAACATCCGCGCGATCAAGAAGAGGGCGAGGTTCCGATAGCGTCGCGCCTGGGCCATCGTCCGGCCGAGCTGCCTCAGGCCGCCCGCCACCGCGGCACCGAGCGGCGTCCCGCGTCGGGGCGCGTCCGGCGTGAAGAGGAAAAGCGGTGCGACGAAGACGGCGATCCAAATCGCCGTCAAGGGGCCGACGATGCGGTCGTGCTCGTGCGCCGCCTTGTCGAGGCCGAGCAATGGCGTCTCCGGCAGGGCGAAGGCGAACAGCACCAGGAAGAGCGCGGCCAGGCCGCCGACGTAGCCGAGCGCCCAGGCCTGGCCCGAGAGCCGGCCGAGGCGCGCTTCGGGCACCAGGCTCGGCATCATGGCGTTGTTGAAGACGATCGAGAACTCGGCCGCCACGGTCGCCACCACGATCAGGCCCAAAGTCGGCAGGACCACCGCCGACGATCCCGGCACCGCCAGCCAGAGCCCGGCCGAGGCCACCACGCAAAGCGCCTGGAAGACCAAGATCCAGGGCTTGCGGGGGCCGTGCGCGTCGGCCACGGCGCCGAATATGGGGCTCAGAACAGCGATCAGGACCCCGGCCACGCCCTGCGCATAGCCCCATTGCGCCTGCCCGAGCGTCGCGTCGCCGACCACGACGGCAGCGAAGTAGGGGGCGAAGATGAAAGTGGTGACGAGGGTGAAGAAGGGCTGGTTGGCCCAGTCGAACAAGGCCCAACTGAAGCGTCCGAGGCCGGAGACCGTGGCCCCTACCTCGGCCGGGGGCGCGGACAACGCGTCAGCCCGCGATCATCCGCCGGACCAGGCGGTTGGCCAGCGCCAGCTTGGCGATGTCGAGGCCGCCCGACTGCCGGAAATCTTCCACCAGATCGCGGCTGCGGGCCACCGAGGCGGCGTTGGCCTCGCTCCAGCTTTTCACCGCGAGCGGTCCGTCCTGGCCGTCGGCACCGGTCAGCACCTTGGCGGTCAGCGTGCGCTGCTGGCCGTAGAGATCGTCGACGATGGAGGCGATCGCGGTCCGCTCCCAATAGTCCGCCGGCTCTAGGCCCTCGGCCTGATGGCGCAGCCAATCGAGGCCGAGCTCCGCGCCGAGCAGGAAATAGATCCGCCCCACCTCCTCGACCGGACGGTTGGTGCCCCGTGCCGCCTCGACGATATCGAGGGCGGCGACCATCAGCTCCAAGCCGGCGACGCGCGTCGCCAGCTCCTCGTCGGCGCCGCGGGTGACGTAGGCCGCCGCCCTGTCCTTGACGTGCCGGCGCTCGGACTCGCCGGCGATGCCGTCGAGGGCGGTCGCCAGGGCCTGGATGCCGGGCTGGAAGGCGGCGATCTGCTCGGCGATCCGGATCGGCTGCGGCCGGTTGCGCAGGAGCCAGAGCGTGCCGTGGCGCACCAGGTCTGCCACCGCCACCAGCATCTCCGACTGCAGCGCCGCCGGCACCCGGTTGTCGAGCGCCTCGATCCGGTCCCAGACCTCGGCCAGGCCGAAGGCGTCGCGCGAGGCGGCATAGGCCCGGGCCACCGCCTCGGCCGATTCGCCGGTCTCCTCCATGACGTCGTGGACGAAGGTGATGCCGGTCCGGTTGACGACCGAGTTCGCCATCAAGGTCGCCAGTATCTCCTTGCGCAGCTGATGCGAGAGGACGGCGCTCTTGTGCTTCTTCCTGAGGGGCCCCGGGAAGTAGGCGATGACGTCGTTCACCAGGTATTCGGAATCGGTCAGGTCGCTTTCGAGGAAGTCCTCGTAGAGCACCATCTTGGCGTAGGCGAGCAGGACAGCGAGTTCCGGCCGGGCGAGGCCACGGGAGTCGTTCCGCCGTGCCTCTAGGATTTCCTCGTCGGGCAGGAACTCGATCGCCGGGTCCAGCTGACCGGCCCGCTCCAGTGCCCGCATGTAGCGGACCTGCTGCTCCAGAAGCGAGGCCGAGCGGCTCTCCAGCATGCTGAGCGCCTGGGTCTGGAGATAGTTGTTGCGCAGCACCAGCTCGCCGACCTCGTCCGTCATCTGCGCCAAGAGCCGGTTGCGCTGCTTTTCGGTCATCTCACCGTCGTCGACCACGGCGCCGAGCAGGACTTTGATGTTGACCTCGTGGTCGGAGCTGTCGACGCCGCCCGAGTTGTCGATGGCGTCGGAGTTGATGCGCCCACCCGCGTGCGCGAACTCGATCCGGCCGAGCTGCGTGCAACCGAGGTTGCCGCCCTCGCCGACGACCTTGCAGCGGAGCTCGGCACCGTCGACGCGCAGCCCGTCGTTGGCCCGGTCACCGGCCTCGTCGTGGCTCTCGTCGCTGGCCTTGACGTAGGTGCCGATGCCGCCGAACCACAACAGGTCGACCTCGGCCTTGAGCAGCGCGTGGATCAGCTCGGCCGGCGTCACGGCGGCGTCGCCCAGCCCGGTCAGCGCCTTGATCTCGGGCGTCAGCGTGACCGACTTGGCTTGGCGGTCGAAGACCCCACCGCCCTTCGAGATCAGCTTCTCGTCATAGTCCGCCCACGAGCTTCGCGGCAGCTCGAAGAGCCGCTTGCGTTCGGCGTAGCTCTTCTCGGCGTCGGGCTCGGGATCGATGAAGACGTGGCGGTGGTCGAAGGCGGCGAGGAGGCGGATGTGCTCGGACAACAGCATGCCGTTGCCGAAGACGTCGCCCGACATGTCGCCGATGCCGACCACGGTGAAATCCTCGGCCTGGGTATCGTGGCCGAGCTCGCGAAAGTGGCGCTTGACCGACTCCCAGGCGCCGCGCGCGGTGATCGCCATCGCCTTGTGGTCGTAGCCGGTGCGGCCGCCGGAAGCGAAGGCGTCGCCGAGCCAGAAGCCGTAGTCGAGCGAGATGTCGTTGGCGATGTCGGAGAAGGTCGCGGTGCCCTTGTCGGCGGCGACCACCAGGTAGGGGTCGTCCTCGTCGTAGCGGACGACGCGCGGCGGTGCGACCACCTCGCCTGCCTTCAGGTTGTCGGTGATGTCGAGCATGCCGCGGATGAAGGTCTGGTAGCTGGCCACGACCTCGGCCTGCACCGCCTCGCGGTCCCCGCCGGCCGGCAGCTGTTTGGGAAAGAAGCCGCCCTTCGAGCCGACCGGCACAATGACCGCGTTCTTCACCATCTGCGCCTTCATCAGGCCTAGCACCTCGGTGCGGAAATCCTCGCGCCGGTCCGACCAGCGCAGGCCGCCGCGGGCCACCTTGCCGCCCCGCAGGTGCACCGCCTCGACCCGGGGCGAATAGACGAAGATCTCGCGGAAGGGCCGGGGCAGCGGCAGCTCGGCCACCGTCTGGCTGTCGAACTTGAAGGAGATATAGGGCTTGGCTTCGCCGTCGTCGCCGAGCTGGAAGAAATTGGTCCTGAGCGAGGATGTCAGCAGGTTCAGGTAGCGCCTCAGAATCCGGTCCTCGTCCAGGCTCTGCACCGCCTCCAGCGCGGTCTCGATCTCGGTCACCAGCGCCGCGCCCCGGGCCTCACGGTCGCCGCCGTGGTCGGGGTCGAAGCGGCAGTGGAAGAGCGCTACCAGAAGCCGGACGATATCCGGATTGTTGGCCAGCGCCGTCTCCATGTAGGCCTGACTGAAGGCGCTGCCGGTCTGGCGCAGGTATTTGCAAAAGGCCCGGATCACGGCGACCTCGCGCCATGCCAGCGAGGCCACCAGGACCAGCCGGTTGAAGCCGTCGTTCTCGAGCTCGCCGCGCCAGACACGGTAGAAGGCGCTTTCCAGTTTCGGCTTCAGGCTGGAGAGGTCCAGGGCGGCACCGCCCGGCTCCTCCATCGAGAAGTCGTGGATCCAGATCATCTGGCCGCTCTCGAGCCGGATTTGGAACGGGGTCTCGCCGATCACCTTGAGGCCCATGTTCTCCAGCATCGGCAAGCAGTCGGAGAGCGGCACCGCCTGGTCCGGGCAATAGAACTTGAAGCGGACCATGTGCTCGGGGTCCTCGATCACCCGATAGAAGTTGAGGCCGACCTCGTTGCCGTCGAGCAGCGATTCCAAGTGGTCGATATCGCCCAGCGCCCGCTCGGCGTTGAAGGATTCGGCGTAGGCGGCAGAAAACGCGTCGGCGTATTTGCGCACCAGCAGATTGCCGCGTTCCTCGCCCAGATGCTCGACCAGGGCGTCGTAGAGGTCGTCGCTCCAGGTCCGGGCGGCGGCGACCAGGCGCCGCTCGATCTGGCGATAGTCCACCTCGGCCGGTGCCGCCCCGGGGTCGGTGCCGATGATGAAAAGCAGGCGTGCCAGCGGTGAATCGCTGATTTGGGTCGAAAAGTTGGAGAGCCGCCCGTTGAAGGCTTCGACCAGGATGTCGGTGAAACGCCGGCGCAGGCCGGTGCTCATCCGCTGGCGCGGCACGAAGACGATGCACGAGAAGTAGCGCTCGAAGGTGTCGCGGCGCGCAAACATCCGGATCTGCGGGCGCTCTTGCAGGCCCAGGATGCCGATCGAGATGTCGTGCAGGGTCTGCAGGTCGATCTGAAACAGCTCGTCCCTGGGGTAGGTGTCGAGGATGTGGGTCAGGGCCTTGCCGTCATGGCTGAAGGGCGCCATCCCCGCCATCGCCAGCACCTGGCCGATCCGGCGCCGCAGCAGCGGGATATCGCGCGGCGTGCGGCTATAGGCCGAGGAGGTGAAGAGGCCGACGAAACGGCGCTCGCCGACCAGCTGGCCTTTGGCGTCGAACCGCTTGACGCCGATGTAGTCCATGTGCACGGCCCGATGGACGGTGCCGCGGACGCTGGTCTTGGTGATCAGCATCAACTCGGGGCGGTTGAAGAACTCCTCCACCATCGGCGTCAGCCCGTCGGCGCCGACCGTGCCGGTCAGCACTTGACGCTCGGGCCGGCGCAGGATGCCGCGTCCCGAACCCTCGACGATCCGCAGTGCCGCCTTGGCCTTGGCCTTGCCCTTGCCTTGCTCGTAGACGTACTCGCGCATGCCCAGGAAGGTGAAATGGTTGTCGCGCATCCACTCGAGGAAAGCGCGTACCTCGTCGACCTCCTCTTGCTCCACCGGCAGCGGCTTCTCGAGGTCGGCGATGGCTTCGTCCAGCTGCCCGAGGATCAGGTGCCAGTCGTCGACCGCGGCGCGAACGTCGTCGATCACCGCTTCGAGGCGTTGCTCGATCTGGCCCAACACCTCGAGGTCGGAATGCTCGCTAATCTCGATGTGCAAGGCGGACTCGGCGAGCGTCCCGTCGCCCTCCGAGTGTTCCGGCATGTCGGTCCGCCGTCCGTCCTCGTCTCGCCGCACCCGGACGATGGGATGAATGAAGAGGTGGACCTGCAAGCCCATCCGGTCGAGACAGCCGAGCACCGAATCGACGATGAAGGGCATGTCGTCGTTGATCACCTCGATGATGGTGTGCGACGAGGTCCAACCATGCTCGTCGACCCGGGGATTGTAGGCCCTGATGCGCGGCTCGCCGGGCCGGCGGGTGGCGCCCAGTTTCCATATCGCCAGCGCCGCGCCATAGAGGTTCTCGTCCGAGAAGACCGCCAGATCCTCGGGCTGGACGCGGGCGTAGAAGACATCGACGAAACGCAGGAACTGGGACAGTTCCTCGCCGTCCAGGCGGCCTTCCGCGAGGCCGACGACCTCGGCCAGTCGTTCGGTCCTCTCCGCGTCGGCGTGCTGTTGGACCATGCTCACCGCCTCCCCCTCTTGGAGACGGTGCGACGGCGCTCGCTCCATCCCCGCTGAAGCATCGCTCGACATAACCGTCGAGCCTGTCGAATCATCGAGCACTCCGAGCATCAGACTACCCTCTCGTAAGCCGGGCACAAAGCCGCAAGGCGCGCGGCCAAGGCGGCCCGCTCCGCGCTGGGACCCGAAACCGGTCGTCGTTGTCAGTCCTTGCTTCGACTGGCAGAATGATCGAGGGCGCCATCATCGAGATCACAAGGGGGCGGCAACACGTCATGTCGGCGAAAGAGGCAGGGCGCGACGAGCTCCTGATCGACGACGTCGTGTCGCGAATTCCCACCGCGGTGCGGGAGACCCTTTCCGAGGTCCAGCTCGATGCGGTTCGTACCGCCGTCGGCGACAAGCGGCCCTGGCGAAAGCACCTGATCGACATCCGGGTCACGTTGCCGCTCGGCCCCCTGAGGGTGTTCATGACCCTGGTGGCCGGCGCCGACCGCCGCAACCCCGACCGGCGTGCCAAGGACCGCACGATGCACCCGGTCCGGACCGCCTCCAACATGCTGTTCATCGGCACCGCCGTGGTCGTCCTCTACGCGATCGCCGGCGTCGTCGCGCTGTTGGCCGCGATCGCGGTGCGTGGCTGAATCGCGCTGGCGACGCGCCGACAGAGGCGGGGCAATCGGGCGATTGCGTAGCCAAAGCTCGTCCGGGAGGGTGCAACCGATGCCGCTCAGGCGGAGACGGCGGTGGGCACCTCGCCTTCCATCGCCGCCGGCTCGGCCGGTGATGGCGCCGCCGCCTTCTTGCGAACCTTCCAGAATCGCATGGCTCGTTGCGCCGTAGCCTTGGGCACCTTGTTGTAGAGGTCCAAGAGCTCGGCCACTTCCGAGCCCTTGCGCGTCTTGCCGCCCTGTTCGGTCAGGAGGACGATGGAGGAGAAGGTGTTGAGAGAGAAATCGCTCGCCTTGCAGGCGACCGCCACGCCCTCCCGGCTGGGATCGGCGAGGATGCGTTGCACCGTCGGGATGTCGACCTCGGCCAGGCGCGAGAAGGCGACGGTGAACTCCTCTTTCTCGCCTTGCCGCAGGGTCTGGATCAGGAAGTCCTCGTTGATCCCCTGCTGACGCTCCAACTTGAGGACCTTTCTGAAGGCCCGCTTCATCTTGACGTCACCGTCCTCGAACTCGCGGACCAAACTGTCCCTCGTCTCCGCGAGCATCTCGTCGACCACGGCCTCGTCCATCTCGGCCTCGGTCATGATGTATTCTTTGAGGGTCGAGGAGACCCACCAGAACATGTCGTGCATCAAGTCCGGCGGCAGATCGCCGCGCTGCACGAGCGGCGCCTGCAGGGCCTCGATGGTCTCGGACTTGGCGACCAGCGTCTCCATGCCGTCGCGCGAGAAGCTGGCGCCCTCGTTGCCGGCGAGGCTGACCAGGACGTCCTCGTTGCCTTCTTCGACCAGGACATCGGTGACGCCTTCGCCGATGCCGTCGCGTTGCGAGACCGCCAGCATGTGCTCCTGGCCCTTCTCGCGGATGATGTCGATCAGGTCGCGGTCCTTCAGCACGCTGGAGCGCAGCAGGATCGGGCCGGCCACCGCGATATCGTCGTTGGCCAGCATCTTGACGATGTTCTGGGGCGCGTTCTTGACGTCGGCGAATCGCTCGGAGAGCTGTTGGCGCACCTTCATCTCGACGTCGTGGGCGACGCGGGTCAGGATGTCGTCGACGAGGCCGACCTCGTTCTGGTTCATCTCCCCCGGCTGGTCGAGAAAGAGACCGGCGACCTGTTCCAGAAGCTCGCGGCGCTTTTCACTCGAGGTTTCGCTGGCGAGGTCGACGAGACCTTGAAGACTGCTCATTTGTCCGGCCGTTGCAATTGGCGTGATGGTTGCGTGGATCCGACCGCGACTTTGCCCGACAATGGTAAAGAATTCGTTGTGTCAGGCGGGCTCGCGGCGCCGCCGGGGCCGGATGAGCGGACGGATCCTACCAGCCGACGGCGCGGGCCGGGCGCCGCGGGTCGGCCGCGCCCCAGAGAATGCCGCTTTCCCAGTCGGCCCGGACCAGGCAGACGCCGGCCGTCTTGGGCGAGAAGTCCTCCAAGCGGGCGACATCGTGGCCGCGCCGTGCCAGCGCATCGGTGGTCTGGCGGGCAATCCGGCTCTCGACCTCGAGCCGTCCCGGATAGTAGGGGTGCGGCTCGAACGAACCGGGGAAGCTGTGGCTGGCGAATCGTGGCGCCTCGACCGCCTCCTGCACGTTCATGCCGAAGACCTCGATGTTGAGCAGGACTTGCAGCATCGCCTGGGTCTGGACGTCGCCGCCGGGGGTGCCGAAAGGCATGACGAAGCGCCCCTCGGCGCGCGCCAGCGCCGGATTGGGCGTCAGTCGCGGCCGCTTGCCGGGCGCCACCGCCGAGGCATGGCTCGCGATGGCAAAGGACTGCGAGCCCCGGGCCGAGGGACAGAAGCCGAGCCCGGGGATCACCGGGCTCTCGAAAGAGACGTCGCTCGGCGTCGCCGAGAAGGCATTGCCGGCGGCGTCGACCACGGCGACATAGGAGGTATCGGCCGAGAGCGCCGGCGTGTCGGCGGCGGGTGCCGGCAAGGGGGCTGCCGGCCAGGCGGCTCCGCCGGCGTCGCCCGCCGGCGCCATTTCGGGCCAGGCCGTCTCGCGCCGGATCAGCTCTCGCCGTCCGGCGGCGTAGCCCGGGTCGATCAGGGCCTCGAGCGGCACCTCGACGAAGCGGGGATCGCCGAAATAACGCTCGCGGTCGGCGAAGGCGAGCTTCATCGCCTCGGTGACGATGTGAATATAGTCGGCGGAGTTGTGTCGAAGGCCGGCGAGGTTGTAGCCGTCGAGCAGGGCCAGGGCCATCAGCAGCGTCGGACCCTGGCACCAGGGCCCGCAGCTCAAGACCTCGATGCCGCGGAAGCGCAACCGCACCGGCGCTTCGATCTCGCTGGCGTAGCCGGCCAGGTCCTCGGCGCTGAGCCAGCCGTCGTTCTGGGCGTGATAGGCGACCATGGCGGCGGCGAGGTCGCCCTTGTAGAAGGCGTCCCTGGCCGCCATCAGACCGGCCTCACGGCCGGCGCCGGCGGCCGCCTTCTCCTCATCGGCCATGAACTGCAGCGAGGTCGCGAGATCGCTTTGCACGAACAGCTCGCCCTCGCGCGGTGGCCGGCCCCGGGGCAGGTAGATCGCCCGGTTGGTGTCCCACTTCCGGTAGTTCTCCTCGTAGGTCTCGATGAAGGAGGCCATGTGGGTATGCATGGTGAAGCCGTCGCGGGCATAGCGGATCGCCGCCGAAGCGACCTCGGCGAAGGACATGGTGCCGAAGCGCCGGAGCGCCAGGATCCAGGCGTCGGGTGCCGCCGGTACCACCGTGCGTCGCAACCCCAAGGGGATGCTGCCCTCGCAGTCTTGGAAGAAATACTCAGGCTTCGTGGCCGCCGGCCAACAGCCGAGGCCGCTGATGACCAGATCCTCGCCACTTTCGGCGAGGTGCAGCAGGATCGGCGCCACGCCCGAGACCTGCACCTGATCGCTGTGCAGGACGCCGAGCGCCAGGCCGGCGGCGACGCCGGCATCGATCGCGTTGCCGCCGGCCTCGAGGATCTGGAAGCCGGCCTCGGCGGCCAGGTGGTGTCCGGCCGAAACCATGTAACGGGCGCCGGTGACTGAGGGCTGTAAGGGCAAGGCGGCCTCCTCGAAGCGGTGCAGAACCGAGCCCCCGAGTCTAGGGGGTTTCGAATTCTCCTGGAACCATCGCGGCGGGCAGCCGCAGGGCGGCGCCGGCTCAGCCGTCGAGCAGGCTGTCGATCTGGTCTTGCTCCAGGCTGCCGGCGCGGCCGTTGATGATGGCGCTGGCGGTCTCGATCAGCTTGTGCATGTCGGTGCTGAAGGCGTCGACGGTCGATCGAGTCGCGGCCTCGTCGCCGCTGGCGATGCTGCTTTCGATCCGTTCGAGCGTGGCCGAGACCAGGCCGTTCATGGTCTCCACGGTATCGTCGAAGGGCCGGCGATAGCAGGCCGGCACGTGCTGATAGGCCTCGACCGCGAGCTCGCCGTCGGTGAAGCCGCTGTCGATGAAGTGCTGCGGATAGCTCTTCGGCGCCCATTCCCGGGCGTCCTCGAAGCATTCGGGGATGTCGGGCACCATCTCCATCAGCATGACGATCTCATTGAAGTGATTGAGATAGTCGGTGGCGAGCAGGGTCTGCTCGCTGATGTTGGTGCCTTTGACGCGCACTCGATAGCGCTCGAACGCGTCTTTCTTCGCTGCCGCCATGGGTCACCCTCGACATCCCCCGGGTATCCTCGCGCCCGGCAACGGGCGCGGTCTCCCCCGCTGCCGCCAAGCTAGCCCGCGGCGCATTAAGATTCGCTGAAGTCGGCGACGACCGTCGGTGGCGGCTCAGGCGTCGAGGGCCTGGGCCACGGTCTTGCCCATCTCCTCGGTGCTGGCCTGGCCGCCGAGATCGGCGGTCCGGACCGTACCCTCGGCTAGCACGCGGGCGATCGCCGCCTCGATCTCGTCGGCGGCCGTCTTCTCGCCCAGATGCTCCAGCATCATCGCCCCGGTCCAGATCTGGGCGATCGGGTTGGCGACGCCGCGGCCGGCGATGTCGGGAGCGGAGCCGTGCACCGATTCGAACATCGAGGGCTGGCCGCGGTCGGGGTTGATGTTGGCCGCCGGCGCCAGGCCCATGCCGCCGACCACGGCGGCGCCGAGGTCGGAGAGGATGTCGCCGAAGAGGTTGCTGCCGACGACGACGTCGAACCAGTCGGGGTGCTGCACGAAATGGGCGCTCAGGATGTCGATGTGGAACTGGTCGGTCTCGACGTCGGGGTACTCGGCGGCGACGGCGCGGAAGCGCTCGTCCCAATAGGGCATGGTGTGGATGATGCCGTTCGACTTGGTGGCCGAGGTCACCTTCTTCTTCTCGCGAGTCCGCGCCAACTGGAAGGCGTAGTGCAGGATGCGGTCGACCCCCTGGCGGGTGAAGACCGATTCCTGGATCACCATCTCCTGCTCGCTGTCGGCGTAGATCCGCCCGCCCATCTCGGAGTATTCGCCCTCGTTGTTCTCGCGCACGACGTAGAAGTCGATCTCCCCCGCCTCGCGGCCGGCGAGCGGCGTTGTAACGCCGGGGAAGAGCTTCAGCGGGCGCAGATTGACGTACTGCCGGAAGGCGCGGCGGATCGGGATCAAGAGGCCCCAGAGCGAGACGTGGTCGGGCACGCCCGGATAGCCGACGGCGCCGAGGAAGATCGCGTCGAAGGCGGCGAGTTGCTCCAGGCCGTCCTCCGGCATCATCCGGCCGCTCTCGAGATAGGTCTCGCAACTCCACGAAAACTCCTCGCAAGCGCAGCTGAAGCCGTGCCGACGGCCGGCCGCCTCGACGACGCGCATCGCCTCCGGCAACACTTCCTTGCCGATGCCGTCACCCGGGATCAGCGCGATTTTGTACTCGGCCATCGTCGTCTCTCTCCTGATTGAATTCGGCGCCGCTCCAGGTATGCCCGCAAGGTCGGCCTCAGGCAAGAACCTCCAGCGCAAAGACCCGGGCCGGCATGCGGGCGAACTCGGGCCCGTAGGGCATCACCACGTAGGGCCGGGTGACATCGGCGACGCGCCAGCGGCCGTCTGCCTCCAGCGCCGCCTGCTTCCGGGCGAAGCCGAGTTCGTTCAGTGCCTTGTCGCTGAGCGCGACGAAGACCATGCCGCCCGGCCGGGTGATGCGCACGAGCTCGTCGTAGGCCGTGGCCGGGGCATGGCCGAGGGTGAAGACGCCCGAGCCGACGACGGCTGCAAAGCGGTCGTCGGCGAAGTCGAGCGGCTGGCCCAATTCCATGTTGTGGAGCGCGTGATAGACGCCCTTGGACCGGGCCACGTCCAGCATGCCGTCGGAGAGGTCGATGGCGACCAGGGGGCCGTAGCCGAGGGCGGCCAGCACCTCGCCGATGATCCCGGTGCCGGCACCGGCATCAAGGATCTCGCCGCTCTCGGGTGCGACGTGGCGCGATATCATGGCGCTGACCACGGCCGGGTTCAGATAGCCGAGGGCCATGACGTCGGTATCGTAGCTGTCGGCCCATTCGTCGTAGGCCCGGGCCAGCTCGTCCGTGCTTTCGGCGCCGTAGACCCGCTGCAACCATTGTTCCCGCTCGTCCGCCATCGGCTCTCCCTCTTCGTTTCTCGCCCCGCCGCGCTATCCTAGCAGGGGTAAGCGTCCGGCGGCCAACCGCGGCCCGGCGGAGCACATGGCGAGGAAGGAGAGCCGATGATCGTCGACCACCGCACCTATACTTTGAAGCCGAACCGCGTCCCCCGGTATCTCGAGATCTTCGAGGCCGAGGGCCTGCCGATCCAGAGGCGCCATCTCGGCAATCTGATCGGCTTCTTCGTCACCACCATCGGCCCGGTGAACCAGGTGGTCCACCTCTGGGGCTACGCGGACCTGGGCGACATGGAGGCGCGCCGCGCCGCTCGTGACGCCGACCCCGGCTGGGGCGAATACCGCAAGAAGGTGCAGGACATGGTGCTCTACCAGGAGAACAAGATCGTCAAGCCGGCGCCGTTCTCGCCGATCCAGTAAGGTCGGCCGACCTGGTGGAAGAGCTCTGCCCGCTCTGCGGCCGGCCGCTCGGCCGCCGGCGCGAGAAGCACCACCTGGTGCCCAAGCGCTACGGCGGCCGCGAGGTCGCGGTCCTGCACCCGATCTGTCACCGCAAGATCCACAAGACGCTGGCCGACCGCGAGATCGCCACCGGCTACGCCAGCATCGAGGCACTCCGCACCCACCCGGAGATCACCCGCTTCGTCGCCTGGCTCGCCGGCAAGCCGCCGGACTTCTATTAAGTCCACCTGGGCGACGCGCCGGCGCGGGAAGGGCTGAGGCAAATCCTGCTACGCCCCGACCTCGTCGCCGGGGCGCGGGGGCTCGCCGCCGGGGCGATCCATCAGCCGGTCGAAGGCTGCGAGGTCGGCGCGGCGCTGCCGCTCCCGGAAGTACTTGGCAGTCCGAAGCGCCGAGACCTTCTCGGCCACGGCCATGGCGACGAACTGGTTAATGCTCGTCCCCTCTTCCTTGCTCAGCCGCTCCACCGCCTCCTTCAGCGAGCGGGGCAGGCGCAGACTGTAGGTCTTGGTTTCCGTCATGTTTCCATCCTCCAAAGCGCGTCACGCGGCAGCAGAACCTCGATCCCAAAACGCGATGGCGCGTCAGCGAAGTGCCTGGCATTGAACGTTGCCAAGGCGTCAGCCCGACCGTTCACGGCCGCCTCCAGGACCATTTCGTCAGCCGGGTCGTGCAATTGTGGCCGCCAGAGGTAATGAGTCTCCACCGGTTCCGCCATCGCGATGACGGCATCGAGAAAGATATTCACCTGCAACGCATCAAGACCCGAGGCCAACAGATGCTCTGCCCGACGACAAGTGGCCTCATACTCCACGGCGAGGGGAACACTCAACAGCATGGTGACGCGGCGACCCCGAATAGCCCTCAATATGGCTGCCGATGCTCCTCGCGGACTGCGCATTGCCGCCACCACGACATCGGTATCCAGCACCATTCTCATATCAAATATGATATCATATCATAAGTGATATTGCCACTGAATGGTCGCGAGCACTCCCCTTGGTGAGCGACGCCGCTATAATGGCGCCAGGCATCGCGTAAGAGGGTTCGAGAGATGGTATACCGGCATATCGAGGTGCGGCCGATCGCCGGCGCGCTCGGGGCCGAGATCGGCGGCGTCGACCTGAAGGCGCCCTTGGAGGACGCGGTTTTCGGCGAGATCCACCAGGCCTTCCTGGAGCACCTGGTGGTCTTTTTTCACGGCGCAGACCTGGCACCCGGAGAGCAGCGCGAGTTCGCGGCCCGCTTCGGCGCGCCCAACCGCTACCCCTTCGCCCAAGGCGTCGACGGCCACCCCGACGTCATCGAGATCGTCAAGATGGAGGAGGAGACCGAGAACTTCGGCGGCGGCTGGCATTCCGACACCACCTACCTGGAGCGGCCGCCCAAGGCCACCTGCCTGCAGGCAAAGGTGGTGCCGCCGGTCGGCGGCGATACCCTCTTCGCCAACATGTACCTGGCTTATGAGGCCCTGTCGGCCGGCATGAAGGCGATGCTGGAGGGCCTCGTCCTTCAAAACAGCGCCTCCCTCAAGGGCCGCAACCCGGTGACCCGCTTTGGCTTCCAGGCCATGGCCGGGCAGAACGAGGACAAGGCGGAAGAGACCTACGCCGAGCACCCGGTGGTCCGCACCCATCCCGAGACCGGGCGCCGGGCGCTCTACCTCAATCGGCTGCACAGCCGCGCCTTCAAGGGCATGACCGAGACCGAGAGCGCGCCCTTGATCGACTATCTCTGCAGCCACGCCGTGAAACCTGAGTTCACCTGCCGTTTCACCTGGGGCGTCGGCTCGATCGCGCTCTGGGACAACCGGTGCGCCATGCACAATCCGATCAACGATTACCAAGGCCAGCGCCGGGTCATGCACCGGATCACCATCGAGGGCGAACGCCCCGTTTGAGCGATTAGAGGAGAGAGACCTTGGAGAGCATGGAGAAGCGCATCGCCATCGTCGCCGTCGGCGCCGTCGGCGGCCATGTCGGCGGCTATCTGTCGCGGGCCGGCTACGACGTCACTTTGATCGACCCCTGGCCGGCGCATGTCGAGGAGATGAAGGCGAACGGGATCACGCTCACCGGCGTCAGCGAGCCCGAGTGCTTCACCACGCCCGTCCGTGCCCTGCACCTGACCGAGGTGGAGTGCCTGTCGCGCGAGCGGCCGATCGACATCGCCTTCGTCTGCACCAAGTCCTACGACACCGAATGGGCGACGATGCTGATCCGCCCGCACCTGGCACCGGACGGCTTCGTCGTCTCGTTGCAGAACGGCATCAACGAGGACCGGGTCGCCTCGGTGGTCGGCTGGGGCAAGACGGTCGGCTGCATCGCCAGCCTGATCGCGGTGGAGCTGCACGCGCCCGGCCAAGTCCGGCGCAACGTGCCCTTGGGCGGCGAGGAGCATATCGTCTTTCGCGTCGGCGAGGCGCACGGCCGGATCACGCCGCGTATCGAGGCGGTGGCGGAGATGCTCGGCACCGCCGACAGCGCCAAGACGACCGCCAACCTCTGGGGCGAGCGCTGGTCGAAGCTGGTCGCCAATTCGACCCGCAACGGCCTCTATTCGGTAACGGCACAGGCCGGCGGCGACATCGACCGGCACGACTCGGCCCGCCACCTCGCCATCCGCCTCGCCGGCGAGGCCGTCCTGGTCGGGCTGGCGCAGGGCTACGTGCTGGAGGAGATCTACCATATCGAGCCCGAGCTCCTGGCCGCCGCCGGCCGCGGCGACGAGGCCGCCTACGGCAAGCTCGACGCGCTTCTGTTGGAGCGCGCCCGGAAATCGAATTCCGCCGCCACGCACCGACCGTCGATGGCGCAGGACGTCGCCAAGGGCCGACGCACCGAGATCGAGTTCCTGAACGGCCTCGTTTGCGAGCGCGGCGCCGAGCTCGGCGTCCCGACGCCCGCCAACGCCACCATGGTGGAGCTGGTGAAGCAGGTCGAGCGCGGCACCCTGACCCCGGGCCTGGAGGCGATCGAGGGCGTCTGACGCCTCAGCCCTGGTCGCGCTATTGGGCCGCGCCGCCGACCTTGCCGTCGGCCACGTCGGCGGCGCGGGCGGCCGGGTCGCGTTCGGCCGCGGGCCCGTGGCCACCGCCGCCGGCGGTCTCGACGAGCAGTCGGTCGCCGCGGTTGAGCGTGGTGACGCATTTCGAGGCGATGACTTCTTCGGCCCCGTCGGCGCGAAGGATCACCGAGTGGGCCATGGCGCCCGGGCCGCCACCCGCCAGGCCGTCGGCGGCCCGGGTGTGGCGCTCGCCCCGGTGGCTGAGGCGGATGCCGTCGGTCAGGATCTCGTACTCGCGGACCACACCGAGGCCGCCGCGATAGCGCCCGGGACCGCCGGAATCGGGCCGCAAGCGGCAGGCCAGCAAGCGGATCGGCGCCTCCATCTCCAGCGCCTCGGCCGGCAGGTTCATGCAGTTGCTCGCATCCGTTTCGATGACGTCGACGCCGTCGAGCCCGGCGCTGGCGCCGGAGCCGCCGGCGATCAGGTCGCCGACGATGAAAGACTCGCCGTCGTCGTGCTGGCCGCCGAAGGCGAGCACCAGCAGGGCGCCGCAATTCATCGCCGGCATGCGGTCCGGTGCCGCCTGGGCGAGCGCGCCCAGGATGCAGTTGGTGATCGCCTTGATCGTGGCGGTGCGGGCGTTGACCGGGGCCGGCGCCTTCGGGTTGACGATGCTGCCCTCGGGCAGGGTCAGCGAGACCGGGCGGAAACAGCCGCCGTTGGTCGGGATCTCGGGATCGGTCACCGCCCGGACGGCGTAGAAAGCGGCTGCCTGGGTGCCCGAGGGGACGCAGTTCAAGGGCCCCTTCACCTGCGGGCTGGAGCCGGTGAAGTCGAAATGGACGGCGCCGTCGGCGATGTTGGCCTCGACCTCGATGCGGATCGGGGTCTCGAGGTCGATGCCGTCGTTGTCGAGATAGTTGACGTAGCGGTAGCGGCCCTCGGGCAGGGCGGCGAGGGCCGCCCGGGTCATCGCTTCGGAGCGCTCGATCAGGTTGGCGAAGATCGCCGCCAGCTCGTTGCCGCCGTAAACCTCGGCGGTCTCGGCCAGGCGCCGGGCGCCGACCGTGCAGGCCGCGATCTGGGCGTTGAGGTCGCCCATGAAGACGTCGGGCATGCGGACGTTGAGCTGCAGCATGGCGAGCAAGGTCTCATCGAAAGTCTCGCCGTCGCGGAGCTTCACCGCCGGAATCCGAATCCCCTCCTGGAAGACCTCGGTGGCGTTGGTCGGCACCGAGCCCGGTGTCATGCCGCCGACGTCCTGGTGATGGGTCATGGTGGCGGAGAGGGCGATCACGCGGTCGCCGTGGAAGACCGGCATTGCCACCGCCAGGTCGGGCAGGTGGGTGCCGCCCGAATAGGGATCGTTCAAGAGGTAGAGGTCGCCCGGGCGCATGGTCTCGACCGGGAAGCGCTCGATCATGGTGGCGACGGCGGGGATCAGGGTGGCGAGGTGGATCGGGATCGCGGTCGCCTGCGCCAGCGTCGTGCCGTCGGCGAGGAAGAGGCTGGCCGAGGCGTCGAGACCTTCCTTGACGATCGGCGAGAAGGATGACCGCAGCAAGGTCTCCTCCATCTCGTCGGCGATGCCCTCGATCTTGTGTCGCACCACCTCGACCGTGATCGGGTCCAACCCTTCGCCTGCGTCGACCATGTCGTTCATCGCCTACTCCCCTCGCTCCAGGATCAGGCTGCCGCCGGGGATGGCGCGGGCGCGCCAGTCGGGGGCGATCAGCACCGTGGTGTCGGCCTGCTCGACGATCGCCGGGCCGCGGAACGTAACGCCCGGCGCCAGGTCGTCGCGCTCGAAGACGGCGGCCGCGACCTCGCCCCAAGGGGCCGGCAAGAGGATCTGCCGCTCGGCCATCGGTGCCGCCTCGCCTGGGCGCTCGGGCTCTTCCGCCCGGGGCGCTTCGGCCGCCCGGCCGCCAGCCGAGTGGACGGTGCGCAGGTTGACGATGCGAGCCGGCGAGGCGGCGGCATAGCCGTAGATCCGGTCGTGCGCGGCGAGGAAGTCCTGGTAGAGGCGGTCGAGTGCGGCCGGCTGGTCGAGATCGACCGCGACTTCCAGGTGGTAGCCCTGGCCGATGTAGCAGACGTCGGCATAGTGGCGAACCTTGATGGCGGCGGCATCGACCGCCTCGCCGGCCATCAGCTCGGCGCAACGCCGGTCGAGGTCGGTGTAGGCGGCGGCGAGCCGCTCCGGCACGACCTCGGCCAGCGGCACGGCATAGGCTGTCGAGAGTTCCTGCTCCACGGGTGCCGCCAACAGGCCGGCCGCCGAGAGGACGCCCGGATGGCGCGGCACCACGATGCGGTCGATGCCGAGGTGGTCCGCCAGTGCCGGGGCATGCAGCGGCCCGCCGCCGCCGAGTGCCACCAGGGCGAAACGCCGGGGGTCGTGGCCGCGGCGGATCGAGACCAGGCGGATGCCTTCGGCCATCGAGGCGTTCAGCACCCGGTGGATGCCGAGCGCCGCATCGCGGACCGAGAGCCCCAGCGGCTTGGCGATCTGGGTTTCGATGGCGGCCTCGGCCAGCGCTGGATCGAGCCGCAGGGCGCCGGCGGCGAAGTTCTCCGGGTTGAGGTAGCCGAGAACCAGCGAGGCGTCGGTCACCGTCGCTGCCTCGCCGCCCTGGCCGTAGGCCGCCGGTCCCGGCTCGGCGCCGGCCGAGCGCGGTCCGACCCGAAGCCCGCCGGCGGCATCCAGCCAGGCGATCGAGCCGCCGCCGGCGCCGATGGCATTGACGTCGATCATCGGCACCCGGATCGACTGACCGGCGATCAGGCCCTCGGCCCGGACCACCGGGCGGCCGCCCTCGACCATGGCGATGTCGCAGCTGGTGCCGCCGATGTCGACGGTGATCAGGTCCTCGATCCCGGCCTCCAGGCCAACCATGCGGCCGCCGATGACGCCCGCGGCGGGGCCCGAGAGCAACAGGCGGACCGGGCGCCGCCGCGCGATCCGGGCCGACGAGACGCCGCCACGCGACAGCATCACCTGCAACGGCGCCGGCACGCCGGCCCCGGCCAGCGCCGCCTCCAGATTGGCGAGATAGCGGTCCAGCACCGGCTTGACGTAGGCGTCGTAGGCGGTGACCGCGGTGCGCTCGTACTCGCGAAAGGCCGGGTCGACCTCGGCCGAAAGCGACAGTGCCAGGCCGGGATGACGGCGGGCGATCAGCTCGGCCGCGCGCTGCTCGTGCGCCGGGTTGGCGAAGGAGAAGAGAAAGGCGATGGCGATGCCCTCGACGTCCTCGGCGACGAGGGCGTCGGCGGCCTCGACCACGGCCTCCTCGTCGAGCGGCACCAGCTCCCGGCCGTCGGGCGCCACCCGCCCCGCCACCTCCAGGCGGCGGGCGCCCGGGGCGAGGAAGACCGGGGTCTCGGGCAGCAGGGCCAGGTCGTACATCCGGCTCCGTTTTTGGCGGCCGATCTCCAACGTGTCCTTGAAGCCCTCGGTCGTGATCAGGCCGATCTTGGCGCCGCGGCGCTCCAAGACGGCGTTGGTGGCGACCGTGGTGCCGTGAACGAAGCGGGCGACCGCGTCGGCGGCGATCCCCCAGGCCGCGCCGGCATGGTCGAGTGCAGCTCGGGCGCCGGCCGACGGATCGGCCCGCGTGGTCGGGATCTTGACGATCCGCTCGGTGCCGTCGCAATCGCGGCAGACCATGTCGGTGAAGGTGCCGCCGATGTCGACGCCGATCTCGAAGGTGGATGTCATGGTCGGGACGAGTGCTCTGAACTGCCGATGCTCCGACGATCCTAGCGCCGCTACCGCGTAGGCGACAACCGGCCGGAGGCGATCCGCGGCGGTTGCGGCGGTCTTGATCGGCGGCGGGGCCTTGACCTAGGCTCGGCGCGCCAGTCGCCGGATCGCGCCCCGGCCGGCATTGCGATCCACGTCCGGGACCGGCCACCATGATCGACGCCTTGCAGACCACGGTCCCGGTCTTCCTGATCATCGCGCTCGGTTTTCTGCTGCGCCGCCTGGAATTCGTGCCGGAGAGCTTTTGGCCGGCGGCCGAGCGGCTGGTCTACTACGTCCTGCTGCCGGCGCTGATCGCCCGCAGCCTGGCGACGCGCGGCGTCGACCTGCAAAGCTTCGGCCTGCTGGTCGCCGGGGTCGCCGGCGTCATCGTCGCGGTCAGCCTCCTCAGCCTGGCCCTGGGACGGCTCTGGCGGGCGCCACCGGGGACGTTGGCCTCGTTCCACCAGGCCAGTATTCGGCTGAACGGCATCGTCGGCATCGCCGCGGTCAACGGCCTCTTGGGCGATGCCGGCCTGCCGCTGGTGGCGGCCGTGGTGGCGGCGTGGATCCCGATCTCGAACGGGCTCAGCGTCTGGGGCTACGTCCGCGCCTCGGGCGCCGGTCATGGCCGTATCGGCGCCCTGCTCGCGGTGGTTCGCAACCCGATGATCCTGGCCGTCGGCGCCGGCCTGCTGCTCAACCTCCTCGGCCTCGGCCCGACGGTCGCCGCCTGGCCACTGTTGGAGATCCTGGGCCGGGCCGCCCTGCCGGTCGGCCTGCTGGCGGTGGGGGCGGCGCTGACGATGGCGGCGGCGAAAGCCGCCGGCGGCTTGGCGGTCGTCTCGACGAGCCTCAAGCTCATTGTCATGCCGGCGCTCGCCTACGGCGTCGGCCGGGTTCTCGGCCTCGGCGGGTCCGAGCTCTTGGCCCTCGTCACCTTCGCGGCGATGCCGACCTCGCCCGGCGGCTACGTGGTCGCCCGCCAGCTCGGCGGCGATGCGCCGTTCATGGCCACGGCGATCACGTTGCAGCATTTGGCGGCGTTAGCGACCCTGACTCTGACCGCGACGTTGCTGGCCGAGGTTCTCTAGCCGGACGGTCGCTTGTCAGCATTCGAGGGCGGTGTGTACGCTCGGCCCCGAGCAGACCCCGAGGGCAAAGGAGCAAATCGATGACGCTGGAGATCATAGGCTTTCCCAGGTCCAACTTCGTCCGTACCGTCCGCATGGCGGCGCAAGAGAAGGGCGTTGCCTACGAGCTGAACCCGGCGATGCCCCATTCGGACGAGGTCAAGGCCATTCACCCGCTCGGTCTGATCCCGGTGATGCGGCACGACGGCCTGGAACTGGCCGAGAGCCAAGCGATCGCCCGCTACATCGACACCGCTTTCGAGGGCCCGCCGCTGATCCCGACGGAGCCGAAGGCGGCGGCGCCGGTGAACCAGTGGATCTCGCTGGCGGCGGGTGCGGTCGACCAGCTCTTCATGCGCAACTACGTCGTCGAATACGCTTTCCACAAGGACGAGGACGGCAACGTCGTCAGGACCAAGATCGATCGGGCGTTGAAGCGCTTCCCGCGCATGTTCGCCATCCTGGAAGCGGCCGTCGCACCCGGCTATCTCGGTACCGACAGCTTCAGCCTCGCCGACTGCTTCCTGGTCCCGATCCTGGCCGCATTGCAGAACTTCCCCGAGGGCGAGGAGCAGTTCGCCGCCTCCGAGCCCCTCAAGGGCTACTTCGATCGGGTCGCGTCCCGGCCGAGCTTCGCCGATACCGGGGCTTGAGCGGCCCCGCCCGGCGATCCCCCCGATGCGCAGCCTGGCGAGACGCACCGGGGGGCGGCGGCCAATACGCTACGCGGCCGTCACGTCGTCGTTTTTGCCGGCGACGATCACGAGCGTCACGATGGCGCCCAGCAACAGGGGCACGAGCAGCGCACCGTAGGGGTTCCAGAGCGGGATGGCGCCAAGCAGGTCGGTCCACTCGAACCAGAGCGTGGCAACGGCGTCGTACAAGAAACCCATCATCTTAAGAGCCTCCAATCAGCAGGGGAGCAGCACCCGCCTGGGCGGCGGGCGTCGGTCTCGCTGTCGGAGTTAGGGAAAGTCGCTCGAATCGCGCATTTTCGGTCTCCTTTCGGTGGCGCCGCTGCCTTTCCGATCCCGAAGGCCGGGGAAGGCCGGTCGCTCTGCGTCCCGCCGTTTCCGACGGTTTGCCCTTATCGAGGGCCGATGGCCGAGGTCATACGCTACTCTGACCCGACCCGACATATATGGGGTTAACGGCGGCCTTAACCAAGAATAATTTTCCTCTTGCACGACGACACCGAACGAGGTGCCAACGAAGGCTTTCCCCGCCTTCGGCCCTGGGCTAGTGTCGCTGCCATCGTGGCGGCGCTCGGGGAAGGGATTGAGCGGTGTCGAGACGCAGGTCGGATACCACCAGTCGACGCCGCCGTCGCCGCCAGGCGGAGAGCTTCGTGCAGTCGCCGGCGGCGGAGCTTCGGAGCCCGTTTCCGCCGTTCGAACTGCTCTCGACCGACCAGGTGGAGGCGATCCACCAAGCCTCGCTGCAAGTCCTGGAAGAGATCGGCGTCAACTTCTTGCTCGACGAGGCGCGCGAGATTCTGGGCGCGGCCGGTGCCGACGTCGCGGCCGACGGCCCCCGGGTCCGCTTCGATCGCGACTTGATCGAGACCGCGGTCTCCAGGGCGCCGTCGAGCTTCGTCATGCATGGCCGCGATGCGGTCTACGACCGCACCATCGGCGGCGACCACTTGAGCTTTTGCCTGGTCTCGAGCCCGCCCAACGCCACCGACCTGACGCGCGGCCGGCGGCCCGGCAACTTCGAGGACTACTGCGATTTTCTCCGTCTCGGGCAGAGCCTCAACATCGCCCACTTCTTCAGCGGCTATCCGGTGGAGCCGACCGACGTGCCCACCCCGATCCGCCATCTGAAGGCGGAGCATGCGATGGCGACGCTCGGCTCGAAAAACCTCTCCGGCTACGCCCTCGGGCGCCGGCGGATCCTGGATTCGATCGAGATCGCGCGGCTGGCGCGCGGCATCGACCACGAGCAGCTCCTGGCCGAGCCGAGCCTTTGGACCGTAGTCAACGCCAACTCGCCGCTGCAATACGACAAGCCCATGCTGCTGAGCACTATCGAGATGGCGCGCCACCGCCAGCCGGTGATTGTCACCCCCTTCACGCTGGCCGGCGCCCTGGTGCAGAAGAACGCCGAGGCGCTCGCCGGCATCGCCTTCATGCAGATCGTCAATCCCGGCGCGCCGGTGATCTATGGCGGCTTCACTTCCAACGTCGACATGAAGACGGGCGCGCCCGCCTTCGGGACGCCCGAGTACGCCAAGGCGGTGCTTGCCGGCGGCCAACTCGCCAGGCGCTATGGGCTGCCCTACCGGTCCTCCAACGTGAATGCCTCGAACGCGCCCGACGAGCAGGCGGTCTACGAATCGGAGATGTCGATCTGGGCCTGCATGCTGGCCCACTGCAACTGCGTCAAGCACGCGCTCGGCTGGTTGGAGGGCGGCCTCTCGGCCTCGTTCGAGAAGGTGATCCTGGACGCCGAGATGCTGCAGATGGCGGCCGCCTTCCTGGAGCCGCTAGCCTTCGACGAGGATTCGCTGGGGCTCGACGCGATCCGCGAGGTCGGCCCCGGCGGCCATTTCTTCGGCGCCCAGCACACGCTCGCCCGCTACGAGACCGCCTTCTACCGGCCGCTGGTCTCGGACTGGCGCAACTTCGAGACCTGGTCCGAGGACGGCGCCAAGACGGCGACGATGCGGGCACACGAGATCTACCAGGCGCTCTTGGCCGACTACGAGCCGCCGCCGATGGAGCCGGACGTGCGCGAGGCCCTCGACGACTTCGTCGAGCGTCGCATCGCCGAGGGCGGTGCGGTGCCCGAGGAATGACGCCCGATCCGATCGCCGCCAACCGGCGCCGCTGGGACGAGATGGTGGTGGTCAACTGGGAGTCCGAGCTCTACCAGGTCGAGGCCTTCAAGCGCGGTGAGCGGCCGGGCCTGCACGGCATCGAGTGGGACGAGCTGGGCGAGGTGTCCGGTCTCACGCTGCTCCACCTGCAGTGCCATTTCGGCCTCGACAGCCTGGCGCTGGCCCGCGCCGGGGCGACCGTCACCGGCCTCGACTTCGCGCCCGAGGCGATCCGCCGGGCCCGCGGGCTGGCGGCCGAGCTCGGCCTCGAGGCCCGCTTCGTCGAGGGCGACGTCTATGAGGCACCCCGGCTGATCGCCGAGAGTTTCGACCGGGTCTTCGTCACCTGGGGCACGATTTGCTGGCTGCCCGACGTCGGCCGCTGGGCCCAGATCGTCGCCGGCTTCCTGAAGCCGGGCGGGGTCTTCTATTTCCTCGACGCACACCCCTATGCGCTGACCTTCGACGATGCCCGCGAGGACGGCACCTTGCAGGTCCGCTATCCCTATTTCCACAAGCCCGAGCCCTTGGTCTTCGACGACGAGCCGGCCTATGCCGATGCGACCGCCCGACTGGCGAACACGCGGAGCTACGAATGGGTGCACGGGCTCGCCGAAGTGGTGACGGCGCTGGTCGCGGCCGGGCTCGAGATCGAGTTCGTGCGCGAGCATCCCTTCTGTGCCTGGCGGATGCTGCCGGGCATGACGCCAGGCGCGGACGGCCTCTGGCGGCTGCCCGAGGACGCACCGCCGATCCCGCTCTCCTATTCGCTGCGGGCGCGCCGGCCGGCCGCGTGACCCGCGGGTTGCCGACCCGGACTAGGTTCCGACGAGCAGGTAGGCGAGAGGGGCGATGCAAGAGAAAGAGGCCGGCCTCGGCGCGCTCAGCGCCATCGACTGCGATTTCAAGGTGCAGGAATACCGCGAGGCGGAGGACGGCTTCTTCTGCAACCTCCTGATCGCGGAATTCGCCGGCGAGTATGGGCACGGCGCCCGGGGCAACGACGATGGCGTCTTCATGACGGCGATGCTGCGCGCCGGCTTTTCCGCCTGGGCGCCATGGGTCCTGGTGCTCGATCTGGCCGAGCTGCGCTACGAGTGGGGCGACATGATGGAATCGGCCCTCAGGGCCGGCGAGGACTACCGCCCCTGGGACGGCGGCCTCGCCACCGCCGTCGTGGCCTCGCCGCTGAACGAGGCGGCGCTCCGCTCGCTCATCGACAACGTGATCGGTGACGATCCCGACGATTGGCTCCGCCCGTCGCGCGACGCCGCCATCGCCTTTGCCCTCGACAAGTGGCGGGCCAAGAGCCCGTCCGGCTGAGTGCGACCGGTCGCCGAGGGCCTCGGGTTCCCTGCCAGTAAGCGTTTGAACTGATCTCCCGATCGAGGTGCGAGGAAATACCTCCTCTCCCCCGCCGGGGGATTGGTGGGGGGCGGGGGGGTGCCTGGGGCGGGTATCGACCTCTCTTTGGTAAGTCACCCCCTCACCCCAACCCTCTCCCCCTCGAAGGGGGCGAGGGAGACGTTGTGGCCTCAGTCTCCCGCTGCCGGCTGCACCGCCGGCCGAACGCCGCCCGGCAGCAGCAGCGAGGCGACGGCGATGATCGCGGCGGCAATGGCGAGGACCAGAAAGACCAAGTGGAAGCCGCCCGAGTAGTCGTGCAAGACGGCGACCAGCGGCACAGCGCTCGCCGCCACGCCCAGCGCCAGCACGTACTTGACGGCATAGACCCGGCTCCGCCACTCGTCCGACGAATGGCGGGCGATCAGGGTGTCCATGATCGGGATCTGTCCGAACACCGTGCACATCAACAGCAAGGCGCCCAGGAACATCGGCACCTCGACGAGCCGCATCAAGGCGAAGAGCAGCGGCACCTGGAGGGTCAGGACGGTGATGAAGATCGGCTTCACCGGGTACCTGTCGATCAGGTGGCCGACCAGGATCTGACTGAAGGCGGCGACCGAGAAGATGATCGCCACCAGGACGCCGACGTCGGCGGTGCCGGCGGCGAAGCTGGTGAAGCGCTCGTCCATCACCTTGGGCATGGAGACCGTGGTGGCGTTGAAGATGATGCCGCCGAGGGAGGTCGCGACCACGATCACGGCGAAGACGCGGACCATGACGGCGCGGTCGATCGGGGCGCGGGCGGCCTCGCTCTTGCGGAGCGTGCCGGCCTGCGCCTGGGCACGCGCGAAGGCGATGAAGGCGAGGCCGGTCAGCACCGAGACGAGGCCCGGGACGATGAAGGCGGCGCGCCAGCTGATGAGGTCGGTCAGCACGCCGGCGACGAGGCCGGCGGCGGCAACGCCCATGTTGCCGGCAAGACCATTGACGCCCAACAGCTTGCCCACCTTGTCGCGGCCCTCGACCAGCATGGCGATGCCGCAGGGGTGGTAGATCGAGGCGAAGATGCCGATGCCCAAGAGGCCGATGCCGATTTGCAGCGGCGATGACGCCAGCCCGGTCAGTATCGAGGTGACGCCGATGCCGATGAAGAAGACCACCATCATGCCGGCCCGGCTCCAGCGGTCTCCGAGCCAGCCGGCGAGAATGGCGCCGGCGCCGAAGGCGACGAAGCCCGCGGTCGAGAAGGCCAGCAGCGTGCCGTAGGAGGCGCCGAACTCCCGCTCCAGCGCGATCACCACGGTGGTGAAGAGCAGCATGAAGAGGTGGTCGTAGAGATGCCCGACGTTCAGGAACAGGATGCGCAAGGTATCGCGTGGCACGGCTCTCGGTCCTCTCCGGCGTTGCGGCGACGGCGCGACGAATCTCGCTCGCCGCCGCCTGAACGACGCATTATGATCGCTTCTCTCTTGCCCGTCTCTAGCTGATCGGCCAAGAAATGTCGCAGACCGGACAAATAGCGCCCTATGTCAACCCGGACCTGGTGCAGCTGGAGGCGCTGCCGGTGCCCGTCGTCGCCTATGCCCGGGATCTCAGCCCCGGCGAACGCATCCCGCGGCACAGCCACCGCCGGGCCCAGCTCGTGCACGCCAGCACCGGCGTCATGACGGTGACGACGGCGTCGGGCGCCTTCGTCGTGCCGCCGCACCGGGCGGTCTGGATGCCGGCCGGCGTCGAGCACCGGATCGACGCGCACGGGGTTGTGGCGATGCGGACGGTCTATGTCGCGACCTCGGTGGCGGCACCCCTGCCGGCGGAGGTCTGCGTCCTGCAGGTGACGGCGCTCTTGCGCGAGCTGATCCTGGCCGCCGTCGCGGCGCCGACGGACTATGCGCCGGCCAGCGCCACCGATCGCCTGATGGCGGTCCTCTTGGACCAGATCACGGCCCTGCCGGTAGCACCCCTGGCCCTGCCGATGCCGCGCGAGCGCCGCCTGGCCCGCATCGTCGCGGCGCTGATGGCCGACCCGGCCGACCGGCGGACCCTCGACGATTGGGCCCGGGTCTCGGGCGCCAGCGCCCGCACGCTCGCCCGCCTTTTCCGCACCGAGACCGGCATGACCTTCGGCCACTGGCGCCAGCAGCGCCGGCTCCTGCGGGCGCTGGAGCTGTTGGCCACCGGCACGCCGGTCACGCTCGTCGCGGTCGAGACCGGCTACGACAGCGCCTCGGCCTTCACCGCCATGTTCCGCCGCGCGCTGGGCGCCGTCCCCGGCCGCTACTTCGCCGACGAGCGGTGAGGGCGCGCGTTGTCGTCGCGGAAGGCGCCTACTGCCGCCGCTCGGCGAGCAGCGCTTCCGTCCGGCGGAGATTGCTCGTGGTCCGATCGATGTAATAATAGGCTCCCGCCGCCTCGAACTCCGAAAGCGCGGCGCGAAGGGCGATGACGGCCGCTTCCAACGCTTCCGTCCCGCTTCCGAACTCGCCAATTAGCCTAAGCGTATTGCCGAGGTTGTTTTGGGTCATGGCCCAGAGGAATGGCACACGCTCGCGAGTCCGCTCCTTCAAGGCTTCGCGGAAGGCATCCACGGCCGCTTCCAGCCATGTCGTGCTACGCTCGCGCGCGCCGAGGGTTCCAAGCGCACTGCCCAGGTTGCTTTGGGCTGTGGCCCAATCGAGTGGCATGCGCTCGCGGGTCAGCTCCTTCAGGGCCTCCCGATAGGCGGCGACGGCCGCTTCCAACCGTTTCGTGCCGCGCTCGCGCTGACCGAGACGTACGAGCGCGTTTCCCAGGCCGATCTGGGTCGTGGCCCAATCGAGCGGCATGCGCTTGCGGGTCCGCTCCTTTAGGGCCTCGCGGTAGGCGGCGACCGCCGCTTTCAGCCTTTTGGTGCCGCGCTCTCGTTGGCCGAGTTTCCGAAGGGCATTGCCCAGGTTGTGCTGGGTCATCGCCCAATCGAGCGGTACCCGTTCGCGGGTCCGCTCCTTCAGGGCATCGCGATAGGCGGCGACAGCCGCTTCCAAACTTTCCGTGCCGCGCTCGCTCTCGCCGAGGCGTTCGAGTGCGGTACCCAGATTGTTCTGGGTCATCGCCCAATCGAGCGGCACGCGCTCGGGGGTCCATTCCTTCAGGGCCTCGCGATAGGCGACGACGGCGGCTTCCAGTCCCTCCATGTCGCCTTCGCGCTCGCCGAGGCGTTTGAGCACAGAGCCCAGGTTGTTCTGGGTCGCGGCCCAATCCAGCGGTACACGCTCGCGGGTCCACACTTTCAATGCCTCGCGAAAGGCAACGACTGCGGCTTTGAGCCTTTCCATGCCGGGCTCCCGCTCGCCGAGGCTCGCGAGCGCAGAGCCCAAACTGTCCTGGGTCGTGGCCCAGTCGAGCGGCACGCGTTCGCGGGTGTGCTCCTTCAGGGCCTCGCGATAGGCGGCGACGGCGGCTTCCAGACTTTCCGTGCCACCCTCCCGCTCTCCGAGGGTCGCGAGCGCGGTGCCCAAGTTGTTTTGGGTCGCGGCCCATTGGAGCGGCACCCGTTCGCGTGTCCGCTCTTTCAGCGCCAATCGGTAGGCGGCGACGGCGGCTTCCAGGCTTGCCGTACTGGGCGCGCGCTCGCCGAGCCTTGTGAGCGCAGTGCCCAGGTTGTCCTGAGTCGTGGCCCAATCCAGCGGCACGCGCTCGCGGGTGTGCTCCTTCAGGGCCTCGTGATAGGCGGCGACTGCCGCTTCCAGCCTTTCTGTGCTGCCCTCCCGCTCGCCGAGCGTCGACAGCGCGGTGCCCAAGTTGTTCTGGGTCGCGGCCCATTTTAGCGGCGCCCGCTCGCGGGTCCGCTCCTTCAGGGCCTCGCGGTAGGCGGCGACGGCCGCCTCTAGTGATTTCGCGTCGGGCTCGCGCTCGCCGAGGATCGTGAGCGCGTCGCCCAGGGCGTTTTGGGTTCCGGCCCACTCGAGTGGCGCGCTCTGGCGGTTCTGCTCCTTCAAGGCCGCACGATACGCAGCGACGGCCGCCTTGAGAGACACCGTACTGCTCTCCCGCGTGACGCGACCTTGTGACGCGGAGCGTGCATTCCTCTGGGCCGCAACCCACTCGGACGGCAGGCCATCGCGGTGCCTTGCCTTCAAGGTCTCGGCACCGTCGGCTTCTTTCGAATGGGCGGCTAAATCCACCTGCCTTGCCAGCCCGGGCTGGAGAGCTCCGGCGAGCCAGGCGGTAAGGGCGATGGGTACCACGGCGCCGGAAAGCCAGGCGACGGCCATTCCCCGACCCACCGGTAAGATCGGCCAATCCATGCCCGGACACCTTCCCGCTGGACAGGACATCTGCCTGATTCCTTGTCCTCGCGCGCATGAGGAGCAGCGACCATTCTATCGACGCGTTACCAGTGATAGTAGGAAAAACATAATCGCCACTGCGCCTGGTTGGCGGGTTGCATGGCGGGCTCAGCCGGCGGCGAGGGCATCCTCTATGAAGTCCATGCGGTCCTTGCCCCAGTAGAGCTCGCCCTTGACGATGAAGGAGGGCGCGCCGAAGACGCCGCGGGCGAGGCCGGCTTGGGTCGAGTCGATCAGGGCCTGGCGGACGGGCTCGCTCTCGGCTTCGGCCTCGAAGGCAGCCGCGTCGACGCCCAGGGCCGCCACCACCTCGCGCAGGCCGGCGTAGTCGGCGATTGCGGCGTCGTTTTGCTCCCAATAGCGGCGGAAGATCTCGTCGATATAGGCCGTTTCCTTCTCCCATTTGCGCATGGCGATGGCGCCTCTTAGCGCCCGGCTGGTCTTGATCGGGAAGGTATCGGGCATGCGGAAGGGAAGGCGATAGCGCTCGGTCCAGCGCTCGAGGTCGCGGATCCGGTTCCGGATCTTGGCCCGAGGCTCCTGCGTCAGCGCATAATTGTGATGGCGGAAGACATAGCCCAGGTTGAAGGGGTGCAGCACCAGGCGGGCGCCGTGGCGGGCGGCGATGGGGCGGATCAGGTGCAGGGCGAAATAGGTGTTGGTGCTGCCGATGTCCCAGTAGAAGTCGATCACCTTCTCGGCCATGGCCCTCGCCTCACGCCGTCCGCTGGCGACAGTAAGTCTCGGCCATGAAGCAGGTGGCGACAAGCACGATCGCGGTGATGATCGGATAGGGTAGGAAGGCCAGGCGAAAGGCGGTGACATCGAAGAGGCGGGCGCCGGCTTCCATGCGGCCGTCCCAGCCGAGGTCGAGGAGCCAGCCGACGAAGGGCTGCAGGATTGCCGCGGCGACCATCGAGGTGAAGTTGGGGAAGCTGGTGGCGAGGCCCGAATGGGCCGGCGGGTTGAGCTCGCGGCTGACGGCGAAGGAAAGCGCCATGGTGCTGCTGGTGACGCCGAGCAGGAGGATCAGCGCCAGCGCCAGCCCCACCGGCACCGTCTCTGGCCCGATCAGGGCCAGCCAGCCGAGGAGGGTTGCGGCCGCGGTCGCCAGCATCACCGGCTTGCGCCGCCCGACCCGGTCCGACAGCCAGCCGAAGCCGGGCGCGCCGAAGGCCCAGCCGACCAGCATCAGCGAGGCGCCGGCGCCGGCTTCGGCCCGGCCGAGCCCCTGCACCTGCATGAGATAGGGCACGGCCCAGAGGACCCCGAAGGAGAGCATCGGCCCCGACATCAAGCCGGAGAAGAGGCCGGCGAGCCAGGTCTGCGGATTGCCGAGCACGACCCTGAGCGCCGCCCCGACCGAATGGCCGGTGCTTTGGCTATGCGCGGCGGCCGTCGGCGCGCTCGGCGGTCGTGCCAGGAGCCAGATCAGAAGCGCCAGTGCGGCGCCGAGGCCGGCGCCCACATACATCGCCTGGCGCCAGCCGATCGCCTCCACCAATGCGGCCAAGGGTGCCTGGCCACCCACCGCGCCGGTCATGGCCACCGCCATGGTGAGGCCGGTGGCCAGCGCGAAGCGCCGCGGCGGCAGATGCAGGGAGGCGAGCTTCAAGGTGGCGACGAAGACGATGCCGCTGCCGGCACCGATCAACAGGCGGGCGGCGTAAGCCAGCGGCAGCGAGCTCGCCAGCCCGAAGACCAGGCTGCCCAGCGCTGCCGTTAGCACTGCGGAGATCAGGAGCCGTCGCGCGCCCCAACGATCGACCATCAGCCCGACCGGCAGCTGCATTGCCGCGTAGGCGTAGAAGTAGCAGGCCGCCAGGTTGCCGACGACCGCCGCCGAGGCGGCGAAGTCGGCCATCAGGTGGTCGTACATGACGCTCGGCGAGACCCGGTGGAAGAAGGCGTACGCAAACGCCAACGCCGCCACCGACCACACGAGCCAGCCACGACGAGAGGAAACCACGGGGCTGGGGGTTGTCATCGCGGAACCGATACTGTCTGCACTACCGAAAGGCACTGGCGCGTCGCCGAGCCGCAAACATGCGCCTCGGGGGCGAGGTAGCGGCCCGCATGGTCTGGAATCCTAGGCCGGGCTGTACCGGCTCACGTCGATCTCGTCGGCGCGTTGACGCATGGCGTGGCTGTCGTGCCATGCCTGCATGTTGAGAAGCGTATCCATGGAAACCCCGAAGGCCTTTTCGATCCGGAGCGCCATCTCAGGTGACAATGCCGCCTTCTCGTTCACGAGGTCGGACAACGTCGCGCGGCGCACCCCGAGAATCTCGGCGGCGCGAGAGATGGAGAGGCCGAGTTCGTCGAGTATCTCCGTGCGCACGAACCCGCCCGGATGGGACGGGCTCATACCGATCTTCAAAGATTCTCGATCCGTCAATGATAGTCCTCCAAGTTCAGATTGCGGATTTCATCGCCTTCCAATTCGAACGTGATCTGCCAGTTGCCCGACGCTGAAATGCTCCAGGTCTCGGCACGGTCGCCGGAAAGCCGGTGAACCCGCCATCCGGGTGGGCCCTGAACGCCCCTCATGTCGGCCGCACTGATGAGCACCGTGAGTATGTTGCGCACCCTCGGCACAAGATCGCTGCCTATACCGCGCGTGTCGTCGTTCTCGATCAGACGCCTCAGCCCTCGGTGCCGCACGCTCCGGATCTTCATCCCTCGGATTTGTACGGTAATGCCGTACAACAATCAAGTTCGGCCGCGCAGAAGGTTCGGGACGGCCGTCCCTTAAATCTTCACCCTTGATCGGGGAAGGTGTGGCCGGCGGATCGGCCTCCGGGTCTCAAGCGTCGCCGCGGTTCATGCGGTTTTCGACCAGGTCCTCGACCACGGCCGGGTCGGCCAGCGTCGAGGTGTCGCCGAGTTGGCCGTAGTCGTCCTCGGCGATCTTGCGCAGGATCCGGCGCATGATCTTGCCCGAGCGGGTCTTGGGCAGGCCCGGTGCCCACTGGATGAGGTCGGGCGAGGCGATCGGGCCGATCTCCTTCCGGACCCAGAGCACCAGCTCCTGGCGCAACTCCTCGGTCGGCTCCTCGCCCAGGTTCAAGGTGACGTAGGCGTAGATGCCCTGGCCCTTGATGTCGTGCGGATAGCCGACGACGGCCGCCTCGGCGACCTTCTCGTGCGCCACCAGCGCGCTCTCCACCTCGGCCGTGCCCATGCGGTGGCCGGAGACGTTGAGGACGTCGTCGACCCGGCCGGTGATCCAGTAGTAGCCGTCCGCGTCGCGCCGGCAGCCGTCGCCGGTGAAATACTTGCCCGGGAACTGCACGAAGTAGGTCTCGACGAAGCGCTGGTGGTCGCCGTAGACGGTGCGCATCATGCCGGGCCAGGAGTCGAGCATGCAGAGGTTGCCGACGACGTCGCCGCCCTCGCGGATCGTGCCCTCGTGGTCGACGATCGCGGGCTGGATGCCGAAGAAGGGTCGGGTGGCGGAGCCCGGCTTCAGGTCGGTGGCGCCCGGCAGCGGCGTGATCAGGATGCCGCCGGTCTCGGTCTGCCACCAGGTGTCGACGATCGGGCAGCGGCCGTCGCCGACGACGTTGTGGTACCAGAGCCAGGCCTCCGGGTTGATCGGCTCGCCGACCGTGCCCAACAGGCGCACCGAGGCGCGCGAGGTCTTCTCCACCGGCCCGTTGCCCTCGCGCATCAGCGCCCGGATCGCGGTCGGTGCCGTGTAGTAGATATTGATTTGGTGCTTGTCGCAGACCTGCCAGTGGCGGGACGCGTCGGGCCAGTTCGGCACGCCCTCGAACATCACCGTGGTGGCGCCGTTGGCGAGCGGCCCGTAGAGGATATAGCTGTGCCCGGTGACCCAGCCGACGTCGGCCGTGCACCAGTAGATATCGCCGTCGTGATAGTCGAAGACGTACTGGTGCGTCATCGAGGCGTAGACCATGTAGCCGCCGGTGGTGTGCAGGACGCCCTTGGGCTGGCCGGTCGAGCCCGACGTGTAGAGGATGAAGAGCGGGTCTTCCGCCCCCATCTCTTCCGCCGGGCAGTCGGCCGACTGCTCGGCGACGAGGTCGTGGTACCAGACATCGCGGCCGTCGGCCATCGGCACCTCGGTGCCGGTGCGGCGGACGACGACGCATTTCTCGATCGTCGGGCAAGACTCCAGCGCCTTGTCGGTATTGGCCTTGAGCGGGATCGGCCGGCCGCCGCGCAGCCCCTCGTCGGAGGTGATGACCACGCTCGAGGCGCAGTCGTGGATCCGGTTGGCGAGCGAATCCGGCGAGAAGCCGCCGAAGACGACCGAGTGGACAGCGCCGATGCGGGCGCAGGCCAGCATCGAGATCGCCGCCTCGGGAATCATCGGCAGGTAGATCGTGACCCGGTCGCCCTTCTTGACGCCGAGCGCCTTCAGGCCATTGGCGAATTTCGAGACCGCCTCGTGCAGCTCGGCATAGGTCAGCGTCTTGTCCTCGGCCGGGTCGTCGCCCTCCCAGATGATCGCGACCTGGTCGGCGCGCGTCGCCAGGTGCCGGTCGACGCAGTTGGCGGCGGCGTTCAGCGTGCCGTCGTAGAACCATTTGACGTGCAGGTCGTCGGCATCGAAGCTGACATCCTTGATCTGGGTGTAGGGCTTGATCCAGTCGATCCGCTTGCCGTGCTCGGCCCAGAAGGCCTCGGGGTCGGCGATCGACTGCGCGTACATTTCCTGGTAGCGGGCGTTGTCGGCCCAGGCCTTGCTCTGCCATTCGTCGGGCACTGGAAAGACGAGGTTCTCCGACATCGTGCGACTCCTCCCTGGCCGGCGCCGCCGGGCGCCCTCTTTGCCGTCGGCCGAATTATCGGGGCAAAGCGGCCAGCCGACAAGCGGTGGACAGGGCCGCGCGCCTAGGGCAGAACGGTGCCTCGTCCAAGCGGGGTAAGGGAGACGGCGATGCGCCTGCAGATGATGACTTGGGCCGAGGTCGAGCGCCACCTCGAGACCTCGCGGGCGGTGATCGTGCCGATCGGCTCGACCGAGCAGCACGGCCCCAACGGCCTGATCGGCACGGATGCCTTGAACGCCGACTGGATCGCCCGGGCCGCGGGCGAGACCGCCGGCGCCGTAGTCGCACCGGTGATCAACGTCGGCATGGCCCAGCACCACATGGCCTTCAAGGGCTCGATGACCTTGAAGCCCTCGACGCTCATCCTGGTGATCAAGGAGTGGGTCGATAGCCTGGCCCATCACGGCTTCGAGCGCTTCTTCTTCCTGAACGGCCACGGCGGTAACATCGCCACCATCAACGCCGCTTTTCAGGAGATCTATACCGAGCAGAGCCTGGCCGGTGCCGGCAACGCCAAGGGGGTCTCCTGCCGGCTGCACAATTGGTGGCAGGGCCAGAAGACGATGGCCAAGATCAAACAGCTCTATGGCGCCAAGGACGGCCGCCACGCCACCATCTCCGAGGTCTCGGTGACCCAGTACCTCTTTCCCGACGCCGTCAAGACGGTGGGCGAGGAGATGGGGCCGCCGTCGGACGCCAAGGGCGGCTGGGCCGACGCCGAGGACTATCGGCGCAAGTTTCCCGACGGGCGGATCGGCTCGCACCCGCATCTGGCGACGCCGGAAGCGGGGCGCGAGATCTTCGAGATCGCCGTCTCCGAGATCGCCGAGAGCTACCGCGCTTTCGTCGAGGAGGACTAGGAGACCACGGCTCCCGGAGCCGCGCGTGATTGCGGCAGCCTGGCCCTGGGCGCTCGGCGCCGCCTTCCTGTTCGCCCTCGGCCTGGTCCTGAGCCAGCGCGGCCTGGCCTGGCTCGGCCCGGTGGCCGGCGCCTCCGTCAGCGTGCCGAGTGCCGCCTTGCTGTTCTGGGCGGTGGCTCCCTGGCGGCTCGACTGGGCCGGCTGGCACGGCGGGGCGGCGGCGATCTTCGCCGGCGTCGGCGTGCTCTATCCGGCCGTCGTCACCTTTCTCACCTTCGAGGCCAACCGCCGCCTGGGGCCGAACCTGGCCGGCGCGCTCGGCAACCTGACGCCGGCCTTCGCCGTCGGCTTTGCGGTGCTGTTGCTGGGCGAGCTGCCTGACGGGGTCCAGGCGGTGGCACTCCTCATCATCGTCGCCGGCGTCAGTCTGATGTCCTGGCGACGCCGGGGGGCCCCGCGGACCTGGCCGCTCTGGGTGCTGGCGGTGCCGCTCGCCGGCGCAGCTATCCGCGGCCTCTTGCAGCCCGCCACCAAGACCGGCCTTGCCCTCTGGGACAGCGCGTTCGCCGCCACGCTCGTCAGCTATTCCGTCTCGGCGCTCGTCATCCTCGCCGTCAACGGGGTCCGTCTTCGAGTTCGGCCGGGCGGCTACAACGGCACCGGCGTCGCCTGGTTCGTCGCCACAGGGATCGTCAACGGCCTCGCCGTCATGGCCATGTATCAGGCCCTGTCCCTCGGTCGGGTGACCGTGGTGGCGCCCTTGGTCGCGACCTATCCGCTCTTCACCCTGGCGCTGAGCTGGCTCCTGTTGGCCGGCGTCCGCCTGACCCCCCGGCTCGCCCTGGCGATCGCCCTCACCGTCGCCGGCGTCGCCCTGCTGCTCGCAGCGTGAGGGGGTTGCCCTTCACATCCGCTTGGCGACCTCTTCCAGCATCACTTCCGTCGCGCCGCCGCCGATCGACTGGACGCGGGCGTCGCGGGTCATGCGCTCGATCGCGCTTTCGCGGATGTAGCCCATGCCGCCGTGAAACTGCTGGCAGTCGTACATCACCCGGTTGACCAGCTCGCCGCAGTAGGCCTTGACCATCGAGACCTCCTTGACGCAATCGCGGCCCTGGGCATCGAGCCAGGCGGCGTGGCGGATCAGCTGCCGGCCGGCCTCGACTTCGGCAGCCCGCATCGCCAGGCGCTGGCGGATCGCCTCGCGTTGCCAGAGCGGCTCGCCGAAGGCATGGCGGGTCTTGACGTGCTCGAGGGTCAGCTCGATGGCACGCGAGGCCTCGCCCATGGCCATGGCGCCGATCACCAGACGCTCGTTCTGGAAGTTGGCCATGATGGCGTAGAAGCCCCGGTTCTCCTCGCCGAGCAGCGCATCGGCCGGCAGGCGGCAGTCCTCGAACACGAGCTCCGCCGTGTCCGAGGCGCGCCAGCCGGTCTTGTCGAGGGCCCGGGCGGCGCGGAAGCCGGGCGTCCCCTTCTCGACCAGGAAGATCGAGATGCCGCGGCTGCCCTTGACGTCCGTGTCGGTCTTGGCGGCGACGGCGTAGAGGTCGCCGTGGACGCCGTTGGTGATGAACATCTTGGCGCCGTTCAGGACCCAGCCGTCGCCGTCCTTGACGGCGCGGGTCCGGATCGCCGCGACGTCGGAGCCGGCGTCGGGCTCGGTCACGGCGACGGCCATGATCTTGCGGCCGGCGACGACGTCGGCCATGTGGCGCTCCAACTGCGGGCCCGAGCCGTAGCGGGCGAGATGCGGCGAGGCCATGTCGGTGTGCACCAGCACGGTGATGGCGAAGCCGCCCGAGCCGCTGCGGCCGAGCTCCTCGGCGAAGACCACGGTGGCGATCGTGTCGAGCTCGGAACCGCCGTAGGCTTCCCCATAGCGGATGCCGAGGAAGCCGAGTTCGCCCATCCGGGCCAGCATCGGGCGCGGCACCATGCCGGCTTCCTCCCAGGCCGCCGAGGCCGGCACCACCTCGGTCTCGACGAAGCGGCGAACCTGGTCGCGCAGCATCTCGACTTCTTCCGAGAGATAGACCGATTCACGCATCGAGAGCCTCCATCCGTCCCGGCAAAGACCTCCATATAGCCCGCAGGCCAGCGGCGCGCGAGCCGCTTGCGCGGGCGCACGGGCCTTTCGAAGACCTTGCAATTCGCTGAAATCTTAACTATTTGAACCTGATCAGCATTGAGAGACAGGGCGTATCCTGCTTCGTCACGCCGACCTAGCCGCAATACCTCCGGATTCCGATTAGCTGAGAGCCACCCACGCCGACGGGCAAGGGTGGTGGGTTTGACACTAGAAGGAACTTATCCATGACGACAGGGACCGTGAAGTGGTTCAACTCCGTGAAGGGCTTCGGCTTCATCACGCCGGATGACGGCGGCAAAGACGCCTTCGTCCACATCTCCGCCGTCGAGCGGGCCGGCCTCAACGGCCTCAACGAGGGCCAGCGCGTCGAGTACGAGCTGCAACCGGGCCGCGACGGTAGAACCTCGGCCGAGGATTTGAAGCTCGCCGATTGACGAGCCGAGAAAATCGATCTCGAGGGGCCCGCTTCCAGCGGGCCTTTTTCTTGCGCGCTATCGAGCGAGATAGCGAGCCATGAAGCGAGGTGCGATCCGTTGTAGCCGCGCATCGCCGACGCGGCCCGTCCGGGTCATGTAGGCATGCGCGAAGTCGAGCGGCGAGAGCGCCATGCGGGTCCCGACCTCTTCGTACCAGCGGGCGCTGCGGACGGATGCGGCGACGATTTTCTCGACCGGTGGCCGGCGGCTCGCCTCGAAGGCTTCGAGTGCCGCGTCGACGTCGTTGCCGTGCGCCTCCAAGGCCTTCCAGAGGGCGATGGCGTCCTCCATCGCCAGGCGCGTGCCTGAGCCGATGGAGAAATGCGCCGTCCTGAGCGCATCCCCCAGCAAGACGGCATTGCGGGCCGACCAGCGCCGGTTTTGGATCAGCGGAAAGCGGCGCCAGACCGAGTTGTTCGAGAGGAGGGAGTGGCCCTCCAGGTCGGCGGCGAAGACGGCCTCGCAATAGGCGCGGCTGGCGGCGTCGTCCATGGCCTGGAAGCCGGCCCGCTCCCAGGTGGCGGAATCGCATTCGACGAGGAAGGTGCTCATCGTCGGGCTGTAGCGGTAGTGATGGGCGATGAAGACGCCATCCTCGGTCGGGCGGAAGGTGAGCGTCAGGCAGTCGAAGGTCTTGGTGGTGCCGTACCAGGCGAAGCGGTTCGACAGGCTTGCCTCGCTGGTCCCGATGGCTCGGCGAAGATCGCGCCTGACGATGGAGTTAACGCCGTCGGCGCCGACCACGAGGTCGGCTTCCCCGACCTCGTCGAGCGTTTCGATCGGCTGCCCGAAGCCGATCTCGACGCCGACCTCGAGACAGCGGGCCTGCAACAGCCGCAGCAGCGCCAGCCGGCCGATAGCGGCGAAACCGTTGCCGTCGATCTCGACGCGCTCGCCCCGGTGGACGATGCAGAGGTCGGGCCAGCTTTCCATCTCGGGCAGCAGGTAGCGGTAGGTCTCGGGATCGTCGTGGCTCAAGAACTCGAGGGCCCGGTCGGAGAAGACGACGCCGAAGCCGAAGGTGGCGTCGGCCGGGTTCTGCTCGAAGACGCGGACCGCCTCGGCCCGGCCATGGCGGCGCATCAGGTAGCCGAAATAGAGCCCGGCGGGGCCGCCGCCGACGATCGCGATCCTCAAGCTTTCGCCGCCTCACGCCAGGCGTCGACCAAGGCCGCGATCTCGGCCGCCTCCTCCGTCGCCGACTTTCCCTCGTCGGTGGCGTAGACGATGTCGGCGGCGGCGAGATAGCGTTCGCCGGCGCTCTCCCAGATCTCGGCCAGGTCCTCTTCCAGCGTTCGGCCCTCGTTGACCCGGGGGCGGTCGGCGGCCCGAGCCCGTGCCGCCAGGACGTCGAGATCTGCGGTCAGCAGCACGATCGGGCCGGTGCCGGCGAGCAGGTCCAGATTCCACGGATAGCGCACCGTGCCGCCGCCGAGGCCGATCACTTGATTCGTCTCGGCAACGAAACGTTTCACCATCTCGTACTCGCGGACCCGAAAGCCGAGCCAGCCCTCGGCCCCGACGAGGCCGTGCAGGTCCTGCCCGGTCTCGGCCAAGATTTCGGCGTCGAGGTCGAGAAAGGGCTGCACCAGTTCCTTTGCGA
Source organism: Alphaproteobacteria bacterium (assembly GCA_030746295.1). The sequence continues at coordinate 6,732 of JASLMY010000010.1, read as the reverse complement.
TGAGGCGGCCGAGCGTCGTCTTGCCGCTGCCGACCATGCCGGCGAGATAGATGTTGCCGGCGCCGGCGGCCATCAGCGTTTCGGTTCGGTAACGATCAGCCGGCAGCAGGGCGCGCCCTCGGCGAGGGTCGCCGCCAGCTCCATTTCGAGGCCGTGGTGCTCGGCCCGGCCGCGGTCGCCCTCCATCGCGATATCGCACAAGAGCGCCACTTCGTTCGGGGCGCAGCCTTCCTCGCGCCAAAGCTCGACCAGCGGGCAAAAGCGCATCTGCTGCTCGTAGCGCCCGGGCTCGCGCAACTGGCCGGAATCGAAGACGTCGGCCGAGCCCTTGTTCTTGTGGTTGTCGGCCCAGGCGTCGGGGCCGAAATCGGCGACGTCGCGCTGCCCCTTGTCGTGGCCGAACTGGCGGATCGCCTGCCGCATGCGCGCTTCCACCTCCTCGGCCGGCAGCACCTCGGAGAAAGCGCGGTGGAGATAAAGCATCCACAGCGCCCGATCCTTGACCGCCTGGCGCACCTTGGGCACCCAGATGTGGCGGGTGGCGAGCTCTTCCTCGGTCATCGTCTCCGTTCCTCGTTATTTGACGTCATGGCTTGACGCCGCCCATCTCGCAGATCAGCCGCCATTCGGGCTCGGGGATCGGCATGACCGAGAGCCGTGACTGGCGGATCAGCGCCAGCTCCGAGAGCCGGGGCTCGGCCTTGATCTCGGCCAGCGTCACCGGCCGCTTGAAGGGCTTGACCGCGGCCACGTCGACCATGCCGAAGCGGCCCGAGGCGTCGCTCGGGTCGGGGTAGTACTCGCGCACCACCTTTACGATGCCGACGACGCGCTTCTCGTCGACGGAGTGATAGAAGAACGCCTTGTCGCCCTTCTTCATCGCCTTCATGTTGTTGGCGGCTTGGTGGTTGCGCACGCCGTCCCATTCGGCGCCGCCCTTGCCTTCCGCCACCTGGTCGTCCCAGGACCAGGCGCCGGGCTCGGATTTGAAGAGCCAATAGTTCACCTCGCCATCCTCCCCTCTCGTCTCTCTTTTCGCATCAAGCATCCTCGCGCGTGAACGGCCGCGCCAGCAGAGCACCGATCTCGGCCTCGATGTCGCCGGCCATGTTGCAGATTCGGTCGACCGCCCGGGCGATCGGCAGTTCGATGGCGAGGACTTCCGCCGCTTGGGTGATGGCGGCGGCGGTCGCCACGCCCTCGGCCACCGAGTGCCGCTTGCCCATGATCTCCTGGATACCGCGGCCCTCGCCCAGCGCCATGCCGAGCGACATGTTGCGCGACTGCCGGCCGTTGCAGGTCAAGGACAGATCGCCGAGGCCCGAGAGGCCCATCAGGGTCTCCGGTTTCGCCCCCTTGGTGCGACCGAAGCGCAGCATCTCAGCGAGCCCCCTCGTCATCAGCGCGGCCCGGGCGTTGTCGCCGAGGCCCCTGCCCTCGACGATGCCGCAGGCGATGGCGATAACGTTCTTGATGGCCCCGCCGATCTGCGCGCCCACCAGGTCGTCGGAGAGGTAGGGGCGAAAGTGCGGCTGCCCGATGGCTTGGGCGATGGTCTCGCCCAGGTCCGTGTCCTCGATCGCCAGTGTCACCGCCGTCGGCAGGCCGCGGGCGACCTCGATCGCGAAGGTCGGCCCCGACAGCACTGCCAGGGGATGCCTGGGCGCGGCCTCGGCGACGACCTCGGTCATCAGCTTGAGGCTGCCCCGCTCCATGCCCTTGGCGCAGATCACCAACGGCACAGCTGGCGTCAAATGCTCGGCCAGCGCCGCCGCCACCTTGCCCAAATATTGCGCCGGCGCCACCAACAGCACCAGCTCGGCCGTGGCCACGGCTGCCATGTCGGTACTGGCATTCAGGCGGTCGGAAAGGGCGATGCCCGGCAGGAAGACCTTATTCTCTCGCTCCGCCTCGATTCCGGCGGCGACCGAGTCCTCGCGGGCCCAGAGCGTGACCTCGCGCCCCGCCGCTGCCAGCACCTGCGCCAGCGCCGTGCCCCAGGCGCCGGCCCCGATGACCCCGATCCGTTGCATCCACCCCTTATGCCGCCGGCCGCCGGCGACGGCAAGCGGCAAGGCGTCGGGTCGGGGCTCAGGTGGTGCTCGGCGGCGCCTCTTGAACCAGGCGGTCGAAGGCCTTGCCGCTCAGGGCATGGACGACGAGGTGCTCTTCCCGGGCGCCGATGGCATCATAGAATGCGCGGGCCCTCAGGTTGCGGGCATAGGCGGTCCACCAGAGGTAGACACGCCCCTCCGCCGCCGCCTCGCGGGCGGTGGCCCCGACCAGGGCCCGGCCGACGCCCAGGCGGCGCGCCTCGGGGCTGACGAAGAGGTCGCAAAGATAACGGCCGCGCGCCGCATGGCCGGTATCGTAGCTGTCGTGGAAAAGGGCGTAGCCCGCCGGCCGGTCGCCGACCTCGGCGAGCAGGACGCCGAAAGCCGGATCGTCGCCGAAGCCGTCGCGTCGGACCGCTTCGGCCGTGAAATGCTCGGTCGGCTCGCCCTCGTGCTCGTTCAGGCCGTGGGCCAGGGCCGCGATCGCGTCGGCGTCCTCGGGCCCGGCCCGGCGAATTCGGATCGTCATCTCGTCCTCCGCCTCTTTGCTGTGGCAGCGGCCGCCCTTATGGGACGGGGGGAGGACGGCGTCAATTCCCACCGGCGGTGGACGGGCGTGGGCCGCCGCCCTAGGTTCTGCCTCGGGGACGGTGACGGAGAGACGACGATGAGTGAGCGCGACTATCAGGTCTGGCGGCTGACGCTGGAGGCGCCGGCGAACGGCATTCTCTTCAGCGCCGCCGGCAACCCCATCGAGGCCGAAGCGGAGGGATTGCCGGCCGACCTCGTCCAGCAGATCGCGACCCTGCAGGCCGACGCCCGGGCCTTCTGGCGCCGCGCCGTGGAGGAGCTGACCCAGGCGCCGACCGAGGCGCCGGAAACTATCGTCGCCCGGGCCGGCGCCCAGGCGGTGCGCGAGGCGGCGGAGGCGCTGATCGTCGCCCTGTCGCTGGCCCGGCCCGAGGTCGTGCTCGAGGTCGATATCGCGCTCGTCCCCTGATCCGAATTGATGTCGGCCGGCTCCCTGCTCAGGCCTTGACGCCGGCGAAGGGCGCCGGTGGGGCTTCGGGGTCGAGGGGCCAGCGGGCCCGGGCCGCGAAATCCAGCGGGTCGACGAGGCCGAGGCGTAGGCGTTCCAGGCCGGCCCAGGCGATCATGGCGCCGTTGTCGGTGCAGAGTCGGGGCGGTGGCGCCACCAGGGCGAGGCCGGCCGCACCGGCGACGGCCTCGAGGCGGGTGCGGAGCGCCTTGTTGGCGGCGACGCCGCCGGCGATGACCATGGTTCGGATCTCGGGCGAGTGTTTGCGGGCCAGGGTGATCGCCTTTTCCGTCCGGTCGGCCAGAACGTCGGCAACCGCGGCCTGAAAGCTCGCCGCCACATCCGCGACTTCAATCTCGCTCGCCCCCTGGACGAGATGGCGAACGGCGGTCTTCAGGCCGGAAAACGAAAAATCGCAGCCGGCCCGCCCCTTCATCGGTCGGGGCAGGGCGTGGGCGGTCGCATCGCCCGCCGTCGCCGCCCGTTCCAGCGCCGGGCCGCCCGGATAGCCGAGGTCCAAAAGCTTCGCGGTCTTGTCGAAGGCTTCGCCGACGGCGTCGTCGATGGTGGTGCCGAGGCGGTGGTAGCGGCCGACGCCCTCGACGATCAGGAGTTGGCAATGCCCGCCCGACAAGAGCGCCAGCAGATAGGGAAAGTCCAGCTCCGCGACCAGCCGGGCCGTGAGCGCGTGGCCCTCCAGGTGATTGACGGCGATGAGCGGCTTGGCGGTCGCGGCGGCGATCGCCTTTGCCGTGGCGAGCCCGACCAGCAGGCCGCCGATCAAGCCCGGTCCCGCCGTCGCCGCGATTCCATCGAGGGCGGCGAAATCGACCCCGGCCTCTTCCAGGGCTTGGGCGATCGAGCGATCCAGGTGCTCGACATGGGCCCGGGCGGCGATCTCGGGCACGATGCCGCCGAAGGGCCGGTGCGCCTCGACTTGGCTCAACACGACGTCGGCCAGGATCTCAGGCCCCGCCGTGACCACGCCGACCGCGGTCTCGTCGCAAGAGGTCTCGATGCCGAGAACCGTGAGCCCGTCCGCCGCCATTCGCGTTCCGCCCAAATCGCCCTGAAAGGCCTTGCGCTTTCGGGCGCCAGCCCTTAGCACCTCGGCCATGGACGCGCAAGCAAGCCTCCGCATCGGCACCCGTGGCAGCCCGCTCGCCCTGATCCAGGCGGAAGAGGTCAAGGCAGCGCTCCTCGCCGCTCATTCCGACCTCGATGCAGGGGCGATCGAGATCGTCGTCATCCGCACCACCGGCGACCGGATCCGCGACAAGCCGTTCAGGGAGTTCGGCGGCAAGGGCCTCTTCACCAAGGAGATCGAGGAGGCGCTCTACGGCGACGAGATCGACCTTGCCGTGCATTCGATGAAGGACGTGCCGACGGAGCTGCCGCCGGGCCTCACTATCGCCTGCTATCTCCCGCGCGAAGACCCACGCGATGCCCTGCTGGCGCCAGCGGCCACGGGGCTCGCCGATCTGCCGCGGGGCGCCGTCGTCGGCTCTTCCTCGCTGCGCCGCCGGGCACAATTGCTGCACGCCCGCCCCGACCTCGAGGTGGTGGAGTTTCGCGGCAACGTCGAGACCCGGCTCGCCAAGCTCGCGGACGGCGTCGCCGATGCGACCCTGCTCGCCATGGCCGGGCTCAACCGGCTCGGCATGTCCGACAGGGCGAGCGCTGCGCTGGCGCCCGAGGTCCTGTTGCCGGCGGTGGCCCAGGGCGCCATCGGCATCGAGATCCGCGCCGAGGATCGGGCGACGGCGGCGCGTTTGGCCCCGTTGAACGATGCCGCTACCCAGACCTGCGTCATGGCCGAGCGGGCCTTTCTCGCCGCCCTCGACGGCTCCTGCAAGACGCCGATCGCGGCTCTGGCGACCTTGCGGGCGGACGGCGGGATCGACTTTCGGGGCCAAATCCTGACGCCGGACGGGACCCAAGTGCACGAGGCCGAGCGTCGGGGGCCGGCCGGCGAGGCGGCGCGCCTGGGTGGCGATGCCGGAACCGAGCTGGCCGCGCGCGCCGGCCCCGGCTTCTTCGAGCCGCTTTGATGCGGCTCTTGTTGACGCGGCCGAGCGCGGACGCGGCGCCGTTGGCAGCCCGGCTGCGCGCCGACGGACACGAAGTGCTGGTGGCGCCGATGCTGACGATCCGCGGCCTGCCCGCGACACCCCTCGACGTCACCGGCGTACAGGCGATCCTGCTGACCAGTGCCAACGGTGCTCGGGCCCTGGCCGGGGCGGCGACCGGTCGGGCCGACGTTCTTGCCTTGCCGGCCTTTTCGGTCGGTGCCGCCAGCGCCCGGGCCGCGGCCGAGGCCGGCTTCGCCCGGGTCGAAAGCGCCGGCGGCGACGTCGACGACTTGGCGGCGCTGGTGGCTCGGCGCTTGTGCCCGGCCGACGGCGCGCTGCTTCACGTCGCCGGCAGCAGGCGCGCCGGCGACCTGGCGGGGGCGCTCGGCGCCCGCGGTTTCGAGGTCCGCCGCGCCGTCCTCTACGAGGCGGTGACGGCGACCGCCCTGCCGGCGACGGCCGCCGCCGCGCTGGCCGAGCGGCGGCTCGACGCGGTTCTGCTTTTTTCTCCGCGCACGGCGGCGACCTTTGCTAGGCTGATTTCGACGGCGGGCCTGGCGCCGGCCTGTCGCGATCTGACGGCATATTGCCTCAGCCAGGCGGTGGCGGCGAAGCTGACCGGGCTCGACTGGCGGCGGGTCGCCGTCGCCCGGCGGCCCGAGCAGGAACATCTGTTGGCACTACTTCGAGAAGAGGCGAAGGCATGAGCGAGAGCGAGCGACCGGAGGCCGAGGCGCCGGCCGGCGAGACCAAGGCGGCGGAAGCGGCGCCGCTGGCCGCACCCGGTCGGGCGCCGGGCAGCATCACCTGGATCGTCGGTGTCCTGGCCGTTGTCGTTGCCGGCTTTGCCCTCTGGCTCGTACTCGGCTCGCTGCAGTCGGGTCGCGCGCCGGATTTCTGGGCCGCGCCGGTAGCGACCGACGGGGCGGCGGCAGAGAAGCAACTACAAAGCCTGGCGGAGCGGTTGAACGGCATCGCCGGCGACAGCGAGGCGGCGGCGTCGCTGGCGCGGGCGCTGGAGAAACGGCTCGGCACCGTCGACGGGCGCCTCGACCCCCTGGGGCGGACCGCCGACACCGACGCCGAGGGCCGCCAGCGCCTGGAGACGCGTCTCGCAGAGTTGGTGGACGCCGACCGACGGCTCGCCGAACAGATCGCGAGCGCGGCCGAGGCCAAAGGCGCCGGCGGTGCCGATCTCGCCGACCTGGCCGACCGTATCGGGCGTGCCGAGGCTGGTCTCGAGGCGGCCCGGGCCAAGGCCGCGGCGGCGGATATCGAACCGGCACTGGCGGCACTTCGCGACGAGCTCGCCACCCTGAAGGCGCGCCTGGATGCGCTCGAGACCTCGCTCGCCTCGGCGCCGAGCCACGGCCGGCGCCAGGCCTTGGTCCTCGCCGTCGGCCAGCTCGGCGTCGCGGTCGCGGCCGGCCGTCCCTACCGGGCGGAGCTCGACCGGCTGGCGCCCTTTGCCGGCGAAGACAACGAGATCAAGACCGCGTTGGAGGTCCTGAAAGCCAGCGCCGCGGAGGGACTGGCAAGCCCGACGGCGCTTCGCCGCAGCTTCCGG
>JASLMY010000109.1 GCA_030746295.1 Alphaproteobacteria bacterium | reverse complement strand
GCAGCTGCCCGCCCACTGGGGCATGGTGTTGCGGTCGCGCCGGAGGCTCTCACCGGTCTCAGGATCCGTGAGCTCGATCCACTCCGCCACGCTCGGCAAGGGGTCCTGTTCCGGTCGGCCGGCGATGCGACGCCGGACCCTGTCACCCAGCTTGCGAGGGTTGAGGGCCAGCTCGCGCGCCATCTTGGGCGTAAAGCCGTTGAGCTTGCGGGGCCGGTCGATGGTGATCTGCAAGAGCCGGCCGTCGCGTTCCGTCGTAACCCGGCCCTCCGCGTTGTCGTCCTCTATCATGGCAGCCTTCCGTCCTCCCTCGCAGCGCAACTCGGACCGAGCTTAAGGAGGACCGGTTGACGGAACAAGGCGGGGGCAAACGCCTGCCGAGGCCGGCGGGCCTCTGCTAGAGTAGCGCCGGGCGCGGGCGCCGAGCAGTGGAACCGAGAGCAGTGAGCATGCGCGGCAAGGAACTCGTGAAGCGTCTGCTGATCTTGCCGCCGATCGCCATCGGCGCGGCCGTGCTGGCCTATGTGCTGGCCTTGCAGCAGCCGCCCGAACGCGCGCCCGAGGCCGAGAAGGTAACCCGCATCACCGTCATCGAGGCTCAGAAGATGGCGGTGGTGCCGCGCGCGCTCGGCTTCGGAAACGTCGAGCCACAGGCGGTCTGGCAGGCGGTGGCCGAGGTCCAGGGCCGCGTCATCGCCATGCACCCGAAGCTTCGCAAGGGCGCGACCCTGCCGCGCGGCACCGTGTTGTTCGAGATCGACCCGATCGACTACCGCCTCCAGGTCGCCGAGGCCGAGGCCAACCTGGATGCGCTTCTGAGCGAGATCGCCGACCTCGCGGTCCAAGAGTCCAACACCCAGGCCTCCCTCGCCATCGAGAGCAAGGCGCTCGCCTTGAGCACACGCGAGCGCGAGCGTAAGCGGCGCCTGGTCAAGCGCGGTGCCCTCTCCGAAGCCGCCCTCGATTCCGAGGAACGCAGCTACCTGGCGGTCGAACAGCGGGTTCAGGAGCTGAAGAACGCCCGCAACCGTTTCCCCGTCGAACGCCGCCTCAAGCAAGCGCAGAAGGCGCTCTACGAGGCCCGGCTCGAGGAGGCCCGGCGCGACCTGGGGCGGACCACGATACGGGCTCCGTTCGACCTCCGGATCGCCGAATTGAACGCCGAGGCGGCACAGTTCGCCGCCGCCGGCAGCGTCCTCGCCATCGCGGACAGCATCGACGTCGCCGAGGTGACGGCCCAGATCGCCATCGGCAAGATGCGCCAAGTGGTCCGCGCCGAGTTGCCCGGCGGCACCCTGAGCGCCAACACCATGAGCCGGCTGACCGAAGTCATGGAGCTCGGGGCGACGGTCTGGCAGAGCACGCAGGACCAGCGCATCGCTTGGCCGGCGCGCTTTGCCCGCTTCTCCGACACGATCGACCCGGAGACCCGCACCGTCGGCGTCATCGTCGCCGTCGACGAGCCCTACGCCAAGGCCAGGCCCGGCGTACGGCCGCCGCTGGTCAAGGGAATGTACGTCGAGGTCGAGATCCGTGGGCCCGCCCGCCCCGGACTGATCGTGGCGCCACGCGCCGCCGTTTGGGACGGCCATGTGCAAATCGTCGACAGTGACGACAGGCTCCGCCGACGCGCGGTCCGGGTCGCCTTCGAGCAGACCAATTTCGTCGCCATCGCGGCCGGCCTCGAAACCGGCGATCGCATCGTCGTCGGCGATCTGATCCCGGCGATCGAGGGCATGCTGCTCGCCCCCGTGCTCGACGAGGCGTTGATGCGGCGCCTCGCCGCCGAGGCGACCGGCCGGGCCGGGGTCAAATGATCCGCTTTTTCGCCCGCCACCCGACTGCAGCCAACCTGATGATGCTGGGCATCATGGTGGCCGGCCTGTTGGGCCTGCCGACCCTTCTGCGCGAGACCTTTCCGCCGATCCCGGCCGACGAGGTCGAGATTCGCACCCTCTATCCCGGGGCCAGTGCCGACGAAGTCGAGGAGGCCGTCTGCCGGCGCATCGAAGACGCCGTCGAAAAGGTCGACGATCTGGACGAGGTCCGCTGCTCGGCCGTGGAGAGCCTGGGCGTCACCACCGTGGTCATGCATGAGAGCGCCGATTTCGACCGTTTCCTCGGTCAGGTGAAGACCGAGGTCGAGGCCATCGACGACTTTCCCGAAGACGTCGAGGCGCCGATCATCCGCCAGCTCGGCCTCACCGACTTCGTGGTCTCGGTGGCAGTCGCCGGACCGATGTCGGCACCGGACCTGAAGGCCTTCGCCGAGGGCTTGAAGGACCGGATGCTCCGCCACCCGAAGATCTCGCAAGTGGCGATCCGGGGCTTTTCCGACCATCAGATCAGAATCGAGGCGCCGGCGCTGACGCTTCGTAAGCTCGGCCTCAGCGCCCAGGACCTGGCGGACATCGTCCGCCGCCAGAGCCTGGATCTGCCGTCCGGCACCGTGGAGACGACCGAGCGCGACATCCTGATCCGCTTCACCGACCGCCGCCGCACCGCCGCCGCCTTCGCCGACATCGTCGTGATCGGCGGCGCGACCGGGGCCGAGGTGCGCCTTGGCGACATCGCCCGGATCAGCGACCGTTTCGAGTTGGACGAGGAACGGACGCTCTTCAACGGCCAGCGGGCGGCGGTCCTCGACATCACCAAGCGACGCAACGAAGACACGCTCGAGACCGTCGACGCGGTCCGCGAGCTGATCGAGAGAGAGCGCCAAATCGCGCCCCCTGGCGTCGCCTTCGCGCTGACCCGCGACGTCGCCAGCATCGTCCGCGACCGCCTCAACCTCTTGCTGAAGAACGGCCTTCAGGGCCTCGTGCTGGTGCTGTTGGTGATGACGGCCTTCTTCAGCTTCCGCTTCTCGTTCTGGGTGGCGATGGGGCTACCGGTCTCCTTCCTTGGCGCGCTCGCGGTGATGGTGCTGTTCTCGATCTCGATCAACATGATCACCATGGTCGCCCTGCTGATCGCGCTCGGCTTGCTGATGGACGACGCTATCGTCATCGCCGAGAACATCGCCGCCCGGCTGGAGCGTGGCGATGCCCCCTTCGAGGCAGCGGTCAAGGGCACGGCCGAGGTGGCACCGGGCGTCTTGGCCTCGTTCGCGACAACGATCGTCGTCTTCGCGCCGCTCTCCTTCCTGGCTGGCGAGATCGGCGCCATTCTCAGGGTCTTACCCGTTGTCCTAATTGCGGTCCTGTCGGTGAGCCTGGTGGAGGCGTTCCTGATCTTGCCGAGCCACTTGGCGCACAGCCTCGCCGCCCACGCCAACAGCCGGCAATCGCGGCTGCGCCTCCGGGTCGAGGCGGCCGTCGAGCATTTGAGGCAACGCGTCCTCGGGCCGACGGTGGATGCCGCCGTCGCCTGGCGTTACCCCTTTATCGGCGCCGTCCTCGCCGTGTTCCTGATTTCGATTGCCATGGTCGCGGGCGGCGTCCTCAAATTCCGGGCCTTTCCCGAACTCGACGGCGACGTCGTCGTGGCCCGCATCCTGCTGCCGCAGGGCACTCCGCTCGCCCGCACCGAAACCGTGGTGGCGCAAGTCGTCGCTAGCCTGAAGCAGGTCGACGAGGAATTGACGCCACTGCAACCAAAGGGAAAGCGCCTCGTCCGCAACGTGCTCGTCAGCTTTGCCGAAAACACCGACAGCGGCGAGACGGGTCCGCACGTCGCCACCGTCTCGGTCGACCTCTTGGGCGCCGAGGAACGCCGGGGTCGGGTGCAGGAGATCCAGAACCGCTGGCGCGAGGTCGTGGGCATGCCGCCCGACGTCCTGCAGATCAACTTCAAGCAGGCCCAGATCGGTCCCGGGGGACGGGCGATCGAGGTCCGCCTGCAGGGCGACGACTTGGCCGTGATGAAGCGGGCCGCCGTGGAATTGCAGGATTGGCTCGCCGGCTATTCCGGCGTCTTCGACGTCGCCGACGACTTGCGCCCCGGCAAGCCCGAGGTCCGCCTCAGGCTTCGCGAAGGGGCGGCGAGCCTGGGGCTCGATGCGCAAACCATCGCCCGCCAGCTGCGCGCCGCCTTCTTCGGTGCCACGGCAGCCGAGATCCAGGTCGGCAACGAGGCCTACGAGATCGACGTCCGCCTCGCCCGCAGCGACCAGAACAGCCTCACCGACCTGGAGTATTTCACTGTCACCGGGCGCGACGGCCGCCAGATCCCGCTCGACGCCGTCGCCCGCTACGAGAGCGGCCGCGGCTACGGCCGTATCGCCCGCGTGGACGGCCGCCGCACCGTCACCGTCACGGCCGATCTCGATTCCGACCTCGCCAATGCCAACGAGGTCCTGGCCGACACGCAAGCCCGTTTCCTGCCGGACCTGCTGGCGCGTCATCCGGGCATCGTCGTCACGCTCGAGGGCCAGGCGGAAGAGCAGGGCAAGACCATGGCCTCGATGCTGAGGGCGGCGACGATCGCTCTCGTCGGGCTCTTCCTGGTCTTGAGCTTCCTCTTCCGCTCCTACGTCGAGCCGGTCATCGTCATGGTTGCGATCCCCTTCGCCTTCGTCGGCGTCGTCTGGGGGCATCTGGCGCTGGGGCTGGAATTGTCGATGCCGAGCCTGATGGGCTTCGTCGCGCTCGCCGGCATCGTCGTCAACGATTCGATCCTGCTTGTCAATTTCGTCAAGCGCCACGCGCGTTCAGGCCTAGCGGTGCACGACGCGGCGCGGCAGGCGAGCCGCGACCGCTTCCGGGCGGTGCTGCTGACCTCGCTCACCACCATCGTCGGCCTGCTGCCGCTCTTGAGCGAGACCAGCCTGCAAGCACAGATCCTGATCCCGCTGGCGGCGAGCTTGGCCTTCGGCCTGTTGGCCTCGACGCTGCTGGTGCTGTTGGTGGTGCCCGCCCTCTACACGATCCTGGAGGACTTCGGCCTGGCGAGGATCGAGGCGGAAGGCAGAACGGCCGCGGCCATCCCCGGCTGACGATCACTCGTGCAGGTACGAGCTGTCGCCGATATTGGCGAGGAACTCGCGCCGGGTCGACGCGTCTTTGCGGAAGGCGCCCAGCATGCGGCTCGTCACCATGTCGACGCCGGGCTTGTGGATGCCGCGCGTGGTCATGCATTGATGCGCGGCGCGGATGACGACGGCAACGCCGTGCGGCTCCAGGACCTCGTCTATGGTATTGGCGATCTGCGCCGTCATCTTCTCCTGGATCTGTAGGCGCTTGGCATAGATCTCGACGATCCGGGCCAGCTTGGAGATGCCGACGACGCGGCGGCGGGGGAAATAGCCGACATGGGCGATGCCGATGATCGGCGCCATGTGATGCTCGCAATGGCTTTCGAAGCGAATGTTCCTGAGCACCACCATCCCGTCATAGCCCTCGACCTCCTCGAAGGTGCGCTTCAGAACCTGTACCGGGTCCTCCTCGTAGCCGGCAAAGAACTCCTCGTAGCTGCGAACCACGCGCTCGGGCGTACCGGCCAGACCCTCGCGCTCGGGATCGTCGCCGGCCCAGCGGATCAGGGTCCGGACCGCTTCCTCGGCCGCCTCTCGGCTCGGCCGCGCCGCTAGAGCCCGCTTGCGCGCCGTTGCCAAATCCTCGACCAGGGGCCCTTTTTCTGATCCGGGCATCGTCTCTCCAGACATCCGATAAACCAATCCGCCGCCAGCCCGCGGCCGCCGCCTCGGACCGGTGCGTTCCTTCATTCCCGATCACATCGGTCAGGTCAAGGCGAAACCGAATTTCCGCCGGGCACGTTCGATGGCAGTATTGCGGCGCGGGACAACACAAATGATGCCGGCCGGGCGCATACCGATGGTGACACGAGACACGACCTGAGCCCTACTCGTTATCGACGCTAAAAAGGCGATCGGCCAGCCCGACCGAGGGCCGCCAGAGACAAAAGATCAGTCGGCGCCGGACTGAAGGCTGTTCGCACCTTCGTGATCAGCGATGCCCGAATCGTGGTAGGGCGGCGCGGCGGCGATGCGCTAATGTTAGTGGATGGCAAGCATGCTCAAGAGCTTTGTCCTCGCCGGTTCTCTGTTCCTGGCCTCGATTCCGATCTTGGCCACCCCGGCCACCGGCGCCGACTTCTCGGGCGAGGTCCGCATCGTCGACGGCGATACGCTGGAGATCGGCGGCCGGCGACTACGGCTCTACGGCATCATCGCGCCGGTACTCGACAACCGCTGTGCTGTCGCCGGCAAGACGATTGCCTGCGGTCGGGTTTCCAGAAGTGCGCTTCTCGATCTCACCGCCGGCGCCAAGGTGAGTTGCGATCTGGTCAAAGGCGGTACCACCGACGAGCCGCCGGCGATCTGCCGTGCCGGCGGCTACGATCTCTCCGAGGGCATGACCTACACCGGCTGGGCCCGGGCCGATACCGAGACCACCGATGCCTACCGCCGTTTCGAGCGGGATGCCAGGCGTCATCATCGGGGTCTCTGGCGAAAGGCCGTCGAATAGGGCCGATTTCGGCTTGCGGCCCCATGGCCAGAGTCCCCGGGGGCGTTTGGCGGCAAGTGGCTGATCGATAAGTTGATGAATTGACGGTCACATACAATTCACCCGACTGACAGTGTCGTCGGATCGCGCGGCGGATCAAAAAAACATGGATATCTGACCGGCATTTGGTAGCGTCTTGGACGACTGGGACTGGTAATCACACCCGTCTGTATCCATATGGGTTAAGCCGCAAGACGAACAGCTGGATACCACCGCACCCAAGGCATGCGCCGCTACTTCGCCATTGTCGCGTTTCCGATCCTGCTCGTCATCGCCGCACAGGTGTTGAGCCACGCCCGCGACGGCTTCGTCGCTCTCGACGGCAAGTTCATCGGCCTCGACGGCTACACCCACTTGCTGCGCGCCAAGCAGTTCGTCGAAACCGGCGACTGGTTCGACCATTCGATCCACCGGGGCAACCCGCCCGACGGCGATACTCTCTATTGGCCGCGGCCATTCGACGCCGTCCTGCTCGCCGGAACCACACTCTTTCTGCCGTTTACTGATTTCGACACCGCGCTGCACCTTTGGGGCGTCTTCGTCAGCCCGGTCATGCACCTCTTGTCTCTTCTGGTTCTGCTCTGGGCGGTGCGTCCGTTGTTCGATGACCGGGGCCTCGTTTACCTCGGCGTGCTCTTCGCCTTTCAACTCTTCATCGTTCATATCGCGTCGATTGCCCGGCCCGATCATCACGCGTTGCTGGCCCTGCTCTTCGTCTGGCTGGTCGGTGCCGGCCTGAGGCTGGTTTCGGCCGAAGCGACCACCAGAACCGCCCTCCTGGCAGCGCTGCCGGCGACCTTGAGCCTTTGGATCAGCCTCGAGGCCCTGGTGGCCATCGCCGTGCTGTTCGTCGCACTGGGGCTCGGCTGGGTCGCGGCACGGGCCCGCTTCGCGTTCAAGACCGCGGTCTTCGCCTCGGGCCTGACGCTCGGTTTCGCCGTGACCTTGCCCTTGGAGCACGGTCTGGACGGTTTTCGCATCGTCGTCTTCGACGCCCCGTCGGTGGTCCATCTGGTCCTTCTCGGACTGACCGCGATTGCGGCCATCGCCATCTTTGTCGTCGACCGGCGGGTCCGTCTCTGTCGGCTCAAGGAGGTTCGGCTGCCGATCGGATTGGCAGGTGCCCTCTCTGTCGCCGGCGGGATGTGGCTTCTCCTCCCGAAGTTCTATGCCGGTCCCTTGGTCGACGTTGATCCGGCTGTGGTGACGCTCTGGTTCAACTACATCGCCGAGTTCGCGCCGCTGATCGATTTCGCCGACCCTCTGGGCTCGCTCTCGCGCTTTCTCTTTCACTTGGGCCCGGCAATGCTGGCGTTGCCCTTCCTGATCGTGCGTGGTTGGAGGGAGAGCGGCGACAAGAAGCGCATGTGGCTGCTTTTGCTCTTGTTTGTCGTGGTCTACGTCGCCCTCGCCATCAAGCAGCAGCGCTGGACCGGCTTCGCCCAATACGTCGTCGTGATCGGTTATGCGGGGCTTTTGGTCTCGCTCCTCGATCGCTTGGCCCGCGGCGGCGATATGCTGTTCGCGGCGGCACGCGCGCTGGTCGTCGTCCTGTTCATTTTCGGCTTTCTGTTCCTCGGCGCGGCCCTGCCGAGAAAGCCACTGCTGGCCGGCGGCGGCCCCTCCTGCCCGGTAACCGAGATGAGCCGCTGGCTCGGCAGCGAGCCATCGCTCAACGACAGGCCGCGCCGCATCCTGAGCTTCATCAATTTCGGTCCCGAGCTCCTCTACCGTACGCGCCACGAGGTCATCGCCACGCCCAATCACCGCAACGGCGCCAGCATTCTGGACGCGGTTCGCGCCCTTGGGCGGCTGCCGCCGAGCGAGGCGCGGCGGATCATCGACGGCCGAGACGTCGACCTCGTACTGGTCTGCCTCGGCACCGAGGAAGCCAACGACTACCGGCGCGGCAACGACGGTAAGACGCTGTTCGTCGCCATCGAAAGCGGCGCGACGCCACCATGGCTTCGGCCGATACCCTTGCCTGATCCACTGGCGGCGGGCTTCCGCCTGCTGGAGGTCGTCCGCTGAACCTAGTGCGCCGCTGTGTCACGGGCGCCCTCGACCGGTTAGTATGACGGCATCGATTCGGGTTCGGCACTGGCAATTCGGAGAGGTAGCAACCCGCCCCATGCGCCCGCCGCGCCAAGCCGGAACGGAGAGCGCCCGGCAATTGCTCTCGGTGATCGTCCCGGCCTACGACGAAGCCGAGGTTTTGCCAGCCTTCCACGATCGGCTCACAGCGACACTCGACGCCATCGACGTCGATTGCGAAGTCATCTACGTCAACGACGGCAGCACGGACGAGACGCTCGCTGTCGTCGAGCATCTTCGTGATTCCGACCCGCGGATCGGAATCGTCAACCTCAGCCGCAATTTCGGCAAGGAGGTCGCGCTCACGGCAGGCCTCGATCACGCCTCGGGCGACGCCGCAATTGCCATCGACGCCGACCTCCAGGACCCGCCAGAGCTGATCCCCGAGTTGATCGGCCAATGGCGACAAGGCTACGACGTCGTCTACGCCAAACGACTCTCGCGTGCGGGCGAGAGCTTCGTGAAGAAGGCGACGGCACGGGCCTTCTACCGGGTCATCCAGCGGATCGGCGGCAACGTCCGAATACCGGCCGATACCGGCGACTATCGCCTGATCAGCCGCCGGGCGTTGGAGGCGCTGTCGGGCCTGCGCGAGCGCCATCGCTTCATGAAGGGTCTCTTTGCCTGGATCGGCTTTCGCCAGAAGGCGGTCACCTATCACCGCGCGCCACGACATGCCGGGACCAGCAAATGGAGCTATTGGCAGCTCTGGAACTTCTCGCTCGAAGGCATCACCGGCTTCACCATCGGGCCGCTGAAGGTGGCGACCTACATCGGCATGGCGACGGCGCTGCTGGCCATCGCCTATGGCATCTACCTCATCATCGAGACCCTGCTCTTCGGCAATCCGGTGGCGGGCTATCCCTCGCTGATGGTCGCGATACTGATGCTGGGCGGCCTGCAACTGATGACGATCGGCATCGTCGGCGAGTATCTGGGCCGGATCTTCAACGAGACCAAGGGGCGTCCGCTCTACCTCGTCGCCGACTATCTGCCGGCCCGGACGGCGGCGGCCGACACGACGGTCGAGACGACCGAGCTCAGGGCCCGCGAGGGTCGACGTTGATCGCGACGTTGCTCAACCGCCATCGCCGGCTCGGTATCCAGGTGATGCGCTTCGGGATCATCGGTGTCACGTCGACAACGACCCACATCGTCGTCGTCTTGGCCGCGGTCGAGAGCGGCCTCTTGGGCCCCTTGGCGGCCAACCTGGTCGGCTTCTTCACGTCGGCGGCTGTCAGCTACCTCGGCAACCACAAATGGACCTTCGAGCTGACGGGCGGGCATTTGCGTCACATCACCCGCTTCATTCCGACCGCGACCATCGGCTTGAGTGCCAGCCAGAGCATCGTCTACGTCGTCGTGAACCTGCTGGGACGCGACTATCGCATCGCCCTCGCCGTGATCGTCGTCGTCGTGCCCACGATCACCTTCCTACTAAATCGATTCTGGGCCTTTCGCGCCCACCCCGCGTCCGCCCCGGCCGAGAACGACTGATCGTCCTGGCCCGGGACTTGAAATCAGCGCAAGTACAAGCAACGCAGAAAGGGTCGCCATGCCCCGGATAACCGAGCTGAAGCCGGAGGAAATGAACGACGCGCAGGCCCGCATCGCAGGCGAGATCGCCGCCGGCCCCCGGGGCGGCCTGCGCGGCCCCTTCCCGGCCTGGCTCCGCAGCCCCGAGCTCGCCGACCGCGGCCAGAAGCTCGGCGAGTTCATCCGCTTCAATACCTCGTTTCCACCGACCCTCTCGGAGCTGGCGATCCTGATCACGGCCCGGCACTGGACGGCACAGTACGAATGGTACGCGCATGCCCGCATCGCCCGCGAGGCCGGCATCGACGCCGCCGTGATCGAGGCCATCGCCAAGCGCGAGCGCCCGCCGCTCGACACGGAAGAAGCGGAAATCATCTACGACTTCTGCACCGAGAACTACGCCACGCATAGGGTCGGCGACGGCCTTTACGCCCGCGCCGTCGACGCCTTCGGCGAGAAGGGCGTCGCCGAGCTGGTCGGGATCATGGGCTACTACACCCTCGTCGCCATGACGCTCAACGTCTTCGAATTGTCGGTGCCCGAAGGCGAACCGGAGCCGCTCGCGCCCTAGAAACCGGCCTTCAATTCGATCCAAGTAGCGCTGGCCAGCCCCACCAGCTCGCCCAACGGCCCGAAGACGGCGCTGCCGGCGAAGTGCTTGCGGCCCTCCCCGCCCATCGGCCAGGCCATGACCACGGCTTCATCGCCAACCCTCAGAGGCGCGGACAGGCGGGCGGAGAAACGTCCCAACAGGATTCTTATCAGACGGCCGTCGGCGACGGCGAAGCCGCCCGGACAATCAAGCGCCGCCCAGATGAACTCCGACAAGACGCGGCCCTCACCGTCGGCGACATCAGCCGTCGGCACCCAGGGGGCTGCCATCAGGCCGGTCTCGTCGATCTTGCCCGGAAAGATCCGCAGGCCGTCGCCCGCGTTCCGATCGATGCCGCAGACGAAGCAGGTCGGCAAGAGATGCTTCTCGAAGAAGGCGAAGCCCTCGGCTGCCACGGCGGCAGCCTTGAAATCGACCGGCACACACGGCTCTAGGCCGGGCTCGGCCGGCTTGCCTTCGACGACCAAGGCCTCGCCGTCCCAGAGCGTCGCACCACCCTCCGGCATCCGCCGCACCGCTAGCGGCCGGCCGAGCGGCGGCGGCAAGCGCAGCGTGGTCTCGGCCGGACCGTCGATGAAGGCCGCCAGCCGACCGGCGACGTAGCCGCCGTTGCCGGAATCGGGCGGGCCGCAGAACTGGTGCGCGATAGTGATCGTCTCGGACATGGCCCCTCCCCTTGCCCCATTCAGGGCACCCCATATAGTGCCATCTAATGTCGAGAACCACGTTGAATAACCTGTCCCGGAATGTCCGCCCAGGCTGACCAGCACCTGGAGACCGAGGTCTTGATCGTCGGGTCCGGCGGTGCCGGTATGTATGCCGCCATCGCCGCGGCCCGCGCCGGCGCCCAGGTAGTCCTGCTCGACCGCAGCCTGGTCGGCCGCTCGGGCGCCACGGTGATGGCACAGATGACGGTGGCAGCGGCGATCGGCCACGCCGAGCCGGACGAGCCTGCGCGCCACCTGGAAGACACGCTTGCCGCCGGGCGCGGCCTCTCGAACGAGGCCCTGGCGCGGGCGCTCTGCGAGGACGCGCCGGCCAGGATCCTGGAGATGGCCGACTGGAACGTCGGCTGGGCCGCGGAGGGCAACCGTATCCGCCAAGTGACGGCCCCCGGCCATTCGGTGAGCCGCTGCGTCTATGTCGATTTCCTCAACACCGGGCCGGCGGTCTCGCGCGCGCTACGCAACCAGGTCAACCGCCACGACGGGGTCCGCCGGGTCAGCGACCTCGCCGTCACCGACGTCATCGTCGACGAGGGCCGTGTGATCGGCGCCGTCGCCCGCCACCTGCCGAGCGGTGCCGCCGTAACCATCGCCGCCAAGGCCGTGATCCTGGCGACGGGCGGACTGACCCGCCTCTATCACCGCAACAGCGCCTCGGCCAACATGGGCGGTGACGGCCATGCACTGGCGCTGCGCGCCGGGGCCGAGCTCGTGGACATGGAATTCGTCCAGTTCTTCCCCATCGGCCATCTGGCGCCGCGGCTGATCGGCATGGACCCGATCATGTGGGACCCGTTCCGTTACAAGCTCGGCGGCCGGCTCTTGAATGGCGACGGTGTCGAGTTCACCCAGAACTACGGCGTTGCCGAGGACGGCCGCTACCGAGCCACGCGCGACGTCGCTACCTACGCGATCCTGAAAGAGGTCGAGGCGGGGCGCGGCTCGCCCCACGGCGGCGCCTACTTGAGCTTCGAGCACGTGGCCGCGGCCGAGCTTCGCCAAGCCTTCGGGCCGGTGATCGACCGCCTGGCCGGCAACGACATCGACCTCACCAAACGGCCGATCGAGGTCGCCCCCATTGCCCACTACCACATGGGCGGCGTGGTGGTCGACGAGAGCATGCAGTCCGGTGTTCCGGGCCTCTATGCCGCCGGCGAGGTAGTCGGCGGGCCGAGCGGCGCCAACCGGCTGTCGGGCAACGGCGTCACCGAAGCCTTCGTCTTCGGCGAGCGGGCCGGACGCTTCGCTGCCGAGCGGTCGCGGGGTCGCAGCCTCGGCTGGCGGCCGACCGCCGCGGCACCGGCACTGGCCCGGCTGAACGCCCCCGGCCGGCCCGGCGACGAGCGGCCGAGCGCGACGGCGCTGATTGCCGAGCTGCAAGCTCTGATGGACCACGACGTCGGCCCCTTCCGCACCGAGGATAAGCTGGCCCGGGGCCTTGCCCGCATCCGCGAGATCCGCGGCCTGCTGCCCGAGATTCGACCGGCGGCGAGGGGTGCCTTCGACCCGGCACTCGCCGATTGGTTTGACCTCGACAACATGAGCCTGATCGCCGAAAGCATCGCGCTGACGGCCCGAGCGCGCCTGGAAAGCCGCGGCGCCCATCAACGCGAGGACTTTCCCGACAGCGATCCCGATTGGATCTGCAATCAGCGCGTGGCGCTCGAGGCCGGCGAGATCCGAATCGAGCGGACCGCCGTGGACCGGGAGAAGTGAGGATGCCTGGCGAGACGGCAAAGATCGCGGAGCTCAAGATCCATCGCGGCGGCGGCGACGGCGGCGCACGCGTCGAGGCCTTCCAGGTTCCCTTCGAGGCCGGCCAATCGCTGCTCGACGGTCTGCGCTGGATCCGCACCAATCGAGACGCCACCCTGGCAATCCGTTATTCCTGCATCAACGCCAACGCCTGCAAGGAATGCCTGCTGCGTCTCGATGGCAAGGTCGTCTATGCCTGCATGGCGCGGCTGAGAGAAGGCGAGATGGTGGTCGAGCCGCTAGCCAACAAGCCGCTCATCCGCGACCTCGTCACCGACATCGTGCCGCCGGCCGAGCACTTGTAGCCGGCGGCCCCGGACGGCCCTAGTCGAGCTTGTCGAGGTACTGGCGAACGAAATCGCAATCGACCAGCGCGATATAGGCCTCGGTCAACGCGCGGGTGACGGGGCCGGGCGGCGCGCCGTCGCCGATCGCGGCGCCATTGATGCTTGTGACCGGGCAAATGCAGAGACTGGTCGAGGACAGAAAGGCTTCTTCCGCCGTATAGGCGTCATAGAGGTCGAGATCCGCCTCCTCGACCGGGATGTCGTTCGCTTGCGCCAATTCCATCACCGTCAGCCGGCTGATGCCGGGTAGCACGAATTGCTCCCGCGGCGTCAGCAGGGTGCCGTTCCTGACCAGGAAGAGATTGGAGCCCATGCCCTCCGACAGGTTGCCGTTCTCGTCCAAAAGCACCGCCCAGGCTTCCGAGTTCTGCGCCTTGACCTCGAGGTCGCCCATGATCAGGTTGAGGTAGTTGTGGCTCTTGGCCCGGGGCGTCAGTGCCGAGGGCGAGACCCGGCGAACCGAGGGCACGATGACCTCGATGCCGTCGCGGAATAGCCGGGCCCGCGCCTTCAACGGCAATGGCGTGCAGTCGACGATGACGGTCGGGCGGTCTGCGTCCTCCCAGCCCTCGTCGCCGACCGCATCGACGCCGCGGCTCAGCCTCTGGCCGACCCAATAGTCCTCGTCCGGATCCAATAGATGTCGATTCCGCTCCAGCACCTCCTTGGTGATCTGGACCATCTCAATCTCCGATAGGCCGCTGTCGATTCGGGCGTATCGAAGCGAGGCATAGAGCCGGGTCACGTGCTCCTCGATCCAGAAGAGCCGGCCTTGAAAGGTGCGGGTCATGTCGAAGACGCCGTCGCCGAATCGGAAGCTCCGATCGCGGAAGGGGATCATCGCCTCGCGCTCGGGCTTAAAGGCACCGTTGTGATAGACGATCCGCTCGTTCATCCGCTCCGTCATCGCTACCTCCCTTTCGGCCGAGCCGCTCCGGCGACCCTCGACGCGCCAGCGCCATGCCACATATGTTATCATAGGTGCGGGTAACGCAATGCGGTGGCTGGCAGCCGAATTGAAAGGGGTGCCACGACGAATTCGTCGGGTGGGACGCGCGTAATGATCGTCGAGTGGGAGAAAGGCCTGTTCTGGCTATGGCTGGCCGGCGCCATCGGATGGATCATCGCCATCACGTATTTCCTCTACGGCGAGACCAACGCGTTCTCGCTGCATCTCGGTCACGACGAGCTGGCAGCCTATATTCTGCTCTATGCCATCCCACCTGTTCTCACCTTCATCGTCTATCTCTTCGTCCTCTGGATCGGCCGGCGAATCACTGCCAAGGACGACCAGCGCTGGGACAGGCAGGCGAGCCGCGAAGCCGACAGGCGCTTTCGCCGCCGCGGCTAGGTGATATCCGGCCTGATTTCGGCGGTATTTTGCGTGACCGGCGCCAACGGCAGTGATATGTAGGCGCCGCACTTGCCCATATCTGCCGACCTCGACGCCCGCGCACCGAGCCGTCTTTCGCCGTGCGCGGCCAGGGATTGGGACCGGAGAGACCATGTCCCCTCTGAGCGACGCCATCACCCGGCGGCGAACCTTCGCCATCATCTCGCATCCCGACGCCGGCAAGACCACGCTGACCGAGAAGCTGCTGCTGTTCGGCGGCGCCATCGAGCTGGCCGGCGCGGTCAAGGCCCGGGGCGAGCGCCGGCGCGCTCATTCCGACTGGCTGAAGGTCGAGCGCGAGCGCGGTATCTCGGTCAGCGCCTCGGTCATGACCTTCGACTACCGCGGCCACACCTTC
>JASLMY010000108.1 GCA_030746295.1 Alphaproteobacteria bacterium | reverse complement strand
TATGTCGAGGACAACGAGGACAACGTCTACATGCTGAGCCGCCGGCTCACCCGCAAGGGCTACGAGATCGTCGTCGCCGGCGATGGCGCCGAGGGCGTGGCCAAGGCCAAGGCCGAGGCGCCGGCCCTCGTGCTGATGGACCTCAGCCTGCCGGTACTCGACGGCTGGGAGGCGACGCGGCAGCTGAAGGCGGCACCCGAGACGGCCGATATCCCGGTCATCGCGCTGACCGCGCACGCCATGGCCGGCGACCGCGAGAAGGCGATCGCCGCCGGCTGCGACGAGTTCGACACCAAGCCTGTGGACCTCGACCGATTGCTCGGCAAGATCGAGAGCCTGCTCGCCGGGTCATGAACGAACCCAACCCAAAGGGGCCGGCCCTACTCGTCGTCGACGACAACGACGACAACCGCTACACGTTGACCCGGCGCCTGAAGCGCCAGGGCTACGATAACATCGCCGTCGCCGAGAACGGCCGCGAAGCGCTGGAGATTCTGGCCCGCGACGACTTCGACCTCGTCCTCCTCGACATCATGATGCCCGAGGTCAACGGCTACGAGGTCTTGGAACGGATCAAGTCGGACGAGCGGCTGAAGGACGTGCCCGTCATCATGATCTCGGCCCTCGACGAGATCGAGAGCGTCGTCAAGTGCATCGAGCTCGGCGCCGAGGACTACCTGCCCAAGCCCTTCAACCCGACCCTGCTCCGGGCCCGGGTCGGCGCCTCGCTCGAAAAGAAGCGGCTACGCGACCAGGAGGTCGTCTATCTGGCACAGTTGGAGACCGAGAAGCAGCGTTCGGACGATCTGTTGCACGCCATCCTGCCGGCGGGCGCCGTGGGCGAGTTGAAGGAAACCGACGCCGTGCAGCCCCGGCGCTACGACGGCGTCACCGTGCTCTTCACCGATATCGTCGACTTCACGGCCTATTGCGACCGGCATCCGCCCGAGCAGGTGGTGGCGGAGCTGCAAGCGCTCGTCGGCCGCTTCGAGGAGATCGTCGACGCCCATGGCCTGGAGAAGATCAAGACCATCGGCGATGCCTTCCTGGCGACGGCGGGCCTGCTGCAGCCGCTTGACGACGGCGTCCAGGCGGCGCTCGCCTGCGGCCTGGAGATGTTGGCCGCCGCCGAAACCTCACCGCCCCATTGGCAGCTCCGCCTCGGCCTCAACCGGGGTCCGGTGGTCGCCGGCGTCGTCGGCCGGCGCAAGTTCCTCTACGACCTCTGGGGCGACACCGTCAACGTCGCCGCCCGCATCTGCGACGAGGCCCCGCCCGGCACCCTCTGTCTCGCCCAAGAGACCTGGCAGGCGGCCCGCGCCGACCACGACGCCACCCCCCTCGGCCGCGTCGAGATCAAAGGCAAGGGCCCCCTGGACCTGGTCGCCGTTAAACCTACCTGAACGATAGGCCAGCTATTGCAAGGACTTTGTGACCACATCTTGACCATTCCTTTAATTTCAGGTGTCGCGTACAATGTGACCTGGCAACTTCTGAGTAATAGCATAACGAGTGAGACGGCGGTTTCGCCAGATTTGGCGCCTGAGCTCAGGCCCGAACCCCGAAGATAGATTCGAGCTGCCGTCCCGCCGAGGAATCTTGATGTCATCGCGCGCAGCTCGCCTTAACGTACTGGCCCTGGTGCTGGCGAGCTTGACCCACGACACAGTCGTAGTGTGGCTGAAGGAGGGGCCGCCCGGAGAGACCCTCGACTTGCTGCACTGGAGCGCCACCGTTCTGGGCGGTGCAATGGCTCTGTTCGCCATCTCCGGTCTCCTGCCCTTCATATGGTTCGCGATAAGTCGCTTCCGCGCATCGAAAGCGCTGGGTGGGATCGTCTGTTGGTGGTTTCTGTGGCTTATCTCAGTAGGATTTGCATACAAGGCGTCGACATTTGAGAGCACCGTCATGTCGCGCTTCGGCTCCGAAGGGTGCGCTTTTCAGGTGACGTTCCCCGAGCCTCCGAGTGTGCAGAGTTCTCAGGTTCCGCAAGCACGATATGACCAGGCTCAGCTCATTCATCGCCGTAGCGGCCTGCACGCCGAATGTCATGTCTACGATTCCGACATCCCACCTTTCGGTCCCACCGAAGCTGAGCAGTACTTTCGGACTTATGCGGAGCTGCAGGGGCTGCGCCTTGCCGACGTCAGCGCGCAGCAGCACGCGAACGGCATGCCCATCTACATCGGCGGGGCCAGCAAGGTATCGAAATCCGGCACCGAAGCCACCTACAGGATCGGCGTCGTGGCCAGCAAGGCGTCGACCATGACGATAATCGTGTTCGGCCCGTCGACGCAGTTTCCGACCGCGACCATGGAGACCTTCTGGGCCTCCCTGCGCCCGCGCTGATGTCGGCTCGAAGCGAGAGCGGCAGCCGCACGCGCGGCGCGGGCGCTGCCTCACGCCTGGATGTAGAACGCTCCAAATCGGCAGAAAACTAACAAAATCTGGTGACCCCGGTGGGACTCGAACCCGACATCTCCGGCTTGAAAGGCCGGCGTCCTGACCTTTAGACTACGGGGCCGCCAGGGCGGGATTAAGCCCTGGCGAGGAGAAAATCAAGAGATCAATCGAGACTTATCCGGCCGTCAGGCGGCGGCACCGCGCGCGATCGGTGCCGCGTCCTCGATCACCAGTTGCACACCGCTTCGCCCCTTCCAATCGTCGGCACGCAGATGGCCGGCGAGGTGCAGGCCGGCGCCGCCGCTTTCGGCCAAAGCCCGGCCGAGCGGCGTGCCGGCGGCACGAAAGGCGATGCCCTTGAGGCGGCCCTTGCCGCTGGTGCCCGAGAGCACGACGCGGACGTGATCGCCGCCGACTACGTCGGCGCGCACCACGCGGGCATCAGCGAGGGCGAAGCGGGGCTCGGGGTGGCCGGCGCCGTAGGGACCGATCGTCTCCAGGAGGTCGTAGAGCTCGCGCGTCGCGGCGCCCACCTGCAAGGCGCCGTCGAGGTTCAGCTGATCGCGCGCCGGCGCCCCCGCCACCTCGGGCGCCAGCCTGGCGGTGAGAAACGCCTCCAGCTCGGTCACCCGGTCGGCGGCGACGGTGAGCCCGGCCGCCATGGCATGCCCGCCGCCGTTCTGCAGGATGCCGGCCTGGCGCGCCGCCGTCACCGCGGCGCCCAGATCGACGCCCGGGATCGAGCGGCCCGAGCCCTTGGCGATACCGTCCTTGGCCCCGAGGACGAAGGTGGGTCGGCGGTAGGTGTCCTTCAGGCGGCTGGCGACGATGCCCAGCACGCCCTCGTGCCAGCCCTCGCCCGAGACCAGGACCAGCGCCGGATCGGTGGCAGCCTTGTCCGCCGCCTGTCGGGCCGCTTGGTCGAGGACCAGGCCCTCGATGGCGCGGCGCTCGGCGTTCAGGCGGTCGAGCGTCTGGGCGATGCCCTGGGCCTCCTCCCAGTCGTCGGTGGTCAACAGCCGGGCGCCGAGATCGGCCTCGCCGACGCGGCCGCCGGCGTTGATGCGGGGGCCCAGGATGTAGCCGAGATGAAAGGCGCCCGGCCGCGCCTCCAGGCGGGCAACGTCGGCCAACGCCCTCAGCCCCGTGTTCCGCCGCTCTGCCATGACCTTCAGGCCCTGCGTCACCAAGGCGCGGTTGAGGCCCGTCAGTGGCACCACGTCGCAGACCGTGCCCAGCGCCACCAGGTCGAGCCAGCCAAGCAGATCGGGTGCCGCCCGGTCGCGGTACCAGCCGGCCTCGCGGAGCGCCCGGTTGACCGCGACCAGCAAGAGAAAGGTCAGGCCCACGGCCGCCAATGCGCGATGCGGGCTGGTCTCGTCGAGGCGGTTCGGATTGACCAGGGCCAAGCACTCCGGCAGGCGCGGCTCAGCCTGGTGGTGGTCGACGACGACGACGTCGAGGCCGATCGCCGCCGCCCGGGCCAGCGCCTCGAAGGCCATGGTGCCGCAGTCGACCGTGACCACGAGGCCGACGCCGTCGGCCGCCAGCTTCTCGAGCGCCGCCGCGTTGGGGCCATAGCCCTCGGTCAAGCGATTGGGGATATAGATGCGAAGCCGGCCGCCGACGGCCTCGAAGAAGCGCCGCATCAGTGCCGACGAGGTGGCGCCGTCGACGTCGTAGTCACCGAAGACGGCGACCGCCTCGTCCTGTTGGATGGCGGCGGCGATCCGGGCCGCGGCCCGGTCCATGTCGAGGAGATGCGAGGGATCGGGCATCGCCTCCTTGATGCGCGGCGCGATGAACGCCTCCGCACCCTCGAGCGCGACGCCCCGACCGGCCAGGACGCGGCCGATCACGTCCGGCACGCCGAGGCGCTGCGCCAGGGCCAAGGCTAGACGCTCGTCGCCGTCGCGGCTGCGCCAGACCCGGCCGGTTGCCGAACGGGCGACGTCGAGAAAGGGTTCCGCCGCGCCCACGAGGCCCGTCCCGGCCCTCAGGCCGGCAGGGGCCGGCGGCTCAAATCCTGCTGCGCCTTGATCCAGCGCACCGTGCCGGTGCGCGAGCGCATCACCACGGAATGCGTGCTGGTGCCGCCCGGCCAACGGCGCACGCCTTCGAGCATGGTGCCGTTGGTGACGCCCGTGGCGGCGAAGACGACGTCGCCACGGGCCATCTCGGTCATACCGTATTTGGCGTTCAGGTCCTCGATGCCGACCTTGCGAGCCCGGCCACGCTCGTCGTCGTTGCGGAAGAAGAGCCGGCCCTGCATCTGCCCGCCGATGCAGCGCAGCGCCGCCGCCGCCAGCACGCCCTCGGGCGCGCCGCCGATGCCGATATAGATGTCGATGCCGGTCTCCGGCATGGCCGTCGCCATGACGCCGTGGACGTCGCCGTCACCGATCAACTGCACTCGGGCGCCGGTCTCGCGCACCGCGCCGATGATCTCGACATGGCGGGGCCGGTCCAGAATACAGGCGACGATCTCGGTCGCGTCGACGCCCTTGGCCTCGGCCAGATTGCGGATGTTGTCGGCGGGGCTGGCGTCCAGGTCGACGACGCCGTCCGGCAAGCCGCCGCCGACGGCGATCTTGTCCATGTAGACGTCGGGCGCGTGCAGAAGCGAGCCCTGGCTGCCGACGGCCAGCACCGCCAACGAGTTGGGCAGGCCCTTGGCGGTGATCGTCGTGCCCTCCAGCGGGTCGAGGGCGATGTCGACCGCTGGCCCATCGCCGGTGCCGACCTCCTCGCCGATGAAGAGCATCGGCGCCTCGTCGCGCTCGCCCTCGCCGATCACCACCTTGCCCTTGATGTCGAGCTGGTTGAGGGCGGCCCGCATGGCGTCGACCGCGACCTGGTCGGCCGCCTTCTCGTCGCCCCGGCCCATCATCTCCGAGGCCGCGATGGCCGCCGCCTCGGTCACTCGTACGACCTCGAGCGTCAAATTTCGATCGAGGACAACCTCGCTCATATCTCGTTTCCTCCCGATATCAGCTCCGTCCGCGTCCCGCGTACTAGAGCATCTCGATCCGTATCATCTTTGGTGCCGCCAACACGGCGGGGATTTCGGATATCGCCTGCAGTGCCTCCACCATGGCCGCCTCGACCGTGTCATGCGTGATCATCACCACCGGGACCGCCTCTTCCGGCGCCCGGCCGCGCTGCAGCAGGGATTCGATCGAGATCGCCTTGTCGCGGAAGATGGTGGAGATATCGGCGATGACGCCGGGCTGGTCGACGACAGTCAAGCGCACGTAGTAGGGACCCGAATGACGCGAGATCGGCGATGGTGGGATTTCTTCCAACGCCGCCACCGGTACCGAGAAGGTCGGCAGGCGGCTGCCCCGCGCGATATCCATGATGTCGGCGACGACGGCCGACGCGGTCGGCCCCTCGCCGGCACCGCGGCCCTCGTAGACGGTGCGGTCGACGAAATCGCCCTCCGCCACGACGGCGTTGAAAACGCCTGAGACGCCGGCGATCGGCGTCGCGGCCGGGACCATGCAGGGGTGCACCCGCTGCTCGATGCCGCTGTCGGTCAGGCGGGCGATCGCCAAGAGCTTGATGCGGTAGTCGAGTTCGGCCGCGAAGGCGATGTCGATCGCCTCGACGCCCCGGATGCCCTCGACATAGATCGAGTCGAAATCGACCGGGCTGCCGTAGGCGAGGCTCGTCAGGATCGCCAGTTTGTGCGCCGCGTCGACGCCGTCGACGTCGAAGGCCGGATCGGCCTCGGCATAGCCGAGCGCCTGCGCCTCGGCCAAGACCTCGGCGAAGTCGCGCCCCGTTTCCTGCATCTGTGTCAGGATGTAATTGCAGGTGCCGTTCAGGATGCCGTAGACGCGCTGAAAGCGGTTCGCCGACAGGCCCTCGCGCAGGACCTTGACGATCGGGATGCCGCCCGCCACCGCGGCCTCGAAGTTGAGGGTCAGCTCGGCCTCTTCCGCCATCCGTGCCAGCGCCGTTCCGTGCCGCGCCACCAGCGCCTTGTTGGCGGTAACCACGTGGCGGCCGTTGGCGAGCGCCGTCTCGACCACCGCCTTGGCGACGCCTTCCTCGCCGCCGATCAATTCGACGACGATATCGACGCCCTCGGCCGTGGCGAGGGTGGCGGCATCGTCGTGCCATTCATAGCCCGAAAGGTCGATGCCGCGATCCTGGTCCCTATTCCGGGCAGAGACCGCGCGAACGACGATCTCGCGGCCGCAGCGCCGGCTCAAGAGCGCGCCTTGCTCGTCGAGCAGGCGCACCACGCCCCGGCCGACCGTGCCGAGCCCGGCGATGCCGATACCAAGCGGATCACTCACGCCAGAACTGCCCGGTATTCGAGATCGACGGCCGCTCTTCTCATCACCGTTCGCCAGTACTACTCGAGATAGATCTCGACCCTGCGGTTCTCCGATTCCCCGTTGGGCATGCTTTCGTGGTATCGGGGCTGGCTGTCCGCCACCGCCTCGACCACCAGGCGCGAGGGATCGACGCCGAGGCGCGCCAATTCGCCCGCCACCGCGTTCGCCCGATCGACCGAGACGTTGAAGTTGGCGGCGACGTGGCGGCCATAGCTCATGTCGCCGGTGCGCTGGCTGGCATGGCCGACGACCCTCACCAAGCCCGGATGGCCGACCACCTGGGGCGCGAAGTCCTTGAGCTGCCTCCTGGCAGGCCCCGACAGGGCCGAGACCCCATGTGCGAACTTGACGACCAGGCGGGAGCCGTTGCCGGCGAAGCCGGGCGAGGTGACCGCCGCCGCGCTACCGTTGATGATCACCGAGCTGCCGGCACCGGCCGGCGCGATTGGCACGGCAGCGGTCCGCACCACCCCCGGCTGGGCCGCAGTCGGATAACGCGAGCTCGCCTGCGCTGCCAGATGGCCGGCATAGACCTGGTCCAGCGTGCGCTGCTCGGCCGTCACCGGCAGTCCGAGCCGCGGCACCGCCGCTTGAGCGGGCGGTATGGTCGCGGCCATGGTCATGGCTGGGGCGGCGGCCGTCGCCCGGGGGGCGACCGTCGGCAAGGGTGCCGGCGTCCGCCTCCGATTCAGGGGCGGATAAGGCGGCTTGCCGGTCGCCGTCATCGCCGCCGGTGCCGGCGCCGGCGTTCCGGCGATCAGCGGCGGCGCCACGGTGGCCGAGCGCTGCACGATCGATGGCACGGGCTGCGAGGGCACGCGGCGCGCCGCGAGGGCGGCAGCCGTCGTCGACGGTGGTGCCGGAGGCAAGGCGGTAGACCGTGTCGCCGGCGGCGCCATCGGCGCAGCCTTCGGGGCCGCTTTGGCCGCCGCCGCGGTGCTGCTCGGCGGTGGTGGCGCCGGCGGTGGGGCTTTCTCGTCGGCCTTCAGCTTCGGCAACAACGACGGCGCGGCCGAAGCGGTTGCCGGTGCTTTGGCTGGCGGTGGCGGGGGCGCCGGCGGCGGCGCCACCGATCTCGGCTGACGCGCCCTCAGCGCCTGGTCGGTGTATTGGGCGTTGGTCCGGTCCGCGACCAGGCCGCGCGCGATTTCCTGTCGTTGCTTCGGCGTCGTCTCGGCCTTTGGGCGCTCCGGAACAGAGGCGACCACAGGAAAGCCGTCCTTGTCGGTCGTCACCTTCTGCTCGGCCGCCTTGGCGGACTGTGATGCCGTGCTGCTGCTGTCGGCCGTCGCGCTGTCGTACCACTCCACCGGGTTGGCCCAATAGGGTACGGAGCAACCGGCCAGGATCAGCGCCGAGGCCAGCACCGTCGAAACGGGCCCCACGGCGGCTCCGGTGGCCGTCAGCGGCCTTGAAATCCGGTTGCGAGATCGCTCCAGGAACGCCATGCCTCTCACACCTCTTTCCAGTCCATCCGGCGGTGGTCGCGCATAACCCGCCGACGCCGTTATCTCGCCGGCGAGGCGCCGCATCCGTCACAGACCGAGAGCCGGCATTTCGTCTGGACGGGCGCCAGTCGCATTCTATGATGTCCGTCCCGCTGGTAAAAGCGGTGAACTGCGTGACGCTTCCGATTTTGGACTCCGAACGACGGCGGAAATTTCGATGACCGAGCAGACCGGCAACGACTTCAAGCTGCCCGATCCGAGCGAGTTCTCGAAGAACCTGATGCGCGTGGCCGAGCAGAGCCAAAAGCTGGTCCAGGGCTTTCTCGGCCGCCAGGCCCAGAGCCTGGGCCAGGAAGACGCCGACCCGCTGAACATCGGCCAAGCCTTCATGGAGATGACCATGAAGATGATGGCCGATCCCGGGCGCATGGTCGAGGCGCAGATGGGGCTCTGGCAGGACTACATGCGGCTTTGGCAGCACGCCGCGGAGCGCGTGATGGGCCAAGAGAGCCAGCCGGCGGCGGCGCCCGAGAAGGGCGATCGGCGCTTTCGCGACGCCGCCTGGGAAGAGAACCAGATCTTCGACTTCATCAAGCAGTCCTATCTCCTGACCGCGAACTGGCTGCAGAGCACGGTTCGAGAGGTCGAGGGCCTGGACGACAAGACGGCAAAGAAGGTGGATTTTTACACCCGGCAGTTCGTCGACGCGATGGCCCCCAGCAACTTCGTTCTTTCCAACCCGGAGGTCTTGCGCGCCACCTTGGAGCAGAACGGCGAGAACCTGGTCCGCGGCCTCGACAACATGCTCGACGACCTGGAGCGCGGCAAAGGCAAGCTCGCCATCCGGATGACCGACCTCGAGGCCTTCGCCGTCGGCGAGAACATCGCCGTCAGCCCCGGCAAGGTGGTCTGGCAGACCGAGCTGATGCAGCTGATCCAATACGAACCGACCACCGAGACCGTCTACAAGCGGCCGCTCCTGATCGTGCCGCCCTGGATCAACAAGTTCTACATCCTCGACCTCAAGCCCGAAAACTCGTTCATCGCCTGGGCCGTGTCACAGGGCCTGACGGTCTTCGTCGTCTCCTGGGTCAACCCGGACGCGCGCCTCGCCGACAAGACCTTCGAGGACTACATGCATGACGGCATCCTCGCCGCCCTCGAGGGCATCGAAGCGGCGACGGCCGAAAAGGCGGTGACCGCGATCGGCTACTGCCTCGGCGGCACGCTGTTGGCGGCGACGCTCGCCTACATGAAGGCCAAGGGCGACCTGCGCATCAAAGCGGCGACCTTCTTCACCGCGCTCGTCGACTTCGAGGAAGCGGGCGAGCTCTCCGTCTTCATCGACGAGGAGCAAATCCAGTATCTCGAGCAACGGATGGCCGAAGAAGGCGGCTACCTCGAGGGCGGCCACATGGCGACGACCTTCAACATGCTGCGCGCCAACGATTTGATCTGGTCCTTCGTCGTCAACAACTACCTCTTGGGCAAGGACCCCTTCCCCTTCGATCTCTTGTACTGGAACTCGGATTCGACCCGGATGCCGGCGGAGATGCACAGCTTCTATCTGCGCAACATGTACCAGCGGAACCTGCTCTCGACACCCGGCGGGATCAGCCTCGCGGGCACGCCGATCGACCTCGGCGAGATCGACATGCCGGTCTATATCCTGTCGACTAAGGAGGACCACATCGCCCCCTGGAAGAGCACTTACGTCGCGACCGGGCTCTACAAAGGTAAGACGCGGTTCACGCTCGCCGGCTCGGGCCATATCGCCGGCGTCGTCAACCCGCCAAGCCCCGGCAAGTACGGCTATTGGACCAACGACGAGCTGCCGGAGGATGCCGAGCATTGGCTCGAGGGTGCAGAACACAAGGACGGCAGCTGGTGGCCCGACTGGCGCAAATGGCTCGCCAGGCATTCGGGCAAGAAGGTCCCGGCACGGCAGCCGGGCGACGGCGCGGCCAAAATCATCGAGGACGCGCCGGGATCTTACGTCAAGGTCCGGGCCGACGCGTGAGGCGGGCGTGAGCGAGATCCTGAAGGGCCTGCGCGTCGTCGAAGGCTCGGCCTTCATCGCCGCACCCTCGGCCGGCATGACGCTGGCGCAGATGGGCGCCGACGTAATCCGCTTCGACCCCGTCGGCGGCGGCCTCGACTACCGGCGCTGGCCGGTGCACGAGAACGGCACGAGCTTCTATTGGGCCGGCCTCAACAAGGGCAAGCGCTCGATCGCGATCGACCTCGGCAACCCGCAAGGCCGCGAGCTGGCGAGCGCCCTCGTCACCGCGCCGGGCGAGGGCGCCGGTCTCTTCCTCACCAACTTCCCAGCCCGTGGCTGGCTCGACTACGGCGCCCTCAAGGCCAAGCGCGACGACCTCGTCATGGTCAATGTACAGGGCAATCCGGACGGCTCGTCGGAGGTCGACTACACCGTCAATTGCGCAACCGGCCTGCCCTACCTCACCGGCCACGCCGATGACGACCGGCCGGTCAACCACGTGCTGCCGGCCTGGGACCTGATTACCGGGCAGTCGGCAGTCAACGGCCTGTTGGCGGCCGAGCGCCACCGGACGCTGACCGGCGAGGGCCAGTACCTCTCGGTGGCGCTGTCGGACGTCGCCTTTTGGACCATGGGCACGCTCGGCCTGATCGCCGAGAAGGAGGTCGGTGGCGTCGACCGCGCGGCCACCGGCAACGACCTCTTCGGCGCCTTCGGCCGCGACTTCGAAACTGCCGAGGGCCGCCGTGTCATGATCGTCGCCATCACCGGGCGGCAATGGCGGGCGCTGGTCGAGGTCATAGGGCTGGAGCAAGAGGTGGCCGAGATCGAGGCCCGGACCGGCCTCGACCTGGCCCGCGAAGGCGACCGCTACCGGGCCACGGCCGAGCTGGCGGCCCTCATCTCGCCCTGGTGCGGGGCCAGGATGCTGGCTGAGATCACCGAGGCCTTCGAAGGCACCGGGGTCTGCTGGGGCCCCTATCGCTCGATCGCCCAGATGCTGGCCGAGGACCCACGTTGCTCGGCGGAGAACCCGATGTTCGAGCAAGTCGACCAGCCCGGCATCGGGCCGACGCTGACGCCGGGCGCGCCAATCGCCTTCGAGGCGGCACCGCGCACGTCCGTCCGCCAGGCGCCGCGCCTGGGCGAGCACACCGACGCCGTGCTGGCCGAGGTTTTGGGCCTGGACTCTGGCGCCATCGGTGCCCTGCACGATTCCGGCGTCGTCGGCGGACCTGAGAGTGGAGAGAAATGAGATGACGGTTGCTGAGGGTCTCGACTATCGCGATTGGATTGGCAAGCGGGAGACGGCCGAGGACATCGCCAGCCTGGTTCCGGTCCGGGGCCTGCTGGCGACGCTGGACGATGCCGAGACCAACCTCGCCGAGGGCGACCCCTTGCCGCCGCTCTGGCACTGGCTCTACTTCCTGGAGCAGGCGCCGGCCCGCGGCATCGACTTGGATGGTCATGCCAAGCGCGGTGGCTTCATGCCACCGGTGATGCTGCCGCGGCGGATGTTCGCGGGCGCCTCGCTCAACTTCGAGGCACCGATTCCGATCGGTGCCCGTATAACACGCGAAAGCGAGATCGTCGGCGCCGAGGCCAAGACCGGGCGCACCGGTGCGCTCGTCTTCGTCAACGTCCGCCACCGGATCAGCGCCAACGGCAAGCCGGCGCTGGAAGAGACCCAGACCATCGTCTACCGCGAGGAAGGCGCGCCGGTGCCGGCACCCGAGGTCTGCTCCGAATGGCCGGCGGCACCGGCCGGCGCCTGGGTCCGCGAGATCGGGCCCGACCCGGTGTTGCTCTTCCGCTATTCAGCGCTGGTCTTCAACGGCCACCGTATCCACTACGACCGCCCCTACACGGTCGAGGAGGAGCATTACCCCGGCCTGATCGTGCACGGACCCCTGATCGCGACCCAGCTTCTGGACCTGGTGCGGCTCAATACCGACCGTCCGGTCGAGAGCTACAAGTTCCGCGCCATTGCCCCGATCTTCGACACCGCCCCCTACCGCGTCGTCGCCGTGGCGGAGGGCGATACTGTCACGCTCGCCGCCGAGCGCTCGGACGGCGCCACCGCCATGCGGGCCGAAGCGACACTCGGCTAGGCCTTGGCGGCGCGGATCTCGCGGTTGGTGATGTAGACCGAGCTCGCGAAGATAATCGCGGCGCCGAGCCAGGCCCAGGGATCGAGGACCTCGGCGAAGAAGAGAAAGCCGGCGAAGGCCGCCGCCGGCAGGCGCAGGAAATCGAACGGCATGACGAGCGAGGTCTCGGCAATCTTCAAGGCCCGCGAGGAGCCGTAGATATAGGCGTTGGCGAGCAGGCCGAGGCCGATCAGCCAGGGCACCTGCTCAAGCGTCGGCCATTGCCACCAGACGAGGGCGGGCGCAAGCGCGACCGGGACGGCAAACAGATTGACGTAGAAGACGCTCAAGCCCGGATCGTCGGTGCGCAGCAAGACGCGGCCGATGACGGCGACACTGGCGCCGGTGAAGGCCGAGATCAGGACCAGGATCGCCGCCGGCTGGAAGGCGGACAGGCCGGGCCTGAGGATCAC
This sequence comes from Alphaproteobacteria bacterium, assembly GCA_030746295.1. The sequence goes on along the minus strand of JASLMY010000108.1, from coordinate 2,679 downwards.
CAACACGCCGGCGAAGCCCATGGCCAGCGCCGCCCAGCGCCGCCCGCCCACATGCTCGCGTAGTAGCAGGCCGGCCAGCAACACCGCGAAGAGCGGTGCCGTGAAGATCAGCGAGGTCGCCTCGCCCAGCGGAATGAACAGGATCGCCACCATCAGCGTGCCGCTGTGCACCACCATCAGGACGCCACGACTCAAATGAAGCTTCATCCGCCCCGTCTTCAGGACCCCGGGGCCGGACTTGAGCAACCAAGGCAGGAAGACCAGGAGGGCCAGGAAGTAGCGCCAGAAGAGCAGCACGTAGACGTCGATCTCGGCCGACAGAAACTTGACGATCGCGAACATGCCGGCATAGCCGACCGCCGCCAGCGCCATCCAAAGGCCGGCACGCACCGCGACCGGCGGGCCTTGCGCGACCGTCACGACGCCACTTCCACGGCGTCGCCGCCCCGGCGCGCAAATGCCTCTGAGGCCAAAGTCAGGGTCTCCTTCCGTCCGACGGCTCGCTCGGCGCGCCTTGCGCCGCCACCGGAAGCTTACCGTCGCGCGTGGGCGCCTGAATTGGCCTCGATCAAGCGGCGCGACATGACGGCGGCCGAGAGCGTCCGCACCCTTCGTCTTCGATCTCGTTGATGTGGCAGTTGGTCGCACGTCCCGAGGCCCCCCGCGACGTGGAAATGCCCGCTGCCAGGTCTTAGGATACGAGCCTGGGCAAGCTGCGAGGAAAGCGGAGCATGGACGTGGCAGTCGAGGCGCGCCAAGGCGTCGAGCAAGAAGCTGGGCATTTCGATGTGTTGATCGTAGGCGCCGGGATCTCCGGCATCGACGCGGCCTACCACCTGCAGCAGCACTGCCCCGGCAAGAGCTTCGCGCTTTTGGAAAATCAGGAGAGCTTCGGTGGCACCTGGCTGACCCACAAGTATCCCGGCATCCGCTCCGACAGCGATCTCTATACCTTCGGCTACGGCTGGAAGCCCTGGTGCAGCGCCCCCATCGCCACGGCCGAGGAGATTCTGACCTATCTCGACGAGGTCCTCGACGAGCACGACATCCGCCGGCACGTCCGCTACCGCCACGAGGTCAAGAGCGCCGCCTGGTCCAGCGACGAGAGGCAGTGGACACTCGCGGTCGCGCGCTTGGATACGGGCGAAGAGCTGCGCTTTACCTGCAATTTCTTGTGGATGTGCCAGGGCTACTACCGCCACTCGGAAGGCTACACGCCCGATTTCCCGGGCATCGAGCGCTTCCAAGGGCCGATCGTGCACCCGCAGACCTGGCCGGAAGAGCTGGACTACAAGGACAAGAACGTGCTCGTCATCGGCTCGGGCGCGACCGCGGCCACTGTGGTGCCGGCGATGGCGGACGACTGCGCCCACATCACCATGCTGCAGCGCTCGCCGACCTATTTCTACCCGGCGGCCAACCGAGCCGAGATCGCCGACATGCTGCGCGAGCTCGACGTGCCCGAGGAATGGGTGCACGAGATCACGCGGCGCAAGATCCTGAGCGATCAGAAGACGGTGATCCGCCGCTCGTTCGAGGATTCGGAAGCTTTGAAGGACGAGTTGATCGCCGGTGCGCGCACCTATCTCGGCGACGACTTCGATGTCGAGACGCACTTCACACCCAGCTACCGGCCCTGGCGGCAACGCCTGGCCTTCCTCCCCGACGGCGATTTGTTCCGCGGCATCAAGGCCGGCAAGGCCTCGGTCGTCACCGACGGTATCGAGACCTTCACGGAGAAAGGCGTGCTGCTGCGCTCGGGCACCGAGCTGGAAGCGGACATCATCGTCACCGCCACCGGCTTCAACCTCTGCGCGATGGGCGACATCGACTTCGCGGTCGACGGCGAGCCGGTTAACTTCGCCGACTGCATCGGCCACCGGGGCATCCTCTTCACCGGCGTGCCCAACATGGCCTGGGTCTTCGGCTATCTGCGGGCGAGCTGGACGCTCCGCGCCGACCTCGTCTCCGGTTTCGTCTGCCGGCTCTTGAACCACATGGCCGAGAAGGGTGCCGACGTGGTGACGCCACAGTTGCGCGAGGAAGACCAGGACATGCCGGCCCTGCCCTGGGTCGATCCCGAGAATTTCAACGCCGGCTACCTGACCCGCAACATGCACCTCATGCCCAAGCAAGGTGACCGCGAGCCCTGGATCTTCAGCCAAGACTACTTCCGGGAGAAGGTCGAGATCCCCGCCGCCGACCTGGAGGACGGCACGCTGGTCTATCGGTAGCGTTCGAAGCTACCCGGCAGCGTCGGCAGAGGCGTCGCCTTCATCGCTGCCGTAGAGCCAGAGCAGCAGAAAGGCGAAGAGCCCTTCGAGGCCGCTGATCAGCAGCGCCGCCGAGACGCCGTAGCTCTCGGCCATCCAGCCGACGTTGAAGAACCCGATCAGTCCGCTGCCGATGCAGAGCGTCAAAACGCCCATCAATCGGCTGCGGTACTCCGGCGGCGAACCGAGATAAGTGAGCGTGCTCTGCATCGCCGCGAAGCAAGCGCTGGCGACACCGACCCCCGCCAGCACCAGCGACACGGCGAAGAAAGAGTGGTAGGGGCCGCCGGCGACATGGGTCAGGCCGCCGAGGTAGAGCACCAGCAGCAGATAGAGCGTCGTGCCCCAGATGTAGATGGCGAAGAAGTAGCGCGGTTTCGCCAGCACTGCGACCAACAACGCGCCG
>JASLMY010000107.1 GCA_030746295.1 Alphaproteobacteria bacterium | reverse complement strand
CCAAGAGCCGGCTCAGAAACCGTCGGTCGGCATCGTCGTACCAATCCAAGGCCGCGCGTGTCTCCAGGCCGACCACCTTGTCGTGGTGGTTCTCGGTCGGATCGGGGTGCTTGGCCATCTCCTCGCGGCTCGCCATGGCGGCGACGCGCCGGGCCAGCTCGGGCGTCAGGCCGTCGATGCCGAGATGCGCCGCGATCCGCACCAGTTCGGCCTCGGTGTCGCGCTCCAGGTCCTCGTAGCGGGCGACGATCGCCCTCTCCGGCTGCTGCTGGATGACCGGCGCCCAGGAATTCAAGAAGCGTATGAACTCCCAGATGGTGCCGTCGAAGCGCTTGGGCGTCGCCCGGCCACGCAAATAGGCGGCGAAATCGACTTCGCCCGCGTCGTGCCACTTCTCGTGGTAGGAGACCAAGAGATGGCGGAGGTCGCGGACCAGGACGACGTAGCGGGGCAAACGCAAGAGCCGGCCCGCCGGCCGCCAATGCAAGAGATGATGCGCCGCCGAGTGGCTGGTGACGATCTGCGGAATATGGCTGTGGGCGGGCGGCCGCTTGGGGTGGCCGACGATGGCGTTGGAGCGGATGTGCTCGGGCGCCGGCAGGCCATGGAGCTCCGCCAACGCCAGGCTCAGCATGTACTTGACCCAGTGCGAGCCGGCATTCTTCAGGCTGCAGACGGCGCCGTCGAAGCGGCGCCGGCGCAGCATCGTGGTGTTGAACCAGCCCCGGTTCTGGGCGTGAAGCCAAAGCCGGACCAGGTCGCGCCGCTGAATGCCCGGATCGGCGTCTCCGCCGCGCTCTGCGAGTGATGTCATGCCCCGAAGCCGCCCTGGACCGCCTTCGAAATCGCGGCGCACTCTAGTGAAGCCGACATGACGCTGCAACCGGAACGGCTTGATCTGCCGCCGCGACAGGGGGCATGTAGAGTTGGAATCTGGTGGGGAGCTTGGGGCAGAGCCATGTCGGAAATGGTGGAGCGGAGCGACGTCGCCATCATCGGTGCGGGGCCGGTCGGGCTCTTCGCCGTCTTCGAGCTCGGCATGCTCGGCATCGAAGCGATCGTCGTCGACGCATTGGACGCGGTCGGCGGCCAATGCACCGCGCTCTACCCGGAGAAGCCGATCTACGACATCCCCGGCTATCCCCGGATCGATGCCGGCGAGTTGGTGGCCCGGTTGGAAGAGCAGGCGCGGCCCTTCCGGCCCCGCTACCGCCTCGGCCGGCGGGTCGTCGACCTGGACGAGACCGAGGACGGCGGCTGGCGGCTCGCGGCCGAGGACGGCAGCACGATCGAGGCGCGGGCCGTCATCATCGCCGCCGGCGGCGGCGCCTTCGGCCCCAATCGGCCGCCGCTCGCCGGTATCGAGGCCTACGAGGGCCGAAGCGTGCACTACTACGTCAAGTCCCGCGAGGTCTTCCGCGGCAAGCGGATCGTCATCGCCGGCGGCGGCGATTCCGCCGTCGACTGGGCCTTGTCGCTGGCCGACCTCGCAGACCGCATCCACGTCGTGCATCGGCGCCAGAAGTTCCGCGCCGCCCCCGAAAGCGTCAAGGACCTGCATCGCCTGGCGGATGCGGGCAACGTGGTGGAACTGGTGATCCCCTACCAATTGAAGGCGCTGGAGGGCACCAACGGCGATCTGAATGCGGTCGTGGTCGCGACTCTGGAGGGCGAAGAGCGGTGTCTCGAGGCCGACGCCCTCTTGGCCTTCTTCGGCCTCGCCTCCGACCTCGGCCCGCTCGCCGGGTGGGGCCTCGCCCTCGACGGCAACCGCATCGTCGTCGATCCGGCCCGCGCCGAGACCAGCGCCAAGGGCATCTTCGCGATCGGCGATATCGCCAGCTATCCGGGCAAGCTGAAGCTGATCCTGAGCGGCTTCGCCGAGGCGGCGATGGCGGCGCACGCCATCCACGGCATCGTCCGCCCCGACGAGGCGCTGCACTTCGAGTACTCGACCACCAAGGGTCTGCCGAGCGCCGATTGAGGGGGACGGCCGACGAGATTTGGTCGGGCCGCGGACGGCTGCTAAGGTATTGCAGTAGTCGAAGACATGCTCGCATTACGAATTCGGGGGAGGAATCCAATGCATAGGATAAAGCGAAGCCTTATCGGCGCATCGATCGCCGTGGCGTTGTCGGCATCCGCCCAGGCCGAGTCGGTCCTCAAGGTCTCGGTGCATGCCGATCTCAAGAACATCGATCCGATCTGGACGACCGCCTTGATCACCGCGAACCACGGTTACGCGATCTACGACACGCTGTTCGCGCCGGATGCGGATTTCAAGATGAAGCCTCAGATGGCCGAGAGCTACACCGTCACCGACGACGGCCTTACCTACGTCATAAAGTTGCGCGATGGGTTGAAGTGGCATGACGGCACGCCCGTCACCGCGGCCGACTGCGTCGCCTCGATCGCCCGCTGGGGCAAGCGCGACGGCTTGGGCCAAGTTCTGATGGGCCGGATGGAGAAGATGGAAGCCGTGGACGCGCGGACCATCAAGCTGACGCTGAAGGAGCGTTTCGGCGCGACGATCCTGGCGCTCGGCAAAGACATGAGCAACGTCCCCTTCATGATGCCGGAACGGATCGCCAAGACCGACGCGCACGAGCAGATCGCCGAGATGATCGGCTCGGGTCCCTACAAGATCGAGAAAGATAAATGGGTCCCCGGCAGCAAGGTGTACTACACCAAGAACAAGGATTACGTGCCGCGGGCCGAGCCCGCCAGCAACTTCGCCGGCGGCAAGGTGGTCCATGTCGACCGCTTGGAGTGGCACTACATCCCTGACGCCAACACCGCCCTGAACGCGCTGCAGGCCGGCGAGATCGACCTGATCGAGAACCTCGCGGCCGACCTGGTGCCGATCGCCAAGGCGGCCGAGGGCATCACCGTCGAGACCACCGATAATCTCGGCTGGCAACCCTGGCTGGTGATCAACCACCTGCATCCGCCCTTCAACAACGTCAAGGCGCGCCGGGCGCTGCAATTGATGGTCGACCAGGCGACCTATCAACGGGCCAACAGCTCGATACCGAACTCGTGGCGCACTTGCCCGGCGATGTTCATCTGCGATACGCCCTATGGCAGCGACGCCGGCTCGGAGCGTCTGATGCAGCAGAATTTCGCGGCCGCGAAGAAGCTCTTGAAGGAGGCGGGCTATAACGGCGAGAAGGTCGTCCTGCTGCACCCGACTGACATTCCGCAGCTGCACTCGGCCAGCGTCGTGACGGCCAACCTGCTGCGCGAGATCGGCATCAACGTAGACGACCAGGCCATGGACTGGTCGACCCTGACCTCGCGCCGGGCCGAGAAGAAGAAGCCCTCGGAAGGCGGCTGGAACATTTTCCACACCGCCTGGCCGGCGAAGGTGCTGATGAACCCGCTCCTGCATGTCGGCGTCGCGGGCACTTGCGACAAGGCCTGGTTCGGCTGGCCCTGCGACGACGAGCTGCAGGACCTGCGCAAGAAGTTCTCGAGCGAAGGTGACCCGGCGGAGCTCGTCAAGCTCGCGCGCAGAATGCAGGCCCGGTCCATGGAGTACGTGACCTATGTGCCCTTGGGCCAGTACTTCTTCTTCCGCGCCTACCGCGACAACATCAGCGGCGTGATCCCGTCAGTGGCCTCGTTCTTCTGGAACATCGAGAAGAAATAGCCGTCCCGAAGAAACGGCCGCCATTTCCAAACCGGGTCGGCGACGAGCGAGCCGTCATCGACCCGGTCTGCCGCCGGATCTACGCTCGTTCCCGCTTCTGACCGGCCCGGCCGCCGGCGATGTCGTCGGGGGTGCCGGCTAGATCCTCGAGTGCGGCCGCAGCATCGTCGTCGAGTTGCGCGCCGACATCCCAGCCGGCCCGCCCTGAGCCTTCGGAAGGCGCCGTTGCTTGCTCGCTGCCCAACCAGAACGCGATCCGCTCCAACAGCTCGGCCGGATCGATCGGTTTCGAGACATAGTCGTTCATCCCAGCCAGGATGCATTTCTCTCGATCACCCTTCATGGCGTTCGCCGTCATATCGGTGATCGTCACGAATACGACGGCGCAGCTCCTCGCCGTCTATCACGGGCATCATGTGATCGATGATCGCTGCCTCGAAGGGGTCATCTTCCGCCGCCCCGGAAGGCGCGGTGCCCCCGTCTGGGGGTCATTTCAACGACCGACGTAACGGCAGGATGGACCCCGGCTCTGTGCTTCGCTCCCGCCGAAGAGACGGATCATGGTGATGCGCCATTGAGACCGTGCGCCCACCCTGTACCGCGATGGGCGCTGATCGGGGGACCCAAGAAAGCGCTCGCTCGCATGGGCACCAAACCCGCGGCCGCCTCAGGGCCGGGCCGAGGCCGTCCGTGCCGGCAGGTGCACCGTGACCCGGGTGCCGATGTCGGGCTCGGAATCGAGCTCGACGTCGCCGCCATGGAGCTCGACGTAGCTCTTGACGATGGCGAGGCCGAGGCCAGCGCCGCGCCCGGAGATCGCCGAGCCGCGCTGGAAACGATCGAACACCAAGTCCTGGTCCTTCTCCTGGATGCCGACGCCCTGGTCCTGCACCCAGAGCTTGACGCCCTTGGCCTCGCGGCGCGCGCCGACGGTGACCGTGGTGTGGTCGCCGGAGTATTTCAGCGCGTTGGAGAGCAGGTTGAAGACCACCTGCTTGACGCGGCGCTCGTCGGCCCGGATCTCGCCGATGTCGGACGGACAGTCGAGCTCCAGCGTGATGTCGCTTTCGCGTGCGCCCTCGCGAGCGAGGCCCAAGAGGCCGTCGAGCATCAGCTTGACGTCGAAGTCCCGGGTCTCGAGCTCCAGCCGCCCGGCCTCGATGCTGGCCAGGTCGAGGATATCGTTGATCAGCGCCAAGAGCTGATGCGAGGAATCGAGGATGCCACGGCAGTATTCCCGCTGCCCCTCGTTGAGCTCGCCGAAGTACTCGTTGCCGAGGATCTCGGTAAAGCCGATGATCACGTTCAAGGGCGAGCGCAGCTCGTACGACATGTTGGCGATGAACTCGGTCTTCAGCCGGTCCGCGGTCTCCAGCGCTTCCGCCCGCTCGCGCAGCGCGCGCTCGACGCCGACGCTGTCGGTGACGTCGAGATAGGTGTAGAGCATGTTGCCGTCGGGCAGCGGCACGGCGGTGAAATCGACGATCTTGTTGCCGAAAAGCTCCATCCGGCCGCCGCCGGCGCGCCGTTCGGTGGTTGCGGCGATCATCTCGTCTCTCTTGCTTGCCCAATACACGTTCTCGTCCGCCTGCCGGATCGCCTGGTCGAGAATCTCGGAGACGTGCGGCTCGCCGCGGAGCATCTGCTCGTCCAACCGCCAGAGCTCGGCGAAGCCGGGGTTGAAGAGCTTCAAGCGGCCGTCGCTGCCGAAGACGGCGAGCGCCTCGTGCAGGTTGGCCAGGGTCTCGCGCTGCACCGCGATCAGCGTGTTGTAGGAGCGCTCGAGCAGCAGCCGGTCGGTGACGTCCTCGTAGACCATCAGCAGGCCGCCCAAGGGGTGCGGCGAGATCAGGCTCCTGAGCGTCCGCCCGTCGGGCAGGAAGTTGTACTCCTCTTGGGTCTCCAGCAGGTTGGTATAGAGCGACATCAGGCTGTTCTTGTAGGCCAGATAGTCGGCCTGCTCGGGCAGTAGGCGATTGTCGCGGATGGCGTCGATCAGCTCGCTGTGGGTCGGGTGGCTCGCCAGCCAATTCTCGTCCAACCGCCAGAGCCGGGCATAGGCATTGTTGAAGAAGGCGAGACGGCGGTCCGCCTCGAAGACGGCGATGGCGGCGTTGAGGTTGTTCATCACCTCGGTGTTGGCGTCGACGAACCGCTTGAACTCGATCTCGATTTCTTCGCGGTCGGTGACGTCTTCGGCAAAGCCGAGCCCGCGGCTCTCGTCGGCGAGGGGGACCTCGTTGACCGTCAAGGCGCGGCGCTGACCGTCGACGACGATATGCCGGATCTCCTTGAGACGCGTGCCCTGGCGGCGCGCGGCGGTGGCGAGCGCGCGCCCGTGCCCAGCCATGATCGCGGGCTCGATCTCCAGGTCGCCGGCGGCGATCACCTCGGCGATCTCGCGGGCGACGGTACGGGCATAGGTGGCGTTGCACCACGAGATGCGCATCTCCCCGTCACGCTCCCAAACGGGAAGCGGCAGCGAATCGATGAGTTCCGAAAGCCGCCTCGCCTCGGCCGCAACCCGCTGCGCCTCTTCCTCGAGGGCGGCTTGGCGGAGGACGGCGTCGCCCAGATCGTGGAAGGCGAGGCCAAAATCGCCGCCGCCCTCGCCCGAGCGGAAGCCGGCAACCTCGATGGTCCGCGCCGCGTCCGCCACCGTCAACTGCTCGGTGGGCGGTGGCCCCCCTGCCTGCCAGTCGGCGACGGCGCGGGCCAAACGGTCGACCTCGCCGGCTTCGAAGGCGGGCGCCAGCGCCGCCAAGGTCGCGGGCACCTCGGGCTCTAGATGGAGCAGGCGGGCCAGCCCCTCGGACGCCTCGATGCCCGCCTCGCCGAGGCGCACCAAGCCGAAGGGTGCCGCATCCCGCAATCGAGACAAGCGCTCGAGATCGGCCCGGGCGGCCGCGATCTCGCTTCCATGCCGCTCGGCGGCGCGCCGGCCTCGCTGCCAGAGCCAAGCGGCGGTAGCGAGCGCCGCCACCGTTATCAGGGCAGCGAGGTATAGCGTCGGATCAGCGATGCTTCAGCCCCTTGCCGTTCCTCGAGCCGGCTCGGCCCGACCTTACTGAGGGCAACGAAGCGAGACAAGCCGGCGAAGGCCCACGACATCGCCGATGGCGCCGACGCCGCCCTCACGCCGACGCCCGTCCGTAGATAGGAAACGTCCGGGTCAGCTCGCGAACCGTGGCGAACGTGCGCTCCTCCAGGCCCGTCATGTCGTTGGAGGCACCGCTCAAGCCGTCCAAGACGTCGGCGATCAAGTGGCCGACGGTCCTGAATTCGGCGGTGCCCAGGCCGCGTGTCGTGCCGGCCGAGACGCCCAGCCGAATGCCCGAGGTGACGGTCGGCGGTTGCGAATCGCCGGGGACGCCGTTCTTGTTGCAGGTCAGGCCCGCGCGTTCCAGGCTCTCGGAGGCTGCCGCGCCGGTCAGCCCGGCGCATCGGAGGTCGATCAGCATCAGCGGCGTATCGGTGCCGCCGGTGACGACGTCCTGGCCCCGCGCCATCAGGGTCTGGGCGAGGGCGCGGGCATTGTCCAGGACGGCCCGCGTGTAAGCCTTGAATTCGGGACGCAAGGCCTCGCCGAGGCAGACCGCCTTCGCCGCCACCGCATTCAAGATCACCGAGCCCTGGACACCCGGAAACACCGCGGCGTCGAGCTTGCGCGCTAGCTCGGCATCGGACGCGAGGATCAGGCCGCCGCGAACGCCCCTCAGGTTCTTATAGGTGGTCGCGGTCGAGACATGCGCATGCGGGACCGGGCTCGGATGAACGCCGCCGGCGACGAGACCGGCGAAGTGCGCCATGTCGGCGAGGAGGATGGCACCGACCTCGTCGGCGATGGCGCGGAAGCGGGCAAAGTCTATGGCTCTGGGATAGGCCGAGCCGCCGCAGATGATCAGCTTCGGGCGGCAAGCCCGGGCCGTTTCCCGGACCTGGTCGTAGTCGATCAGGCCGTCGTCTTCGCGGACCCCGTAGTGGCGGACGCCAAACCACTTCCCCGTCAGGTTGGCACGCGAGCCATGGCTCAGATGCCCACCGGCCTGAAGGTCCATGGAGAGCACGACCTCGCCCGGTTTCACGAAGGCCAGGAAGACGGCGAGATTGGCCTGGCTGCCGGAATGCGGTTGCACATTGGCAAAAGCGCAACCGAAGAGTTCGCACGCGCGCTCGATCGCCAACCGCTCGACCCTGTCCGCAAACGCCGCACCGCCGTAATAGCGCCGCCCGGGGTAGCCCTCGACGGTCTTGTTGACGATCGCCGAGCCGAGCGCGTCGAGCGTGGCCCGGCTGACGATGTTCTCCGAAGCGATCAGCTCGATACCGTCGTCCTGGCGCTCCTCCTCCGCCTCGAGGGCGGCGTGGACCTCGGGGTCGATGCCGGCAAGGCCCCGAGTGAAGTAGCCGTCATGCAAGTATGTCGTCATGAGGTACCAACCTTTCCGTAGCCGGGTGAGCGGCGCGCGCGCGAGACGGTGCGACCGTCCCCGGCGGCGGCGGAGATATGACGCCATCCAGCAGAAGAGTTGCAACCCCGACAGCGTTGCGGGTCACCTCGCCACGCTGAGATAGAAGGCCCGATTGCCGGCAGTGTGCGGAGAGGGTCGCGGGTCCTAGGCTCGTGGTCGGTAGCCTCGCGGCGGCCACGCGATCAGCGCGACGAGTGGGTAGACGAGCAGCGAGGTCCACAGGAACAGGTTGAAGACGTTGATGTAGCCGATATTCGTCGCTTGGCGAGCCACCTCACCCGCGATGCCGACGAGGCCGGTCGTGCTCTCGGTACTCCAACCGCTCCCTGCAACCTCGAGACTCAAACGGTCGGTGAACGGATTGATCCATTGCACCAGCTCGGCATAGCTCATCTTCTGGGTGTGAAAAATCACGACGAAGCTCGCCGATATGTAATAGCTGGAGCCGATGCTGCGGACAAAATGAAACAGCGCCGCGCCTTCCGCCGATCGGCGCGGGTCGAAGTTCGAGAAGGTGACCAGAGTCATGGGCACCCACAAGCACCCGACCCCAAAACCTTGGATCGCCATCGCCCAGGCCATCTCGGACAGCGACACGTTCATCTCGAAGCTCGCCATCTGCAAGCCTGCGAAGGTATGCGTGCCAAAGCCGATTAGGAGCAATAGCCGTGGGCTCCAACGGTTGGCGAAAAAGACCACCATCAGCATCGAAACCGCCGTCCCGGCGCCGCGCACGCCGATCAGAAACCCGACGGTGAATTCCGGCACATCCCTGAGCTGCTGAAGCATTGTCGGCATCAGCACCATCGGCGTGACGAACAGCATGCCGAAAATGGCCGCTATGCCGATCCCTAAGGCGAAGTTGCGCTCGAGCAGCAGGCGCGGGTCGAGGAACGGGCGGTCCGTCGTCAAGCTGTGCACCAAGAAGATCCAGCCAAACAGGAGTGCCAAGGAACCCTCGAGAACGATCTCTATGGGGTCGAACCACTCGGCGCGCTCACCGCGGTCCAGCATCAACTGTACGCAGGCGATGGCGATCGCCAGGCTCAGGAAACCGGTCCAATCGAGCTTTGGTCGCGCTTCACGCGGTGGGTCCGGCTTGATGAACATCAGCAGGCCGGCCAACGCGACGGCCGCCACCGGCAGGAGAATGAAGAAGACCCAACGCCAGGAGATCTCCTCGCTCACATAGCCACCGAGCAGCGGCGCAATCGTGGGAGGTATGCCCACGCCCATCATGTAGATCGACATCGCCGGTGCGCGCTTCTCGCCGGTGAACTCGTCGATCACGACCGATTGCGCGATCGGCGTGAGCGGTGAGCCGAAGGCCGATTGCAGGACACGCCAAAAGACGAGCTCGGTGAGCGAGGTAGAAAGCCCGCACATCAGAGTGGCGACGCCAAAGCCCGCGACGCCCCAGATCATCGCGCGGCGCCGGCCAAAGCGGGCCGAGATCCAGCCGGCCAGGGGAATGGTCACCGCCGTCGCGATCAGGTTCGAGGTTACGACCCAGGCGACTTGATCGGGGCTGGCCGAGAGAGCCCCCTGGATCTGCGGCAACGACACATTGGCGATGGTGATCGTGGTCGCGTAGAGCGTCGTGACCAGCGTGCAGGTGACGAGAAGCCACACGGCGCGCTAGTGCCCCGAAACAGAAGTTCGCAACAATTGTGGCGGGCGCCCGACGAACTTCTGATTCGATAAGGGCATTAGCATTGGATCGTTCAAGCTCGGATCCTTGGCCCGCGCGCCGAAAACGGCGCCGGGTGGGCATGGCGCGACCAGCCGCCGGCAACGAAGTCGATCGCCATCTCGTCAGCGCAAGTTCGCGTACTCATGACAGCGGGGTCTTCGACCTACCCTACCCGGTACCCCTCTCAGCTTACCTCTTTGACGCGCCTTGCGAGGCAAACGGTGCCGAAGCCTGGTGAGAAGGCAGCAGGTAAGATGGCAGGCACCGCTCCCGTCGGCAATGCCGAGACAACAAGCGAATAGATCCGGAGTAGAGACAGCATGGCGAAAGACGATTTCACGCCCGAGGAGTTCCAGGAGAGACTGGCCCGGCTGCGCCAGGCGATGGCAGAGGCCGAACTCGACTGGTTGCTGGTCATCCATCCGGTCTCGATGCGCTGGCTCGTCGGCCAGGACAGCAAGAGTTTCGCTGGCTTTCAATGCCTGCCCGTGTCGGCTGGGCGAGACGAGCTCATCGTCTTCGCACGCGAGATGGACCGCAATGAATTCGAGGCTGATTCCATGGTCGATGGCTTTCGCGGCTACAACGGCGGCGAACCGGAAGATCCGATGGAGGCCTTTTCCGCCTTTGCCGACGACCTAGGACTGCGACAGAGCCGCGTCGCCATGGAAGTCCCTGCATGGTACTTGCACCCCTATCACTATCTCGCGCTCGTGGAGATGCTCGGCGATGCCCTGGTCATGGACGGCTGCGATCTGCTGCAGTCTCTGACCTTCGTCAAGTCGCCTCGCGAGCTCGACTATGTGCGCAAGTCGGCCGCTATCGCGGATGCCGCGTGGCGATCCGTTTTGGGTCATGTTGCGGAAGGCCGCAGCGAGCTGGAACTGGCTGCTGTCGCCTACCACACGCTGCTCAACTCCGGCAGCGGTCCACCGGCGAGCACGATCAATCTGATGACCGGTGAACGCAGCTGTTTTCCCCTGGGCGGGCCGACCGAGCGCCGCCATCGCCAAGGAGAAACCGGCCTGATCGAGCTGGGCGGGGCCTACCGGCGCTATACCTCGACACTGGGGCGACAATGGGTTCTGGGAAAGCCGACCGACCGCTTGCGCGGGCTGTATGAGACGATACTGGCCGCTTCCGATGTTTGCATGGCCGAGATGCGCGCGGGCGTTCCAGCGGTGGTCCCGCATGAGGCCGCCAAAGGCGTCATTGCGGCGGCTGGCCTCGATCAATATCGCCAGCACACCACGGGCTACGGCATGGCGGCCGCTTTTCCGCCGGCTTGGGGCGAGGCGACCAACATGTTCGGTGGTAGCCAGGATGTGCTCGAAGCCGGAATGGTGATGACGGTCGAGCCCGCGGTATTCATCGAAGAGGAGAAGTTGGGCGTCCGCCTCATCGACAACTGCGTGATCACCGAAACCGGCATCGAGCGGCTGTCCAGATCAACGCGCCAACTTGTGCTGATCGATTGATTCTCCCCCAAGCGGTGCCCTGAAGCGCTCTACCGTGCCCCATCGAGTGTACGGACAGCCGGCTCCCGCACGCGGTAGCGGAGCGCCGGCAACCCGGCGCCCCGGTTTCGGCCGAGCCGCCGACGGTGCTCAGTAGCGGTAGTGCTCCGGCTTGAAGGGGCCCGCAGGTGCGACGCCGATATATTCGGCTTGCTCTTGCGTCAAGGTCGTCAGCTTGGCATCGAGCTTGCCGAGGTGCAGGGTGGCGACCTTCTCGTCGAGGTGCTTGGGCAGGGTGTAGACCTGGCGCTCGTAATTCTGGTGGTTCTGCCAGAGTTCGATCTGCGCCAGCACCTGGTTGGTGAAGGAGGCGCTCATCACGAAGCTCGGATGGCCGGTGGCGCAGCCGAGGTTCACCAGGCGGCCCTCGGCCAGCAGGATCATGCGCTTGCCGTCGGGAAACTCGATCTCGTCGACCTGCGGCTTGACGTTGTGCCAGGGCAGGTTGCGCAAGGCCTCGACCTGAATCTCGGCGTCGAAATGGCCGATGTTGCAGACGATGGCGCGGTCCTTCATCGCCCGCATGTGGTCGAGCGTGATGATGTCGCGGTTGCCGGTGGCGGTAACGAAGACGTCGGCGCTGGCCGCCACCTCGTCCATCGTGGTGACCTCGTAGCCCTCCATCGCCGCCTGCAGGGCGCAGATCGGATCGATCTCGGTAACCATGACGCGGGCCCCTTGGCCGCGCAGGCTGGCCGCACAACCCTTGCCGACGTCGCCATAGCCGGCGACCACCGCCACCTTGCCGGCCAGCATCACGTCGGTCGCCCGCTTGACGCCGTCGACCAGGCTCTCGCGGCAGCCGTAGAGGTTGTCGAACTTCGACTTGGTCACCGAATCGTTGACGTTGATGGCCGGCACCTTCAGCGTCCCGGCCTTGGCCATGTCGTAGAGGCGATGCACGCCGGTCGTGGTCTCTTCGGAGAGGCCGCGGACATCGTCCATCAGATCGCCGTGCTTCTCGTGCATGACCACGGTCAGGTCGCCGCCGTCGTCCAGCAGCATGTTGGGCCGCCAGTTGCCGTCGCCGGTGATCGAGCGGTCGACGCACCACCAGTATTCGTCTTCCGTCTCGCCCTTCCAGGCATAGACCGGCACGCCGGTGGCCGCGATCGCGGCGGCAGCATGGTCTTGGGTCGAGAAGATGTTGCACGAGGACCAGCGGACCTCGGCGCCGAGCGCCGTCAGGGTCTCGATCAGCACCGCGGTCTGGATCGTCATGTGCAGGCAGCCGACGATGCGGGCGCCCGTAAGCGGCTTCTCCGCGCCATATTCGTCGCGCAACGCCATCAAGCCCGGCATCTCGGTCTCGGCGATGGCGATCTCGCGGCGCCCCCAATCGGCCAGAGAGATGTCGGCAACCTTGTAATCCGTCGACTCGGTCATTCTTCGCTCCTTGAGGTGGAAACGCGGTGGTGGCGGTGTCGGCGCGGGTGGCCCGGTCAATTTCGGGGACGGTCTAGCAATCGCGCCTTCATAAGGCAAGCATCAAGAAATCTTTATATCTTTAATTATCCGCTAAGCGGGGCGGCCGTGCGCCGGGGGCGGGATCAATCCTCGTCGAACCGGTTCTCGATCAGCTCGGCGATGGCGGCCACGGCCTCACTGGCGTCGGAGCCGTGCGCGCGAAGCTCGATCTTCGCGCCGGGCGCCGCGCCCAGCATCATGAGGCCCATGATCGAGCTGCCCGAGACCGACATGTCGTCTTTCAGCACGGTGATTTCGGCATCGAACGCCTCGGCACACTTGACGAACTTGGCGGCGGCGCGGGCATGCAGGCCGCGCCGGTTGCGGATGGTGAGGACGCGGCGGATGGTGCCATCACGCGTTTCCGGCTCGGCGCCGGTCACCCATTGCTCCCCGACAACAGCTTCGAGGCCACCTTGATATATTTCTGGCCCGAGGCCTGGGCCTGCTCGACGGCGCTCTCCAGGGTCTCGTCGCGCCGCACGCTGGCGAGCTTGATCAGCATCGGCAGGTTCATACCGGCGATGACCTCGACATTGCCCTGGTCCAGCATGGCGATCGCCAGGTTCGAGGGCGTGCCGCCGTACATGTCGGTCAAGAGCACGACGCCGTCGCCTTCGTCGACCTCGGCCACCGCCCGGATGATCTCGTCGCGTCGTTGCTCCATGTCGTCGTCGGGCCCGATGCAGACGCTCGCGATCGCCTCTTGCTCGTCGGCGACCACGTGCTGCAGGGCGGCGACGAATTCCTCCGCCAGACGACCGTGAGTTACGAGCACGATGCCGATCATGCCGGAATCTCCTTCAGTTCGACGCCGTTCGCCGTCGCCGTCGGGCGACGGCTATCGTCCGCATACCGGTTAGGCCGTTGGCGGAGATTTCGCAAGAGGGCTCTTCGAATTTCCCGCCACCGCCGGCCCCGGGTCCTAGCGCGTCCGTTTGGTCGCCTCGGCCGCCGCGAGACGCAGCTTCGCCATCGCCGAGGCCTCGAAAGGGGCGAGGGCGACACGCGGCAATGCGACCCCCGCGATCTCGACTTCTTCGTCCTCCGGCAACCGCTCGACATCGCCGGGTGCGACGAGGTCGACGACGAGGCGCACCCAGGCATCGGCCCGATGCGGCAGCCGGACGATACCGAGGCCGCGCACTTCCAAGAGGCCGGCGAGCGCGGCCGGTGGCGAAGCGAAGAGGCGGCCATCCCGGCATTCCAACCGGACTTGGTCGTCGGCGACCAGGACGGCGCCGGCGTCGATCAGACGCAAGGCCAGGTCGGACTTGCCGCTGCCGCTGGCGCCTCTGAGCAGTACGGCGCCACCGTCCAGGTCGACGCAGGTAGCGTGCGCCAGGATCATGCCGGCATCGCCACCGCGCCGGGCGCGTATCGCCGGTCGGACCTCAAAGCGGCAGGCGCACGACGAACCGGGCGCCGACGATTGCGCCGGCGCCGCCGAGCCGATTCTCGCCGACGATGGTGCCGCCGTGCGCTTCCACGACCTGGCGCGCGATCGACAGGCCGAGCCCGGAATGGCGGCCGAAGGCCTCGCCCTCGGGGCGGGCGCTGTAGAAGCGCTCGAACAGCCGGTCCATCCAGTCCTCCGGCAGCCCCGGACCCTCGTCCTCGACCGCGATCTCGGCCATGCCGCCGCGCCGCGTCAGCGACAGCCGGATCGTGCCGTCGGGCGGGCTGAACGAGACCGCGTTGGAGAGCAGGTTGTCGACCACTTGGCCGAGGCGGCTGGCCACACCCTCTATTCGGATCGGGCCGCCGTCGGGAAGGCGCAGTTCGAGGTGCGGTGAGCTGGCGCCGAGGCGCGTGCCGTGCAGCTCGACGACGGTCTCGAGCAAGACGGCGAGATCGATCGTCTCGGTCTCGGCCCGCGACAGCTCGGCGTCGACGCGGCTGGCATTGGAGATGTCGGTGATCAGCCGATCGAGACGCCGGACGTCTTCGACGATCACCTGAAACAGCTTTTCGCGCTGAGCGGGATCGGCCGTGCGGGCGAGCGATTCGACTGCGCTCTGCAGCGAGGTCAGCGGGTTCTTGAGCTCGTGCGCGACGTCGGCGGCGAAGGCGTCGATGGCGTCGAGACGGGCATAGAGCGCCGCCGTCATCTCCCTCAAGGCGCCGGACAGGTCGCCGATCTCGTCGCGCCGGTGGCTGAGGTCGGGGATCTCGACCCGCTGCCCCCGCCAGCGCCTGACCTGATCGGCCGCCCGAGCCAGCCGCTTGACGGGCCGGGCGATGGTGCCGGCCAGGAACATCGACATCAGGACCGTGACCCCGAGGGTGACCGCGAAGACCTGGATGATGCCGGCCTGGACCCGACGCACGCTGTCCTCGATGTCGCCGCTGTCCGCGGTCAGCATTACGGCACCGAGGACGATATGCAGCTGCTGCACGGGCACCGCCACCGAGACGATCAGGCCGCCGTCCTCGTCTTGGCGGATCGCCCCGCCAACCTCGCCGGCTAGCGCGCCACGGGTCTCGGAGTAGTCCTCCGCCCGCTGGTCGACACGCTCGGTATAGAGGGGGAACCGTTCCTTGCTGGGCAGCCGGGGCATGACCCAGTCGTAGGCGTCGAGAAAGGCGTCGGTGATGAAGTTGCCCTCGCTCGGCGGCGCCAGGTACTTGAGCTGGACCTGGCGGCCGGCGGAGATCAGGGCCCGGCTGTCGGCGATCATGGCCCCTTCGCGGCCGAAGAGGCGGGCCCGGGTCTCGGTCGGCTCGACCAGGCGGCTGACGATGCCGCCGGCGCGGATCGGGTCGATGTCCTGGTCTTCGACCGGACCGGTGAGGGCGCTCTCGCCGAGCGCGCCGGCGATGACTTCCGCCTGGGTCTGCAGGGCGACGATCTTGGCATCGATCAGGCCGCCCCGGTATTGGTCGAGGTAGAAGACGCCGGCGACCAAGATCGCCAGCGCCAACACGTTCGGCGCCAGGATGCGGAGCGTCAGCGAC
>JASLMY010000106.1 GCA_030746295.1 Alphaproteobacteria bacterium | reverse complement strand
GCAGCCCCATCGGATCTGCCTGGAGGACGGCTCGCCGTTCGTCTTCGCCGGCCTTTTCGAGCGCTGGGTCGACCCCGAGGACGACATCGTCGAGAGCTACACCATCCTCACTACCGAGGCCAACGCGGTTCTGCGCCCGATCCACGCCCGCATGCCGGTGATCCTGGTAGGCGACGGCCCCGCCAGGTGGCTCGCCGGGCCGCCAGAGGACTTGGCCGGCCTACTCAAACCCCATTCCGGCGAGGGCTTCCGCGCCTACACCGTCAGCCGCCACGTCAACAGCCCGCAGAACGACGACCCCGTTTGCATCGCCCCGCTCGACGGCGCCGGCGGCGAGATGGGCGAGCAAGCGCGGCTTTTCTAGACGGCGGTGGCGATCTGGCCGGTTATGGCAAGCTGCAAACAGGAGATAGTCGCACATGCGCATAGGCATATCGCTGCCCGTCAGGGAGCTGCAGGACGACATCGGCGCCATCAAGGCCTTTGCCCAGGCCGCCGAGGCTCTCGGCTTCACGCACCTGCGCGTGCCTGAGCAGATCATCCGGCCCGGCAGCGGCCCGCTGCACGAGCCGCTGGTGATGATGGCCCTGATCGCCGGCGTGACCGACAAGATCGAGCTCGTGCCCTCGGTACTGGTCCTGCCGGCACGGCAGACGGTGTTGGTCGCCAAGCAGACGGCGACGCTCGACGTGCTCTCCGGCGGCCGGCTTCGGCTCGGCATCGGCGTCGGCAAGGACGAAGTGGAGTACGCCTCCCTAGGCGCCGACTTTCACAATCGCGGCGCCCGCGCCGAGGAGCAGATCGCGCTTCTGCGCCGGCTCTGGACCGAGGCTAGCGTGACCTTCGAGGGTCGGTGGGACCGGGGCTCCGGCGCCGGCCTCGATCCGCTGCCGGTGCAGCGGCCGATCCCGATCTGGATCGGCGCCAGCGCCCTACCGGTGGCGCGCATTCGCCGGCGCATCGGACGACAGGCGGACGGCTGGTTCGTCCTCTGCGCGCCGGACGAGTTTCCCGCCATCCGCGACGACATCCGGCGCGAGGCCGAGGCGGCGGGGCGCGACCCGGCCGCCATCGGCGCCGAGGCGGGGGTCGCCGTGGTCGGCCCGCGCGAGCACGAATGGCAAGCCCGCGTCGCCGGCTGGCGCGAGATCGGCCTGACCCACCTCTGCCTGCGCACGCTCGGCGGCGGCCTGACGGCCGACCAGCATATCGAGCGCATGCGCCGAGCCGCCGCCGAGCTGCCGACGGTCTGATCGGCGGCCAGTCGTCGGGAGCCGTCGGCGCGATCGCCCCGGTTTACGCCCAGTTCGGCTTTCGCTTTTCCAGGAAGGCAGTGACGCCTTCCTGGAAGTTCTCGTGCTCGGCGAGCGCGATCGCCTGCTCTTCCTCGATCGCCAGACCGTCGGCGAAGGCGCGGCCACCGCCGTCGATGAGGCAGCGTCGAATTGCGGTCAGGACGTTGGCGGGCTTCCGGGCCAGCATGTCGCCGTAGGCTTGGACCTCGCTCTCCAGGTTTTCCGGTGGCACGACGACGTCGGCCAGGCCGATCTCGTGCGCGGCTTTCGCGTCCATGACCTCGCCGCCATAGAGCATCTGGAAGGCGTGCGCCCGGCCAACGAGCCGCACCAGGCCCTGCGTGCCCGCGACCGGCGGAATGAAGCCGATGTTGATCTCCGGCTGTCCCAGGCGAGCGTCGGCGGCGACGAAACGCAGGTCCGCGTGCAACGTCATCTCCAGGCCGCCGCCGACGGCGATACCGTTGATCGCGGCCAGGACCGGCTTCGGGGAATCGCGGATGACCCCGGCCAGCCTATGGGTCTCGCGCACCCAATCGCGCATGCGCTCGGGCCCCGCACCTTCGAACGTGGAGACGTCGGCGCCAGTGCTGAAATAGCCGCCGATCGCACTTGCGATCACGGCCACTCTCACCTCCGTCAAGTCCAGCAGCGCTTCGAAAGCCGGCCTCAATTCAGACAACATCTCACGGTGCACCGAGTTCCTCGGCGCCCGATTGAAGCGGTACCAGCCGACTGACCCTTGCACATCCAGATCGACGAATTCGAATGCCATGTCCAAGTCCTTAATCCATGGGTCGGCCGGCCCTAGGCCGTCGCAACGACGATCATCTCGGGGCTTTCGGGGCTGAAGGGCGAACGGTCCCAGTCGCCGTAGATGGTCTCGACGCGGAGGCCGGCATGCGACAGGTGCGATTCCAGGGCGTCGCGATCGAGGAACCGAAGCGTCCCCGTCGACACGAGCGTGTCTTCCTCGCCCGGCACGCCGAAGTGCATCGTGAAGCGGACGAGATCGCCGTCCTCGCCATCGACCGAGGTCCAGGCCTCCACGGCGCCGATAGCGTCATCCTCGACGGTTCGGCGCGAGCGCTCGGGCGTCCAGGCCGACCAGGCGCGGCGGCGGGGATTACGGGTCTCGAAAACGATCCGCCCACCGGGGTGGAGATGGTGCCCCGCGGTCCGGAGTGCGGCTTCAACGTCGTGGTCCTCAATGAGGAACTGAAAGGCATGGCCGGTCATCACCACCAGATCGAAGCGCCGTTCCGAGCGGTAGGTCTGGGCATTGCCCTCGACCCAGTTGACCTTGGCGCCGTAGGGCTTGGCGCGGGCGACGGCGAGCATCGCCGGCGACGGGTCGACGCCGACGACCCGAAGGCCGCGCTCCGCATAAGCAGAGGCCAGCATGCCGGTGCCGCAGCCGAGATCGAGCACCGCGGCATCGCCGTCGCGCGGCAGCGAGAGATAGAATTCGTTATCAGCCGCCCAGGGGTTGAGCAGGTCGTAGATCGCCGCCAGGCGCGGGTCGTCGAACTCCTCGTTCATCGCCGCTGCCTTCACGCCTCGGCCGGCGCGTGCTCGGCGAAGAAGGCGCGCACATCGGCGAGGAGCTCAGGCCCCTTCTCGAGCGCGGTGAAATGGCCGCCGGACTCGAGGCGGGTGTCGTGGACGACGTTGCCGAGCCGGGCGACCCAGCTTTTCGGCGGCGGGGCGAAGAGGTCGTTCGGCGGCAGGCAGAGACCCGTCGGCGGAACGAGGCCTTCCGCCGTCTCCAGGGCAAAGCTGCCCTCCTCGCGGATGCCGCGGTAGAGCCAGGTCGAGGTGTTGATCGAGCCGGTCATCCAGTAGAGGGTGATGTTGGTCAGCAGCTGGTCGAAGGTGAACGGCGGCTCGGCGGCACCGGGATCGCTCCAGCGCTGGAACTTTTCCACGATCCATCCAGCGAGACCGACCGGCGAGTCGGTGAGGCCGTAGCTCAGCGTCTGGCCCCGGGTGCCTTGAATGGCCTGATACCCGGTCTCGTGCCGGCGCACCTCGCGCGCAGCCCGAATCCAGGCCTCCTCCTCTGCCGTCACCGGCGCGCTGTCGGGGCCGATATAGGGGCGCACGGGCACCGCGTTGACGTGAAGGGCGGTGACCGCCTCGGGCGCCAGTGCTGCCATCCACGCACCGATGATGCTGCCCCAATCGCCACCCTGCACCAGGAACCGCTCGTAGCCCAAGCTCTCGGTCATGAAACGCAGCATAAGCCGCGCCATCGCCCGGGGGCCGATCGGCGCCGGTGGTGCCTCTGAGTAGGCGAAGCCCGGCAAGGAGGGCGCGATCACTTCGAAGCCGTCGGCGGCGTCCCCGTTGTGGCGTTCGGGGTAGGCAAGGGCTGGGATGAAGTCGAGGAATTCGGCGATCGAGCCCGGCCAGCCGTGCAGCAGCAGAAGCGGCAGGCGGCGAGCGCCCGAGCCCGGCTCGTGGATATAGTGAAGCTTGATCGACCCGGCCTCTGCGGCCACATCGTCGAGTCGCACCTCCATCAGGAACTGGGGGAAGCGGTTGATGCGAGCGACCGCCGCCGGCCAGTCGAACCGATCGAGCCAATAGTCGGCCAGGCGCTTCAGGTAGGCGAGATCGGTGCCGTAGCGCCAATCGGCCGGCCGGGGCTCGCCCGGCCAGCGGGTTGCGCGCAGCCGGCGGTGCAGGTCGGCGAGCGCCACTGCATCGACCTCGGCCCGGAACGCCTCGTGCGTGGTCATGCCCCGTCCTCCCTTGCCACGACCTCAGCCCGGATCCGGCGGCGGCCGGTACTTGGTCGTGCTCCAGCCGCCGTCGACCGCCAGCACTTGGCCGGTGACGTAGGAGGCGTCGTCCGAAGAGAGGAAGAGCGCCGCCGCCGCGATCTCCTCGGGCTTGCCGAGGCGCGCCATCGGCGTACTGCCGACCAGTGCATCCAGGAACCATGGATTGGTCTTGAGGCGCTCCTCCGACAGGGGCGTCACGATCGAGCCCGGCGCCAGCGCGTTGACGCGGATGCCGTCGCGGCCATAGTCGGCGGCCATGTTCTGGGTCAGGCCGATCAGCGCCGCCTTGGTCGCCGAGTAGATCGAGCTGCCCGGAAAGCCCATCAGGCCGAATACCGAGGCCAGGTGAACGATGGCGCCGCCCCGCCCCCGCATCTCGCGCACCGCGGCCCGGGCGACGCGGAAGGCGGCGCGAAGATTGACGTCGAGGAAACGGTCGAGGTCCTCGTCCTCCGTCGCATCGATGGCTTTGGCAGCCCCGATGCCGGCGTTGTTGATCAGGATGTCGATAGGGCCGAAGGCCTCGCGGCAGGCCGCCATCATCGCATCGGGTGCGGCTTGGTCGGTGACGTCGGCAAGCAGGGTCTCGAAGCGGCCGGGCGCATCGGCGCCGAGCCGGACGGTCTCCTCAGCGCCCTCGGAATCGCGATCGACGATCAGCACGTCGGCACCCTCGGCCGCGAAGCGCAACGCCGTGGCCCGGCCGATACCCGAGGCGGCGCCCGTGATGACCGCTCGTCTATCCTTCAGTCTCACCGTCGATCTCCCTTCCAAGCATTTCGACCCCGGCCATCCTGCCCCAGCGCGAAGACAAGGCCAACGGCACCGGCGCGGGCGGCTAAACCATTTTCGAGAACGGCTGAACCACCCGCTCGCCCTTCCCAACCACCCATAGATGGTACCCTCGGGGTGGTTGGGACGGGGGAGCGGGTGGCCCGGCGACTCGACGCAAGTCGAAACAGCTCTAGGCGGTGCGTTCCGCCAATCGTGCCAGGGGCCGGTCGCTGATCGGCCAATGCAGCGCCGCGGCGACCAGGCCCAGGACGACCGAGGCACCCCACATCAAGTCGTAGGACTGGGTGGCGTCGAAGATGTAGCCGCCGAGCCAAGCGCCGCAAAAGCCGCCGATCTGGTGGCTCATGAAGACGACGCCGAACAGCATCGAGAAATGCCGGGTCCTGAAGACCTGGGCGACGATGCCGCTGGTCAACGGCACGGTGGCCAGCCAGACCATGCCCAACGCGGCGCCGAGCACGAGCGCGCTGACGTCGGTGATCGGCACCAACAACAGGATCGTCATGACGACGGCGCGCAGGAAATAGATCAGCGTCAGGACGTTCTTCTTGCGAAAGCGGTCGCCCAAGGCGCCGAAAGCATAGGCGCCGATGATGTTGAAGAGGCCGATAACCCCGAAGGCATAGGCCGCGGCCGTGCCCGAGACATCGTTGTCCGCCAGGTAGGCCGGGAAGTGGGTTGCGATGAAGGTGACGTGGAAACCGCAGACGAAGAAGCCGACGGCCAGCAACACATAGCCCGAATGGCCGCGCGCCTCGCGCACCGCCTCGCGGAGCGACTGCCTGGAACCGTCGAGAGCGCCGGCGGCATCGATACGCAGCCCAACCGTCAACAACGGCAGCGCCGCCATCAGGATGGCCATCAACACCAGGGCCTCGCGCCAGCCGAAGACGTCGAGCAGGCCCTGCAGGCTCGGCACCATGATGAACATGCCCAGCGATCCGGCCGCGATCACGGTGCCGAACACCACACCCCGGCGCTCGCTCGGCACCACCTTGCCGACCGCGCCCAATATGATGACCTGGGTGACGCCGCTCAGCCCCAGGCCGATCATGATCCCGAGCGACAGGTAGAGCTCGAAGGCATCGGCGGCGAGGCTCATCCACCATAGGCCGACGGCGTAGGCCAGCGCGCCGACGACGATCACCCGCACTGCGCCGAAGCGGTCGGCGAAGATGCCGGCGATGGGCTGAGCCAAGCCGTAGAGCAGGGTTTGCGAGGCAATGACGAAACCGAACACCTGCCGGCCGATTTCCATATCGACCGAGATCGGGCGCAGGAAGATCCCGAACGCCTGACGAAAGCCGTTGCTCACCAAAACGATCAAGACGCCGCAGAGCAGCATGAACCAAAGCCGTCGTGTCACAATTCCCCTCCCCTGGCCGCCGCCCTCTCCGCGGCGGCCTCGATCGGCAGAGCGAATGGGGTTGCCTTCTCAGCCCGGCTCGTCGTCGGTGCCGGCCGAGCTGCCGGCCGGATAGAGCCGCGTCGGCTGCCACCAATAGCGCATGCCCTTAGCGCCGTTCAGGCCATTCAGCCGTTCCACCTCGCGCGCCGCGACGGCCAGCTCGTGCACCACTTCCTTGACCACGACGGTCTGCTCGATCTCGGCGTCGTCATAGTAGAGGTCGGCGCGCATGATGGCGTAGACCTGAACCTGATCCTTGTATTTGCGACTCACCTCGCCTGCTCCTCGAATGCCCGCATTATCCGCGCTATCATTTCGCCAGTCCAAGCGAATTCGCGGCAGACGGAGGCAACGATGAGACGCCCGCATGCCGGCCCGGCCCTCGGCACCCTGGGACGGCACGCGGCCGGGCTTTGCCTGGCCTTCGTCCTGGTCGCACTGTTGGCACCGCCGCTAGCGGCGACGCCACCGGCGCGGCGCAACTTCGTGGTCGATTGGCCGGCCGCCCTGTCGGCGGCGCAAGCCTTCGACCCTGCCGACGCGAAACGCTTCGAGGCCGAGGTCGAGAAACTTCTGCAGCGATCCGGCTTTCCAATCTTGACGCCGCCCGCGCCCTTTGTCGCCTTCGGCCGTGACAGCGCGGACTATCTCTTCTTCAACGCCTTGATCGAATTGTTCAAGCCGGCGCTACGCAGGCGTCAAACGGCCCGGGTGGAACGTTTCATCGCCGCCTTCAACCAGGGTCGCCTCGGCTATGTCATGCTGTCGAGCCACAGTTTCAGCGGCTGCCTGGCCCTACGCCTGGGTTTGGAGATATCCGACGGCACCGGCCGCGACCAGGGCCGCGCCATCGGTCGGGGGGAATACCTGTTGGCCATTGGGGCCAAGCCGCGGCCGCCGAAGTGGTGCCGGTTCCACGACCGCTACCGCAGTCACCTGGGCGAGACCTGGTACCGCGCCACGGGCATCGCGGCACCGGTGGACGCGGTGCTGTCGGGAAAGGGCATCGCCGACGTGCAACGGGCCTTGGCCAGGCTCGGCTACGATCCCGGCAAGGCCGACGGCCTGCTCGGGCCCAGGACCCGCCGGGCGATCGAAGCCTATCAGCGCAAGCAAGGACGAACCGCCGACGGCCGGCCGACCTTGGGCCTGCTCGACGCGCTCCGCGACAGCGTCGCGCGTGCCGGCAAATGACGGTTATGTGCGCCAAGCTCGGCGCTGCGTGAGCCGGTGCGTGGCGCCTTCGGTCGAGTGCGGGGTGCAGGTCACTCCAGACGATAGACCCGCCGGGCATTGGCGCCGCCGATCTTGGCCGCCAGCTCCGAGGGCAGTTGGCTCAGCATGGCCCAGGTGTCGGCGAACGAGGCCGCCATCCGGGGCTCCTTGCCTGAGGGGCCGGCGAACTCGTCGCCGCCGATCATCAATCGGTCCGGATGCGCGGTCATCAGCCGCCGCCAGTCGTCGGCAATCCGGCCGCCGTCGACGATACGGTTTGGCATCGGGCCGCCGCCGCCGACCTGATCGAGCCGCCGCTCGACGCGAAATGCCAGATAGAGGTTGGCGTTCTCCCGCAGCAGCCGATCCAACAGGGCCGGCTTCATGTCGCCGACGTTGTCCCAGCCGACGTGCTGCCAGACGATCCTGGCGCGGCGCTCGTGGCGCAACAGACGCTCCAATGCCGGGATGGTGGGAATCAGCTTCTCCGGGTTCTTGTCACAAGCCCGCCGCAGGTTGGCCGGCATCGGGCCGCCTCGCTCGATGGCCTCCATATGCAGATCGATCGGCACGTCGGCGGCGGCGGCGATCTCGGCCAGGCGCAAGAACAGCGGATGGTCTGCGGCCGCGTACTTGAAGGAATGTCTCTGCGTCATGCAGAGGTGATAGGAGATCATCTCGCCGAAGCCGGCGGCACCGCCTTCGATCAACGACTTGGCCCGGCTCGCAAACTCCCGTTTGATCGCATCGGTGACGTCGCCCGGCGCCGTCTTCAGAATCATCTGCCCGAGTGTCGCGCCACCGGCCATCAGACGGAGGCGCCCGGGGTGGGCGCTGACGGCAGCGCGCATGCTGGCGAGATCCTCCGCCGCGGAACGCCTGCCCGACGGCACGACGACGATCATCGCCTTGTCGACGCCGTAGTCGTCCATTCGGGCGACCAGGCCCGCGGCGGCGGCGGCGAGATTGCGCCCGATATCCATGCCGCCGCCCCCCGGACGGCCGCCGCTTCGGAATCCACCGCCACCTCCCATGACCTGATCCAAGCCCACGGGGTGGAGATGCATATGCGTGTCCACGTACCGCGCCGCACCGGCCGGCCTTGCGACGACGGGGGCCGGTCGTGCGGGCCCGCCACCCTGCATGCTACCCGGCCGTTGCGTCGGCCCGGACCGACCGCCCGATCGGCCGCCCCGGCCGCGTCTGAGCTCCTCAATCGTCAGGAATCCGTCGCCGTCGCCGTCCAAGACGCGAAACACGTGCGGAGGGCCCGGGAACTCGCCGCGCGACAGCCGTCCGTCACCGTCCCGGTCGTTGTCTTGAATGACGGGTTGGGCCTCGACGGCCGGCACGACGCCGAGGGAAGAGCCGAGAGCGATTGCGACTAGCGCCGCGAGGCCGACCCGACTCGTCCCGCGCGCGAAACGCCCATCTCGCTGATGCCGGGCAGGTGCCGCTTCGCGAGCGGAGAGCGAGAATTCATCGAGCCCGGCCAACTTCTTCTCCAAGGCTGCGGACAACGTCGAATCGCGAAACGATGCTACCGCTGCAATGGTTTCTAATTGGTTGCCCGTGTCATCGACGACCTTGCGCCGGTCGTTGGCGTCTAGTCCAGCGCTATACGGTCCGGCGCGCCGTCGGGCCCGCTCGCCGGCCGAGGGGCGAGCCGGGGCACGACGACGGAGAGCAGGACGGCGGCCGCTACGGCAACCAGGATGGCCGCGATCACATGGGTCCAGGTGTCGGGCCGGACGGCGCCGCAGTAGACGATCACCGAGAAGAGCGGCACGTCCAGGAAGTGCGTGAGGATGCCGAGCATGCCCCTGGCCTCGCGCCGGACCTCGGACGTCAACGACCGCTTGTCCTCGAGCGCCTTCTCCGAGCGTGCCAGCGTCCTGCGGAATTGGATCCGGGTGACGGTGTTGCCCTCGACGAACTCGAACAGGAAAAGGGCCCACATGCCGGTGAGCCAAGGCTCGTCGAAGAAGCCGAGGTCCAGCTCGACGATCAGCAACAGGCCCGAGAGGCCCAACAGGACGGCGCCCGGGACCGCCAAGGAATCGTAGAAAATGGCTGTGTATCGGGCCGCTTCGGCGAAGACCCGGAGGTCGTTCGTCCGATGGGCGCGCCATTCGGAAACGAAGACCGCCAACAGCCCGCCGCCGAGCAGGATGAAGCCGGCGATGTGGCCCAGCCGCAGGAGGGTGTAGTAGTCCATCAGACGCTCCTCAGGCGTTCTTCCGGCCAAAGCCCAGCTTGACCATGGCGACGCAAGACATCGCCTTTACGTATTCATGCATGTCGTGTCGGTGCCATTTCCGTGTCCGCTTCGAGGCGCTGCCGGAGGGTTCGCACCACGACGACCGCCTCGTCGATCGCTTCCCCGGCGAGCCCCGCGGCCAGGCGGTTCGACCAGTCGACTTGCCGCCGATGGATGACCTCAAGGGCCTCCCGTCCCCGGGCGGTCGGACAGACGAGCTTTGCCCGCCGGTGATTCGGGTTCTCGGTGAAGGCGACCAGCCCCTCTTCGGCGAGGACGTTGGCGACGCGCTGCACCGCCTGCCGGGTGAGCCCCATGTTCCGCGCGATCTGCGCCACCGACAGTGGCGTCTCCTCGATCGCGCCCATGACTTGCCACCTGGCGCTCGACAGACCCAAGTCGCCCGTCAGCCGGTCGCCGACGGCGAGCAGGCGGCCGTTCAATCGAAAGGTCTCGAGGATCAGCGCCGTCAGGGCGGCGGCTTCTGGTGTATGGTTTCTCATATGACAATATATAGTCATAATGACAGTATATTGTCAATAGACGCATATAGCCGAGGGGCGCATAGGGCGCTTTCGACGAGGTATCCGTCGACGGTCCGCATGCCACTGAGGCCACGAAACCGGCGCGCTATAGCGAGATTTCGTCTGTTGTTACTCTGGCGGCGGCCGGCTGGGTGGGCTCAATCCGCCCGACGGCGGGCGGCGAAGAAGTCGGGATCCCGCTTCTCACGGAGCGCGTTGCCGCCTTCCTTGGCCTCGTCGGTGTCGTAGTAGAGCGACACCGCCTGGAAGCCGAGGCGCGAGATGCCGCGCAAGGACTCGCTGTCGGCGTTGAACGAGGCCTTGGCGAGCGCGAGCGCCGTCGGGCTTCGCGCCAGGATCTCGGCGCACCAGCGGTCCACCTCGGCGTCGAGCTCCGCGTCCGGCACGACGGCGTTCACCAGCCCCATGGCCAAGGCCTCCTCTGCCGAATAGCGGCGGCAGAGGTACCACATCTCCCGCGCCTTCTTCTCCCCCACCACGCGGGCGAGGTAGGCGGTGCCGAAGCCGGGATCGACCGAGCCGACCTTCGGCCCGACCTGGCCGAAGACCGCACTCTCAGCCGCGATGGTGAGATCGCAAAGGGTGCAGATGACGTTACCGCCGCCGATGGCATAGCCGCGCACCTTGGCGATCACCGGCTTCGGCACGTCGCGGAGGGCCGCGTGCAGCATCTCGACCGGCACGCCGATGGTGCCGCGGCCGCGTCGCTCCGCCTTCTTGTCGGCCGAATCCCCGCCGATGCCGAAGGCGCGATCGCCGGCACCCTGCAGCACGATGACGCCGACGTCGTCGTCCCAGCCGGCGGTCAGCAGGGCCTCGATGACCTCGTCGTAGGTGCCCATGCGGTAAGCGTTGAGGCGGTCGGGCCGGTTGACGGTGATGGTGGCGACGCCCGCCGCCGTCTCGTAGATGACGTCCTCGAACTGGGTCATGTGGGGATCCTCAGGGTCGACCCGTCGCCGGCCGGTTGCCGCCCTCAGGCCTGCTCGTTCAGGTGGCAGGCCGACCAGCGGCCGGGCGCGATCTCGGCGAGCGCCGGCACTTCTTCGCGACAGCGGGCGAGCGCGTGCGGGCAGCGGGGGTGGAAGTGGCAACCGGGCGGCGGGTCCAAGGGCGAGGGGATCTCGCCCCGGACCGGCTCGTACTGGCGCTTGCGGATGTCGAGACGCGGCACCTCGCCCAGCAGCGCCTGCGTGTAGGGGTGGCTCGGGGCGTCGAAGAGCGCGGCCGTCTCCGCCACCTCGACGACCCGGCCCAGGTACATGATCACGACCCGGTCCGAGATGTGCTCGACGACGGAAAGGTCGTGGCTGATGAAGAGATAGGTGAGGTCGAGGTCCTGGCGCAGGTCCATGAAGAGGTTCAGCACCTGGGCCTGGATCGAGACGTCGAGCGCCGCGATCGCCTCGTCGCAGACCAGGAACTCAGGTTTGACGGCGAGGGCCCGGGCGATGCCGACGCGCTGGCGCTGGCCGCCCGAGAACTGATGCGGAAAACGGCGCTTGAAGATCGGGTCGAGGCCGACCCGGCGCATCACCTGGTCGAGATAGTCCTCGGCCTCGTCCTTTGGGACGACACCGTGGATCAGCGGCGCCTCCATGACGATGTCGGCGACCCGCATGCGCGGATTGAGCGAGGCGAAGGGATCCTGAAAGATCATCTGCACTTGCAGCGCCGCCGCTTTGGCCTCGCGCGGGCCCAGCCCGGCAACGTTCTCACCCTTGAAGAAGATCTCGCCGTCGCTCGGCTCCAGAATGCCGGCGACCATGCGGCCGAGCGTCGACTTGCCGCAGCCCGACTCGCCCACGAGACCGACGACCTCGCCCTTGGCGATGGCGACGTCGAAGCCGTCGACCGCGTGCACGACCTCCTCGCGGACGTCGGCGCCGAGCTTCTGGGCGATCCTGGCGGCGAGATCGAGCGACTTGACGAAGCGCTTGGAGACGCCGCGGACCTCGATCATCGGTGCCTCGGCGACGCTCATGAGACGGTCTCCAACTGCGGGTGGCAGCAGCGGAGCTCGCGGCCCGGCAGCGGCGTCGTGATCTCGGGCTCGGCGCGGCAGACGGCGTCGGCGTGATCGCAACGCTCGCGGAAGGCGCAGCCCGAGGCCAGGCCTAGGAGCGAGGGCGTCATGCCCGGGATCTGGGTCAGCGGCTGACCGCGCACGTTGTGGCTCGGCACCGAGCCGATCAGGCCCAACGTATAGGGATGGACCGGGTGATCCAGGACGTCGTCGAGGGCGCCCTTCTCGACGATGCGGCCGGCATACATGACGCAGATCTTGTCGGCCAGGCCGGCGACCACCGCCAGGTCGTGAGTGATCCAGATCATCGCCGTGCCGGTCTCGCGGCAGAGCTTCTGCGCCTCGTAGAGGATCTGGCCCTGGATGGTGACGTCGAGGGCGGTGGTCGGCTCGTCGGCGATGATGAGATCGGGCTTGTTCAACAATGCGATGGCGATGGCGACGCGCTGGCGCATGCCGCCCGAGAACTGGTGCGGATAGGCCTTGAGCCGCTCCTCGGCGCTCGGGATGCCGACCTGGCCCAAGGCGTCGCGGGCCATCTGCCGGGCGGTCTCCTTGTCGACGTCGGAGTGCGCTCTGACCGTCTCGATCATCTGGGTGTCGATGCGCAACACCGGGTTGAGCGTCATCATCGGATCCTGAAAGATCATGGCGACGCGGTTGCCGCGCAAGTCGCGCATTCGCTCCTCATTCAGGCCGACCAGGTTCTCGCCGTTGAACAAGATCTCACCCTCGACGACGCGGCCCGGCGGGTCGACGAGGCCGATGATCGAGAAGCCGGTGACGGATTTGCCCGAGCCGGATTCGCCGACGAGGCCCATGATCTCGCCGCGGCCGACCTCGAAGCTGACATCGTCGACCGCCCGGACGACGCCCAGTTTGGTGAAGAAGTGGGTCTTCAGGTCGCGAACGATCAGCGTCTGTCCGGGCGCGTTCACGGCCCGGGTCTTACTTTTGCAGGCGCGGATTGAGGACGTCGCGCAACTGGTCGCCGACCAGATTGATCGAGACGATGGTGACGAGGAGGGCGATACCGGGATAGAAGCTGATCCAGTATTTCAGGCTCAGCATGTATTCGAAGCCGTTGGCGATCAGCAGGCCGAGCGAGGGCTCGGTGATCGGCAGGCCGACGCCCAAGAAGCTCAAGGTCGCTTCCAGCGAGATCGCGTGCGCCGTCTGCACCGTCACCACCACGATCAGCGGCGGCAGGCAGTTCGGCAGCAGGTGATGGAAGAGAATCCGCTTGTGACCGAGGGCGAGGCAGGTCGCGGCCTCGACGTATTCCTTGTTACGCTCCACCAGCGCGCTCGCCCGGACCGTACGGGCGTAATAGGCCCATTGCACCGTCACCAGTGCGATCAGGATCTTGTCGACGCCCTTTCCCAGGATCGCCAGCAGGATCAGCGCCACCAGGATCGCCGGAAAGCTCAGCTGGATGTCGACGACGCGCATGATGAGGCTGTCGGTGCGGCCGCCGAAATAGGCCGCCGTCAGGCCGACGGCACAGCCGATCGCCATGGCGATGAGGCCGCTCATGACGCCGACGCCGAGACTGATGCGAAGGCCGTAGAAGATCGAGCTCAGCAGGTCGCGGCCGGCACCGTCGGTGCCGAGCCAGAAGACCCGCCCGTCCATGCTCTCGCTGCCCGGCGCCAGATGCGAATCCAGAACGGTGACCTGGGCCAGATCATACGGGTCGGTCGGCGCCAGCCAGGGCGCGAAGAGGGCGATGAAGGCGATGACGACGAAGATGCAGAAGGCCCCCGTCGCCAGCCGGCTGTCGGTGAAGTCGGAGACGAAACGGCGGAACGGCGTCTCGACCTTGACCTCCGTGGGCTCGACCGTCGCCAGGGCGATATCTTCGACGTTCGCGGTCATGCCTTGGCATCCTGTAGCCGCACCCGGGGGTCGAGGATCGAGTAGATGATGTCGACCAACAGGTTGAGGGTGACGAAGACGAGCACGATGATCATCAGGTAGGCGACCACCACCGGCCGGTCCAGGTTGTGGATCGAATCGATGATCAGCTTACCCATGCCGGGCCAAGCGAAGACCGTCTCGGTCACGGTCGAGAAGGCGATCAGGCCACCGAACTCCAGGCCCAGCACGGTGACCACCGGGATCAGGATGTTCTTCAACAGGTGGATCAGCACCACGCGCGCCTCGGACAAGCCCTTGGCGCGGGCGAACTTGATGTAGTCCTGGTGAATCGCCTCACGGGTCCCGGCCCTGGCCAGGCGGATCACCAGCGAGATCTTGAAGAGGGCCAGGTTCAAGGCCGGCATGAAGAGATGGCGCAGACCGTCCCAGGTGAGGAAGCTGACCTCGATGCCGAAGATCGTCTCGGTCTCGCCGCGCCCCGTCGAGGGCAGCCAGCCGAGCACCACCGCGACCAGCATGATCATCATGATCCCGACCCAGAAGGTCGGCAGGCTGAAGCCCAGGATCGAGCCCGCCATGATCGTGCGCGAGACCTTCGAGTTCGGTTTGATGCCGGCATAGACGCCGAGCGGGATGCCGAAGACGATCGCCATCAGAAGCGCCGCCGTCGCCAATTCCAAGGTCGCCGGCATGCGCTGGATGATCAACTGCAGGGCCGGAGTGCCGAAGATGAAGGACTTGCCTAGGTCGCCCTGCAGCGCGTTGACGACGAAGTAGCCGTATTGCTCGTGCAGCGGCCGGTCGAGGCCGAGGTCGCGGATCACTCGCTCGATCTCGGCCTGGTCGGCCTCTGGATTGATCAGCATGTCGACCGGGTCGCCGACGATGTTGACGCCGACGAAAACCAGAAGTGACATCACCACAACGACGACGCTGCTTTGCAACAAGCGGCGGATGATGAAGACCGACATGCCCTAGTCCTTGCCAGCCGCGAATACTCGGCCCGGGCGGGGCCGTTCAGCCCCGCCCGCCGAGAGGTGGCGTCACTACCGCTCCACGCCCATGGCGATGGTCCGCTCATCCGTGCGGGACTTGTAGGAGAGTCCCTTCTTCCCGGCCCAGGTGTTGACCTGGTAGTGCAGCGGAATGATGCCCTGGTTGCGGCCGATGCCGAGTTCGGTCGCCTTCTGCAACAGCTTGCTGCGGGCGTCGTCGTCGACCGTCGCCAACGCGTCCTCGATCAGCTTGTCGACTTCGGCGTCGGAATGACGGCCGCGGTTCGACGAGCCGAAGCCCTTGGACTTGTCGTAAGTGTGCAGCAAGGACTTCAGCGGCGACGAGGCCTCGCCGGTGCCCGAGCCCCAACCGACCAGGATGAAGCTGAACTCCGGCGTCTTGTTCGGGCCGCCACGGCTGGCGCGTTTGAAGTAGACCGCCTTCGGCATGGTCTCGACCGCGGTCTTGATGCCGATCTTGCTCATCATCTGGGCCACCGCCTCGGCGATCTTGGCGTCGTTGATGTAGCGGTCGTTGGGGCCGTGGATGGTCATCTCGAAGCCGTTCGGATAACCGGCGGCGGCCAGCATCTTCTTCGCCCCG
>JASLMY010000105.1 GCA_030746295.1 Alphaproteobacteria bacterium | reverse complement strand
GTTATCGGCGTCGCGAAAGATCGAGATCTGCGGGCTTACCCTGATACCGTTGCGAAACGTCCTGCTGATGCCAATCCTGGTGCCGTAGAGGGTGTCGGTCTGGGTGTCGGCGGAGAGGAAACCATCGACCTCCTTGGGCACTTCCTTGCGAATGGCGCTGGCGTCGGCAAAGACGTTCCAATCGAACTTACCGCGCGCCGCCCGCAGCAAGGCCTCGCTTCGCCGAATGTTCTGGCGCGCCTTCTCGACGTTCAAGTTCCGCTCCAGAACGATGCGGACGACGTCTTCCAGGGTCACGGTGCGGGCCTCGGCCGGCTGAAGCGCGAGCGACAGCGACAGTGCCACGACCAGCCGGGCGGCAGCGCGCCGCAGTCGGCGGCGACGAAGAACTCCTCCCACGCTTACTCTCATCCGACGCTCTCGCCTCCCGCCGACCGCGGCCGCTGACAGGGCCTCCAGTCTACCGATCTCGCGTGATTCGGCCATCGACCATTTCCACCACTCGGTCGGCGATCTCGAAGATCCGGGGATCGTGCGTCACCATGAGTATCGTCGCCTTCGCCTGCGCGACCCGTTCCTTCAACAGGCCGATGACGTGATCGGCCCGATTCTTGTCCAAGGCGGCGGTCGGCTCGTCGGCCAGGATCAGCTTCGGATCGTTGATGAGAGCCCGGGCGATCGCGACCCGCTGCTTCTGCCCCGTCGACATGGTGCCGGGCTTGGAATTCGCCTGCTCGGCGATGTCCAGGGCCTCGATCAAGGCCATCGGCCGCTCCTTGAAGTCGCGGCGCGTATACCGCCCGCGATGGAGCCGCATGGCCAGACGCAGGGTCTCGTGGGCGGTCAGGGCCTCGAACAGGTTGTGGTCCTGGAAGATAAAGCCGATCTCCCTTCGGACTGCCTCCATACCGCGCGGCGACAGACCCGCCAGCGGGTGCCCCATGACCTCCATGCTGCCTTCCTGCAGTGAGCGCAGAGCCCCGATCAGCGACAGCAAGGTCGTCTTGCCCGAACCCGAGGGGCCGGTCAGGACGACGAACGCGCCGGCGTCGAGGCTGATATCGTTGTCGAACAGCACCTGCTTGCGCGCCCTGCCGGTGCCGTAGGCGAAGTTCACGCCCGAGACCTCGACCACGGGCTGCGACGAACGCGGCTTGCCGCTCGGTCGCGGCTCGTCCGAAGCGCCCACCTTGCCCCCCAGGGTCGGCGTCCGCCGCGGTTGGCCGGGGCTCGACGTCGACATCAGAGCAGCTCCGCCGGGCTCTTCACCGCCGCCCGCCGTATCGCCACCAGGCCGGCAACGACGCACATCGCCACCGTCAAGCCCAGCACGCCCAAGATCCTCGGCCACGCGTGCAGCATGACGAGAGCGGTTTGAAAAGCGATGTAGCCATAGGCCGCATAGGATATCGCGAACGCGACCGCAAAGCCCAAAAGAGCGAAGAGCAGCGTCTGCTCGAGGACGATGCGGCCGAGAAAGCCGTTTGAAAAGCCCATCGCCTTGAGCATCGCGAATTGGTCGATCTGATCGGAGATCTCATTGAAGAGGATCTGGTAACAGGTGATTCCACCAACCACCAGACCGGCCAAAAGGCCGATCCCGAAGACGATGCCGATCGGCGCCGCAGCGGCGGTGAAAGCCTCCTCGCGCCGGCCGAGTTCGACCGGCGTCAGGGCGTTGACGTCGCCGGGCGTCAGCGCCGCGATCCGCGCCCTGACCGCCTCCAGGTCAGCGCCCTCGCGCAGGCGGACGATGCCCATGATCGGGTCGTCGTCGCGGGACTGCCTCAGCCATTCCCCGGCGCTCATGACCACGGCGCCGTCGTTGATGATGTTGGGGCCGATATCGACGAACCCACCGACCCGATAGGGCTGGCGGTTCAGCGAGACGTCCTCCCCCACCGCCGGATCGCCGTAGATCCGCCTGGAGCGGCGATCGAAGAGCACCGTCCGCCCGATCCTGAGCTGCGCCGCGATCGCCGCGCGATCGCCGATGTCGAAGGGGTGCGCCTCGGGCGCGAAGGCATAGACGATGATGCGCTTGACCTGCCCGGTCTCCGCATTGCGCAGGCCCATCGCGCCCTTGTAGATCGGGACCACGGCGGCAACGCCCGGAATGGCCGAGACCTGGTTCACGCGTATGCGCTCGAAGTCGCTCCATTTGTTCAGATGCGTGCGCGTTCGATGCAGGACGACCAAGTCGCCCCGAATGAGCGTGGCCAGGTTCGACTGCGATTCTAGGACACCGAAGAAGAAGCCGGCCTCGACGAACACAATGACGACGGCGACGGCGATGCCGAGCGCCGAGGCCGCCAGCCGGCGCTTGTTGTGCCACAACATGCGCAAGCCGATGCCGCCCTTCTCGGGACGGGGAAACATCAGAAGAGCTCCGCCGGATCGGCCCGTTTGACCCGATAGAGGGTGATCAGGCCGGAGGCGGTGCCCATCGCCAGAGACAGTACCAGCACCTGCTCGATCAAGGCGCCGCCCATCTGGACCGGAAGGTGGCTGGCGGCACGGACCCGGTCGAAGACGATCAGGCTGATGACGACCGCCGGCACGAAGCCCAAGAGCACCAGCATGGCGGTCTGGGCGACGCCGAGCCCATAGACGAAACGGGTGCCAAAGCCGATCGCCTTGATCGTCGCGTACTCCTTGAGGCGATTGTTGATCTCGGTCGACAAGACCTGGAACAGGGTCACGGCCCCGACGACGAAGGCGATGATCGCGCCGACATCGAACATGATGCCGACCGGCTTGACGGCGATGAAGTAGTCCTGCTCTTGGCCGATCAGCTCGTCGCGGGTCAGGATGACGACGTCGTCCGGCAGCACCTCGGCGATCGCCGCCTTAGCCGCCGCTGGATCTTGTCCCTCGCCGATCCGGATCAGGCCGACGCTGGTCTGCCGTCCATCCCGATTGGCGAGGCGCGAAAAGCTGTCGTTGCGCGCGATGGCACTGCCCTCGGCATAGAAGAAGGGGCCGAAGGCGAAGCGCGCCGCCACTTGGACCTCGCGCTCGTTGATCCTGGCCTTGGCACCGACGCCGGTATTGCCGTAGTCGGCGTGGGCGTAGGCGTCGGCGATCACCGTGTTGTCGTCGCCCAACAGCACCAAGCCGTCACGGATGGCGGC
Source organism: Alphaproteobacteria bacterium (assembly GCA_030746295.1). The sequence goes on along the minus strand of JASLMY010000105.1, from coordinate 12,740 downwards.
ATCGCGAATGAAGGCCCTCTTGTCGTCGATGCCGATCAGCATCAGCGATGACCGGATCTCGGTCTCGGGGTCGACCCACTTCGTGGTCCGGACGTTCAGGTTGAAGGTGTCGACGACCGCCGGCACCGCCTGCAGCTGGATCTGCCGAATGCGGTCGAAGCTGGGGGCGGCGTTGAAATACTGATAATCGGCCGAGACCAGGACCAAATCGAAATCGAAGAAGTCGTATACCTGGGTCGCGGCGCGCCTGGTCGCATCCAGAAACCCGAACTGCAGAAACAGCAGGAAGACGGCGAACGTGACGCCCACGCCGGCGACCAGCGTGCGGACCCGGCGTGCGGCCAGATTGGTCCAGGCCAGGCCGAGACAAGCTCCGGTGACGCTAGCTAGCTGCTGAAACCCGTTCAAGGCGATGCCCAGTTGCTGTCAGAGATGTGTCCCGGCGGCGGTTCAAAGGTGAATGGAGACCTGGACCTCCATGCCGATCAGCCGTTCAGCGCCGGCCGGCGCATCGAGACGGATCAGCACCTTGGCCAGCTTTCGGCTGGTGTCGATGATCCTGTCGATGCGCTGTATCCTACCTTCCAGCGCCTTCGGCAAGGACTTGCTGCTGGCGGTAGCGCGCATGCCCTCCTTGATCTTCTGAAGGTCGCCCTCGAAGACCTGGCAGACCACGAACATCTCACTGGTGTCGGCCATCAATAGGACCGGCCCGCGGCCGACATGCTCGCCCGGCTGTTTTTGGATTGCCAAGATCGTGCCGTCGGTCGGCGCCACCACCAGGGAGCTTCGATACCTGGCTTCGCTCAATTTCCGGCGGATCGCGGCCTTGGCCTCTTCCGCCGCCAACTCTTGGCGCAGCCGCTTGAGCTCGAGCGTGGCGACAGTGACCTCGCTCTCTGCCACCTCGGCCAGGTTGCGCCGCCGGGCCAGCTCCGCCTTCGAGATCGCGCTGGCACCCAGGGCCTCGTATTCGGCCAGCGCCTGCTTGGCGTGGCCGAGGGCGAGGCGGGCCGCCTTACGCGTCGCCTGAAGCAGCCGGGTCTTGACCTCACCCAGGTCTTTCAGCGCCTCCAGCTCGGTGACGGCGAGCTCGCGCTCGGCCTTCAGCAGGTCGTGACTGCTGAGCACGATCAGGACATCGCCGGCCTTCACCGATTGGTGGGTTTCCACCAGGATCTCCTGGATCGAGGTGCCACTGGTGCCACTCAGGCTGATGACGCCACCACTGGGCGCGATCTCGCCGATCGCGCCGACTTGGCCCTGGGCATGAGCCGGAGCGGTCAGCATGACGAGCAATGCCGCGGCGAGGCAGGCTGCCATTCCCCTCGCCCGCCGAAGTTGACGCTCCAATACCTCGACTAGAATGGTCGGCATCCTCTCGACGCTGTTCGCCCCGGCTCCGATCGGCGGCCGCGACTCGCCGGCGGCGATGTTATCAGGGCCCGGATCGGAGCGGAACCATGGCCCGACGCCCGCCGATCGCTATACTCAGGCGGTCCAGGCGGACCCGGTCGCGGCAAGGAGACGGGTGAACAGGGATGGACTTCACGATACCGGCGGAGATCGAGGCCAAGCTCCGGGCCCTCGACGCCTTCATCGAAGCCGAGATCAGGCCGCTCGAGGAGGCCAACAAGCAGTTCTTCGACCATCGCCGCGAGCACGCCCGCACCGATTGGGAGGCCGGCGGCACGCCGAGGGCCGAATGGGAGGCGCTGCTGGCCGAGATGCGCCGGCGGGCCGATGCGGCGGGCCATCTCCGCTTCGCCCTGCCCCGCGACGTCGGCGGCGAGGACGGCAGCAACCTCGCCATGGCTATCATCCGCGAGCACTTGGCCAAGAAGGGTCTCGGCTTGCACAACGACCTGCAGAACGAATCCTCGATCGTCGGCAACTTCCCGACCGCCCTGATCCTGCACCGTTTTGGCAGCGAGGCGCAGAAGGCCGAGTACCTGGAGGCCATGATTACCGGCGAGGGGCCGATGGCCTTCGGCCTGACAGAGCCCGAGCACGGCAGCGACGCGACCTGGCTCGAGACCGCGGCGTCGCGCGACGGCGATAGCTGGGTGATCAACGGAACCAAGCGCTTCAACAGCGGCGTCCACGACGCCGCCGTCGACATGGTCTTCGCCCGCACCTCCGGCGAGCCGGGCCGGCCCCAGGGCATCACCTGCTTCCTGGTCCCGACCGACGCCGAGGGTTTCGAGATCCCCTATTACCACTGGACCTTCAACATGCCGACCGACCACGCCGAGGTCCGCCTGACGAACGTCCGCGTGCCCGACAGCGCGATCCTGCATCGCGAGGGCGAGGGCCTGGCGATGGCCCAGGCCTTCGTCCACGAGAACCGAATTCGCCAAGCCGCCTCCAGCCTCGGCGCGGCGCAATACTGCATCGACGAGAGCGTCACCTACGCCAAGCAGCGCACCACCTGGGGCAAGCCGCTGGCCCAGAACCAGGCCATCCAGTTCCCGATCGCCGAGCTGCACGCGGAGGCCGAGATGGTCCGCCTCTTGGTCTACAAGACCGCTTGGCACTTGGACCAGCACGACCATATGGCGGTCACCGACCAGGTCTCGATGGCCAACTACCGCGCCAACCGGCTCGTGTGCGAGGCCGCCGACCGCGCCATGCAGGTGCACGGCGGCATCGGCTACACCCGGGCGAAACCCTTCGAGCACATCTACCGCCACCACCGTCGCTATCGGATCACCGAGGGGTCCGAGGAGATCCAAATCCGAAAAGTCGCCGGCCACCTCTTCGGCTTCCTCGGCCGGAACCGGTAAGGCGCCATGGCGAGCGACGGCGAGGACTTCCAAGCCAAACTTCGGACCGCGCTCGCCCGCCGTTTGGGCGCGGCAGGCGAGATTCACGCACTTCACCGCCTGACCGGCGGCGCCGCGAAAGCGACCTGGTCTTTCGATGCCGAGATCGCGGGCCGACGCCAGGCCCTGATCCTGCAGCTCGTCAACCCGATGGCGGGCCACCACGACGCGCCGACGATTGCGGTGCCCAACCTGTCGGGCGAAGAAGACGCGGCGACCATGACCGCCGCCCGCCGCCAGGGCGTGCCGGCGCCCAATGTCCGCTTGGTTCTGGATGAGGCCGACGGTCTCGGCACCGGGTTCGTGACCGACCGAGTCGAAGGTGAGGTGCTGGGCCGGCGAATTCTGCGCGAGCCGCGTTATGCCGTTGCGCGGCAGGCGATGACGCGCCAGGTGGGCGAGATCCTCGCCCACATCCACGCCATGGACACAGCCGGCCTCGACTTCCTGATCACCCTGCAAGCGGCCGAAGAGATCGCCGCCTACCGCGCCCTCCTAGACCGGTACGAGCATCCCCAGCCGGCCATCGAGTACGCCTTTCGCTGGCTCGAGGAGCGGCTGCCGTCCGCACCTCGGACCACGGTCGTGCACGGCGACTTCCGCACCGGCAACCTGATCGTCGACGAGACCGGCGTCGTGCTGGTGCTCGACTGGGAGATCGCCCAGTTGGGCGATCCGATGCAGGACCTGGGTTGGATCTGCGTTCGGACCTGGCGGTTCGGCGGGCCGCTACCGGTCGGCGGCTTCGGCCGGCGGGAGGAGCTGTTCGAGGCCTACGAGGCCGCCGGCGGCGCCCCGGTCGACCCGGACCACGTCACCTTCTGGGAGGTCTTCGGCTCCATCAAATGGTGCATCATGTGCATGCGCTTCGGCTGGCAGCACCTCTTGGGCCGGCCCCAGACCCTGGAGCACTCCGCCATCGGCCGCCGCGTCGAGGAGCCGCTTTACGACGTCATGCGCCAGATCGCCCGAGGAGGTGTCTGATGCCCGCTAGTCGACCCGAGGCCGCTTTTATTCTGGAACGCGCCCGCAGCTATCTCGATGACGAGCTGATCCCGACCCTCGACGGCTACCACCGCTTCCAGTGCCGGGTGCTGGCCAATGTCCTGGCCATGGTCGAGCGCGAGCTTCGTCTGGGCGCCGGGCTGAACCGGGAAGAGGCCGAGCGCCTGGCGGCACTGTTGGGTCGAGAGGACGATTTGCGGACGCTCACCCACGCCTTGGCGCAAGGCTTGCGTGACGGCACCATCGACCTCGCACACCCCGGTCTATTGGAGCATTTGGAACTGTCGGCACGCGACGCGCTCCGCATCAACAATCCCAAATGGCTCGAAGACGAAGACCAGAAATGAGGACGGCCAAGAGAGGGAGCTGAGCTCGTGTTCCTGTCGGAGACCCATGCCGAGATCAAAGAGATGACGCGAAGCTTCGCCGAGGGCGTGATTCGCCCCGAAGCCGAGGCGCTGGACCGGGAGGCGCGCTTCCCGGCCGAGATCTACGAGCAGATGGCCGAGCTCGGCCTCTTCGGCATCACCGTGCCCGAGACGTTAGGTGGCATCGGTCTCGATACGCTCACCTATTCGCTGGTGATGGAAGAGCTGTCGCGCGGCTACGCGTGCGTCGCCGACCAATGCGGACTTGTCGAGCTGATCGGCACACTTTTGTCGGCGCACGGCACGCCGGCCCAGCAGGCCCGCTACCTGGCGCCCGTGCTCAAGGCGAAGACCCGGGTCGCCTACTGCATCACCGAGGCCGAGGCGGGCTCGGACGTCGCCGGCATCAAGACCACGGCCAAGCGCACCGAGGCCGGCTGGCAACTCGACGGCGGCAAGCTCTGGATCCACAACGCGCCGCTGGCCGACCTCGCCTTCGTGCTGGCCCGCACCGAGCCCGAAGCGGGCCACCGGGGCATGAGCATCTTCATCGTCGATTGCGCGCTGCCGGGCGTCGGCAAGTGGCCGGCGGAGCACAAGATGGGGCAGCGCGCCTCGCAGATCGGCGGCCTGACCTTCGATGCCGTGGCCCTGCCCGAAGACGCGCTACTGGGAGAGTTGAACCGCGGCTTTCACATCATGATGAGCGTCCTCGACAAGGGCCGCGTCGGCATCGCCGCGCTTGCCGTCGGGATCGCCCAGGCGGCGCTGGAAGCAGCGATGGCCTACGCCAAGACCCGGCGGCAGTTCGGCCAGTCGATCGCCGACTTCCAGGGCATCCGCTGGATGCTGGCCGATATGGCCAAGGACGTGACCGCGGCCCGGCTGCTGGTCCAGAACGCCGCCATCAAGCTCGATTCCGGTGCGCGGCCGGCAATGGAATGCGCCATGGCCAAATGCTTCGCCGGCGATGCCGCGGTCCAGGCGACGGCGAACGCCGTGCAGATCTTCGGCGGCAGCGGCTACGTCCAGGGTTTCGAGGTCGAGCGGCTCTACCGCGACGCCAAGATCACTCAAATCTACGAGGGCACCAACCAGATCCAGCGCAATATCATCGCCCGCGAGCTGCTGGCCGACTGAGGCTCGGAACCGCACCCTCAACCATCGCCGCCGCCCTTGGGCAAGCGGACGAGCAGCATGAAGGGGATCGCGGCGACGCCGGTGAGCGCCACCAGGTAGAAAGCGTTGATGTAGCCGATCATTGCCGCCTGTCGGCTGGCTTCGCCACTGAGTGCCGCCAAACCACGCGTGCTGGAGGTATCCCAGAGGCCCATCACCCAGGGATAGCGCAAAGCCTCGTTGAACGGCGACAGCGACTCCGTCAGGCCCGCGTAGTTGACTTGCGAGCTGCGGATCACCAGGGCGACACAGATGGAGATATAGATCGAGCTGCCGAAGTTCCGCAGCAGGTGGAAGATCGCCGTGCCCTCGCCCAGGTGCTTGGGGTCCAGCGTCGAGAAGGCGATCACCGTCAGCGGCACCCAGGTCATACCGACGCCGTAACCCTGCAGCATGCTGGTCCAGGCGATGCCGAAGGTGGTGAGGTTGATGTCGAACTGGGCGACGAAGAAGCTCGACAGCGCTTGCAGGCCGAAGCCGCAGGTGAGCGCGATGCGGGGATCGAAGCGGGTAATGTAGACGGCGGTGAAGAAGCTCGCCAGGTTGCCGAGGCCGCGCATCGCCAAGAGCCAGCCGATGACCGAATCGGGATAGCCGCGCAGATCCTGCAAGAGCACCGGAAAGAGCACCATCGGTGTGAAATTCAGCATGCCGAAGATGAAGGCGAGCAAGAGCCCGATGGAGAAGTTTCGGTCCAGCAACAGGCGCGGGTTGAGGAAGGGCTGCCGCGCCGAGAGGCTGTGGACGACGAATAGATAAAAACCGACGCCGGCGATTGCCGCTTCCAGCATCACCTCGGAGGACTCGAACCAGTCCAACCGCTGGCCTCGATCGAGCATGATCTGGAATGAGGTGATGGCGACCGAAAGCGCCAGGAAGCCGGTCCAGTCGAGGCGGATCGAGGCGTCGCGGCGGGCATCGGTGATGGCGATGGCGGAACTGAGGAGCGCCAGGGCGCCGAACGGGCCGATCATGTAGAAGACCCAGCGCCAGCTCAGCGCCTCGGCGATCTCGCCGCCGATGGTGGGGCCGATGATCGGGCCGATGACGACGCCGACGCCCCAGAGCGCCGTCACCATGCCGTGCTGGCGGCGCGGGAAGGTGTCGAGCAGGATCGCCTGGCTGAGCGGCACTAGGGGCGCGCCAAAGAGCCCTTGTGCGACCCGGTAGACGACCAGCATCTCGAGGTTGGGCGCAGCGCCGCAGAGGATCGAGGAAACCGTGAAGCCGAGGACCGCACCCAGCATCAGGTTGCGCCGGCCGACGCGGCTCGTCAGCCAGCCCGTCATCGGCGTCGCCACGGCGGTCGCCACCAAGTTGAAGGTGACGACCCAGGCGATCTGGTCCTGGGTCGCCGACAGCGCCCCTTGCATCTGCGGCAGCACGACGTTGGCGACCGTCGCGGTCATGGCGTAGAGCATGGTCGAGCCCGCCGCGGTCACCAGAATCAAGAAACGGCGGGCCGGCGTCAGCGCGGTCGCGGCGGCGTCGGATGCGGTCACGTCTGCGGCCGCGGCACGGTCTGTCGGATCGTCATGGCGATGGCCCAATGGTCCGCTGTCGCCGGAGCCTACTCCGCCGTCGCCGCCGGCGACAACGCCGCGCAGGGTAAAGCAATTGACGCGCCGCCGCCGGCGGCGCAAGATACGACTTACCTAACGGTTGTTCGAAAACATCCACGCATGTCGCCTTGACCGGGATCGCCCGGCGGGGGGCCGACAGAGCTAGGGAGGAAGGTGAAGCATGAGAATGAGCCTGAGCAAGCTTTTGAAGGGCACGGCCTTGACGGCGGCGGCGGCGATGGCCGCGACGGCGGCGCAAGCGGCGGAGCCGATCAAGATCGGCGTCCTCTATCCGATCGCCGGCACCGGTGCCATTTACGGCACGCCGGCCATGCACGGCCACAACATGGCGGCCGACGAGATCAACGCCAAGGGCGGCATCCTCGGCCGCAAGATCGAGACCGTGGCCCGCGACACCAAGCTGAACCCGGCCGCCGCCGCGGCCGCGGCGAAGGAGCTGATCACCAACCAGAACGTCGACGTCCTGATCGGCGGGCTCAGCTCGGCGGTCGGCTTGGCGATCTCGGAGGTGGCGCGGCAGGAAAAAATCGTCTACGTGGCGACGATCCCGAAGACCATCCAGATGACCACCAACAAGCTGCACAAATACGTCTTCCGGACCGCCTCGCACACCGACTTCGAGGGCGACGCGATGGCGCAGATCGTCAAGCAGCTCGGCATCAAGAAGGTCTGCGACATCCAGCTCGACTATGCCTACGGCCATGACCTCGCCAAGGGCATCGCGCGAGGCCTGAAGCGGCACGCGCCGGACGTCCCGGTTGTGTTGGATCTCAGGCCGAAGCTCCGCGCCACGGACTACAACGCCTTCATCACTCAGATCATCGGTGCCGGCTGTGACGGTGTCACCAGCGGCTTGTGGGGCAACCACTTCGTCGACTTCTCCAAGCAGGCGAAGCCGTTCGGTCTCTTCGACAAGATCAAGTACATCACCGGCGGCGAGATCGCCAGCCACGAGATCGCCGGCAAGATGAAGGGCGACTATCCGGACAACGTCTGGAGCAACACTTACGAGCTCTGGTACGACCACCACGACCCGAGCCATGTCAAGTTCCAGGAGGATCTGGCCAAGCGTTCCGGCAAGAAAGAGACGGCGATGTGGCCGGTGCTGGCCTACATCGGCGTCAAGATGATTGCCGCTGCGGCCGAGAAGGCCGGCTCGATCGAGTCCGACAAGCTGGTCACGGGCCTCGAGGGCATGTCGATCTCGACTCCGGTCGGCCAGCGGACCATCAACCCCAAGACGCACCAAGCGGACACCGGTCAGTTCTGGGGGCCGATGGTGAAGAAGTCCGGCGTCGACTACCGGGTGATGTCGCCGATCACCTACATCCCGGCCGAGATCGCCAAGTAGGCGTCGGTCGAGACTCCACGTCAGTCACCGCTCCCTCGGCCGTCGCGGTCGGGGGAGCGGCCTTTCTGCCTTTGACTTCCCCAATCTAGCCGCTGGACATCGATGGACGCGTTTCTCGAGTTTATCCGCAGCGACCTCGGCAGCCCCGGGCTGGCGGTGTTGCTTTCCAGTCCCCAGTTCGCCTTCATTCAGTTGATGAACGCGATCTCGTTGGGGATGAACCTCTTCATCATCGCCGTCGGCTTGTCCCTGATCTTCGGTGTGCTCAGGGTCATCAACTTTGCCCATGGCGCCTTCTATATGTTCGGCGCCTACATCGTCTATACGGTGGCGCACGACTGGGGGCTCGGCTTCTGGGCCGGCGTCGCGGCCAGCGCCCTCGGCCTCGCGGTGATGGCGATCCTGATCGAGCGGAGCCTCTTCCGCTTCATCTACGACAAGGAGCACCTGATGCAGCTCCTGTTGACCTTCGCCCTCGTCCTGATCCTGGGCGACGTCGCCAAGGTCATCTGGGGCACCGACCAGTACAGCGTCTCCTACCCGGCGGGCTTCGACGGGGCGACCGATCTCGGCATCAGCGCCTATCCGACCTATCGCGTCTTCCTCTCCATCGTCGGGCCGCTGATCGCAGTCGTCGCCTGGCTCTTCACCGAGCGAACCCGGTGGGGCCGGCTGACCCGGGCGGCGAAGCAGGACCGCGAGATGCTGTCGGCGCTCGGCATCAACGTGCCGCTGGTCTATACCGGCGTCTTCATCGCCGGCTCGGCGCTTGCCGGCATCGGCGGCGCCTTGGCGTCGCCATTCAACAGCCCGGTCCCAGGCATGGACACGACGGTGATCGTCGAGTGCTTCGTCATCGTCATCATCGGCGGGCTCGGCAGCCTCTGGGGCAGCTTCCTCGGCGCCTTGATCTACGGCATCGTCTTCAACTTCGGCTCGGTGATCATCCCCAACTGGCAGGACGTCTTCGCCTTCCTGTTGTTGCTGATCGTGCTCTTGGTCCGACCTTGGGGCCTTCTCGGCCGACCCGAGGAAGGGGCGCATTGAGATGTTGTTCCTAAGGGTCATGCCGCGCGGCGTTCTGATCACGGTCATCCTGGTCCTCGCCTTCCTGCTGATCGTGCCGCTCTTCGGCTCGCGCTACCTGGTCGACCTCTCGACCGAGATCGTCATCTACATGCTGTTCGCCCTCAGCCTGAACGTGCTGATCGGCTTCTCGGGCAATGTCTCCTTCGGCCACGCCGCCTATTTCGCGATCGGCGGCTATACCTGCGCCATCCTGCTGACGACCTACGAGTGGCCCTTGATCCTCAGCTTTCCGGCCGCGGTCGTCGTCTCGGGCCTCTCGGCGGCCTTCGTCGCCTATTTCTGTACCCGGCTGACCGACATCTATTTCGCCATGCTGACGCTCGCCTTCTCGATGTTCATCTGGGCTGTGGCCTTCAAATGGCGCTCGGTCACGGGCGGCGACGACGGCTTCGTCGGTGTGACCATCCCGGCCTTCATCGACAGCCGGGTGCCCTTCTACTACTTCACGCTCGGCGTGGTTACGGTGTCGATCGCGGTGCTCTGGGTGATCTGCCATTCCTCGTTCGGCCTGACCCTGGTGGCGGTGCGTGAGAACGTGACCCGAGCCGGCTTCGTCGGCGTCAACACGCGTCTCATTCGCTGGGCCGCCTTCGTCGTCGCCGGCACCTTCGCCGGCATCGCCGGCGCCCTTTTCGCCATGTACACGCGCGGCATGTACACCGAGTCGGCCTTCTGGACGGAGTCGGCGCAGGTGCTGATCATGACCCTGCTCGGCGGGATGTTCTCCTTCTTCGGACCGGCGGTCGGCGCCGCGGTGCTCTGGCTCTTGCAGACCGTTACCAACCAATACACCGAGTACTGGCCGACGGTGATGGGCGTCATTCTGCTGGTGATCCTGCTGTTCCTGCCCGAAGGTTTGGCAGGCCTGGTGAAACGGATCCCGATGTTCGTCCGGCGGGAGGAGTAGCCGATGCTGGAGATCCGCGGCCTGGTCAAGGATTTCGAGGGCTTCGTCGCCATTGGCGGAGTCGATTTCGACCTAGACGAAGGCGCCGTCCACGCCATCATCGGACCCAACGGCGCCGGCAAGACGACCTTCTTCAACCTGATCACCGGCCATCTGAACCCAAGCCGGGGCTCGGTCGCCTTCGAGGGCCGGACGATCACCGGCATGGCGCCGCACAAGATCGTCAAGCTGGGCATGGCGCGCTCGTTCCAGCGCATCAATATTTATCCCCGCATGACCGTGTTCGAGAACGTGCAGGTGGCGCTCATGGCCCGCGACAACCAACAACTGAGAATGTTCCGGCTCGGAGCCTTGATGAACCGCGACGAGACCATCGAGCTGTTGCATCTGGTCGGCCTCGACCAGGAGGCCTTCGAGACCGCCGGCGAACTCGCCTACGGCAAGCAGAAACAGCTGGAGCTGGCAATCTCGCTCGCCGCCAACCCCAGACTGCTGCTGCTCGACGAGCCGACGGCGGGGATGTCGCCGCAGGAAACGACCGAGGCGATGGGGCTGATCAACGAGATCACCAAGGCCCGCAACCTGACGCTGCTCTTCACCGAGCACGATATGAACGTCGTCTTCGGTATCGCCGAGCGGATCTCGGTACTGCACCACGGCGAGATCATCGCCTCGGGCCTGCCGGACGAGGTCCGCGTCGACGCCGAGGTGCGCAGGATCTATCTGGGCGAGGACGACCATGCCGCTGCTTGAGGTCAACGACATCTACAGCTCCTATGGGCTGAGCCAGGTCCTGTTCGGCATTTCCTTCGCGGTCGAGCCCGGACAGGTGGTGGCGCTGATCGGCCGGAACGGTGTCGGCAAGACGACGACGATGCGCTCGATCATGGGCCTGACGCCGGCGCGCCAGGGCCATATCGTCTGGCAGGGCCAGGAGATCACCCGCCGGCCGGCGTACCGGATCGCCAAGCTCGGCATCGGCTATGTGCCGGAAGAACGGCGGATCTTTCCCGAGCTCACGGTCTGGGAGAACCTCGACATTGCCCGCCGCCCGGCCACCAACGGCAACGGCTGGTCCGAGGACGAGGTCTTCGAGCTCTTCCCCGACCTGAAGGACATCCAAAGCCGCTTGGGCGGCGTCTTGAGCGGCGGCCAGCAGCAGATGCTGACGATCGCCCGCAGCCTGATGGGCAACCCGACGCTCTTGCTGCTGGACGAGCCCTCGGAAGGCCTGGCGCCGAAGGTGGTCGAGACCCTGCGCGACCAGGTCAGGCAATTGAAGGAGCGCGGCCTTTCCATCATCCTCGCCGAGCAGAACCTGGAGTTCGTCCTCTACCTCTCGGACAACCTGCACATCCTGGAAAAGGGCGAGATCAAGTACTCCGGGACGCCGGTCGACCTGCGCGCCAACCCGGAGATCCTGGAGCAGTACCTGACCGTCTGATTTCGGTCGTCTGTCCGGCGGCGGCGCTCGCGCCGGGGTTACGGCAGTTCACGCGTTGGCGGCTGCGCACAGGGCGCGCACTGGCCGACCTCCGCCGGACCGCGCATACCGACCTACTAGCGATGATCGAGCTGGCGTACGCTGTGAGTTCCTGGCATCGGCGCCGTCGAGCACCGCGGCGCCCGCAGAGGGAGGGAGATATGGAGCTCATCGACAGCATCATCCGACCCATCGTCGAATGGGGCATCCGCGAGGAGCTGCTTCACGGCGACCACACGGGCCAGCGCCTCTGGGAGCCGGGGCAGACCGCCACCGCCCAGGTCTACATGAAGAAGTCTGGCGTGATCTGCGGCGTGCCCGTCGCCTGCATGACCTGGAAGATCCTCGATCCCGAGTGCGAGATCGAGGTCCTGGCCGAGGACGGCGACGAGGGCGAGCCGGGCACCGTGATCATGAAGGTGACGGCCCAGTCCTGGGTCTTCTCGGCCGGCGAGCGCCTGGCGCTCGACAATCTGCAACACCTCTCGGGCATCGCCACCAAGGCCCACAGCTACGTCAAGCTGGTGGCGCCCTACGGCACGCGCATCGCGGATGCACGCAAGGGCATCCCGGTGATCCGCTATCTGCAGAAATACGCCGTCGAGAAGGGTGGCGCCCATTCCCACATGTACAGCCTGCACAACGCCATCCTCTTGAAGGACAACCACATCAAGATGGCGGGCGGCATCCGCCCGGCGGTCGAGAGGCTCCGGCCCCAGCTCCAACACACCTTCAAGATTGAGGTCGAATGCGAAACCCTGGACGACGTCCGCGAGGCCCTCGGCTGCGGTTGCGAATGCATCATGTTCGACAACATGGACCTGGAGACGCTCGCAGAGGCCGTCGCCGTCGTCGGTGACAAGGCGTTCACGGTGGCCACGGGTGCCGTCAACGAGGAGACGGTCGTCGACATCGCCAAGACCGGGGTCGACCAGATCGCCATCGGCAGC
>JASLMY010000104.1 GCA_030746295.1 Alphaproteobacteria bacterium | reverse complement strand
GCCCGGCGGGCCATTGCCTCGCTCCTGGACCTGGCGCCGTCGACGGTGCGGGTCAAAGGGGCCTCGGGCGCGGAAGAGGACCTGCCGGCGGCGGAGGTCGCGATCGGCAGCCACTTCGTCGTCCGCCCGGGCGAGCGCGTACCGCTCGACGGTCGCATCGTCGCCGGCGCCAGCAGCATCGACCAGGCGCCGATCACGGGCGAGAGCGTGCCGGTGGCGAAGGCAATTGGCGCGGACGTCTACGCCGGCACGATCAACGGCGAGGGCGCGCTGGAGGTGGAAAGCACGCACGCGGCCGAGGACACGAGGCTGGCCCGGATCATCCGCCTGGTCGAGGAGGCGCACGGCCGTCGTGCCAGGGCCGAGCAATGGGTCGAGCGCTTCGCCCGGATCTATACGCCGGCCGTCATCCTGCTGGCGCTCGCCGTCTGCCTGCTGCCGCCGCTGGTCGCGGATGCATCCTGGGCGGACTGGTTCTACCGGGCCCTGGTGCTGCTCGTCATCGCCTGTCCCTGCGCCTTGGTGATCTCGACCCCGGTCAGCATCGTCTCGGCGCTGGCCGCCTCGGCGCGCCAGGGCGTCCTCGTCAAGGGCGGCAGCTATATCGAGCAGCCGGCCGGGCTGAAAGCGATCGCCTTCGACAAGACCGGAACTTTGAGCCAAGGCGCACCGGCGGTCGCCGGCGTCGTGCCCTTGAACGGCCACAGCGAAGCCGAATTGCTGGAGCGGGCGGCGGCCCTGGAGGCGCGAAGCGCCCATCCGCTCGCCCGGGCGATCCTCGACTTCGCGGAGGCCCGCGGCATCCAGGCGGCGCCGGCGGCGGACTTGCAGATTGCGCCCGGCAAGGGCGTCGCCGGCCGTTTCCATGACCAGGACTTCTGGCTCGGCTCGCACCGATTTCTCCTGGAACGCGGCCAGGAGACGCCCGAGATCACCGCGCGGGCGGAAGCGCTGGAGCGCCAAGGCCAGACGGTCGTCGTGATCGGCAACGACGACCATGTCTGCGGCCTCGTATCGGTCGCCGACACGGTGCGGCCCGAGGCCCGCGAGAGTGTCGCCCGTCTACGGGCCCGGGGCATCGAGCACTTGATCATGCTGACCGGCGACAATCGGGCGACCGCGCAGGCGATCGCGGCCGAGATCGGCCTCGACGAGGTCCATGCCGAGCTTCTGCCCGAGGACAAGGTGGCGGCGGTCGAGCGCCTGGTGGAACGCTACGGCACCGTGGCGATGGTCGGCGACGGGGTCAACGATGCGCCGGCGATGGCGCGGGCCAGCTTCGGCATCGCCATGGGTGCGATCGGCAGCGACGCTGCCATCGAGACCGCCGACATCGCCCTCATGACCGACGACCTGACACGGCTGCCCTGGCTCGTCGACCACGCCAGGCGGACACTCTCGATCATCCGCCAGAACGTCGTCTTCTCGCTCGGCGTCAAAGCCGTCTTCGTGGTCCTGACTTTCACCGGCTACGCCACCCTCTGGGGCGCCATCGCCGCCGACGTCGGCGCCTCTCTCCTGGTGGTGACGAATGCGCTGAGGCTGCTGCGGGCCAGGCCCAGCCGGTAACCTGGGCTGTCAGCGGCCGCCGGCGACGGCCAGCGTGTGGCCGGTGATGTAGCTGGCCTCGTCCGAAGCCAGGAAGAGGACCGCGTCGGCGACTTCGCTCGGCAGGCCCAAGCGGCCCAAGGGCGTCATCCGGTTGGGGCTGAAATCGACGCTCTCGTTCAAGCGGCGCAGATGGGCGCCGGCAATCTCGGTGTCGATCGGTCCCGGCGCCACCGCATTGACGTTGATGCCGTACTCGGCCAGCTCCAGCGCCACGTCGCGGACGAAGCCGTGCATCGCCGCCTTGGCCGCCGAGTAGGCCGAGCCGCCCTCGTAGTAGGCGGTCCAGGGCGTGCCCTCGCGCGCACCCGACGACAGGCAGACGATCTTGCCGTAGCGCCGTTCCATCATGTGTGGGACCGCGTAACGGGTGCAGAGGAAGGTGGCGCGAAGGTTGAGGCGCAGGACGTGGTCCCAGTCCGCCGCCGACATTTCCCAGATCTTGGCGTTGCGGCTGCCGCCGACGTTGTTGACCAGGATGTCGAGCTGTCCGAAGCGCTCGACGGCGCCCTCGACGAGTTCGACCGCGACCGCCTCCTCGGTCAGGTCGCCCGGCACCGTCAGCACCTCCGCACCGCCAGCGGTAATCTGCGAGGCCGCCTCTTCCAGGCCGTCGGCGTCGATATCGCCCAGCGCCAGCCTGGCCCCTTCCTGACCCAGGCGCCCGGCGATCGCCCGGCCGAGGCCCATCGCCGCGCCCGTCACTACTGCCACCCGATCCTCTACCCGTCCCATGCCCCTCTCCTTCGTTTCGGGGGAGGTTAGGCGCTCTACCGGGCCATGTCACCGCCGGGAGCGTGATCCCGAACCTTGGTGGCCTGTATACTGGCCCGGTTCAAAGGCGGTCGCACTCGGGGAATGCTGGAGGGACCATGCCGCCCGTCGATCCCATGTGGCAGATGTGGGCGACCTTCGCCGTCATCGCCGGCGCCATCCTGGTCTACGCCAGCGAGCGGCTGGCGATGGAGATCACCTCGGCCGGTGTTCTGGCGGTGCTGCTGGTGCTGTTTCACTTCGCCCCCGTCGGCGAGGGCCGCAACCTTCTGGACGCGGCCACGCTTCTGGCCGGCTTTGCCGACCCGGCGCTGATCACCATCCTGGCGCTGATCGTGGTCGGCCAGGGCCTGATCCAGACCGGCGCCATCGAGACGCTGGTCGGCCCGGTAATGGGGCGGCTGGGCGCACGCCGCCTGGTAATGATGTCGCTGCTGTTCGCCGGCATCATCGCCCTCAGCGCCTTCATCAACAACACGCCGGTAGTGGTGATCTTCATCCCCGTCGTCATGGCCCTGGCCCAGCGGGCGGCGTTGTCGCCGGGCCGCTACATGATGGCGGTCAGCTTCTCCGCCATCCTGGGGGGGATGACGACCCTGATCGGCTCAAGCGCCAATCTCCTGGTCTCGGGCGTGGCGCAGGACCTCGGCCTGCCGGCGATCGGCTTCTTCGACTTCGCCGTGCCGGGGCTGTTCCTGGCCGGGACCGGGGTCCTCTATCTGATCCTCGCGGCGCCGCGACTGCTGCCGACCCGCTCCACCATGGCGCACGAATACATCACGGCGGACGGCCGTCACTACATCGCCCAGATCAGCGTGCGCAGCGACAGCCGCCTGATCGGCGAGCGCGCCGTCGCCGGGCGCTTCGAGGCCCTGCCGGGGATGACGGTGCGGCTCTTTCAGCGCGGCAACAAGACCACGTTGCCGCCCTACGACGACATCGTCATCGAGGCCGGCGACGTGCTGGTCGTCGCCGCCACCCGGCGGGCGCTCGCCGAGGCCCTGCCGATCACGCCCAGCCTGCTGCCGCTCGACGGCGAGATCGGCGCCACCGACCAGGTCCTGGTCGAGGCCATGGTGGCGCCCGCCTCGCGGATGGTCGGCCGCAACCTCAGGCAGGTCGGCTTTCACTACCAGACCCGATGCCTGGTGCTGGGGGTGCAGCGGCGCTCCAGGATGCTGCGCGAGAACCTGGACGCGATCCGATTGGAGGTGGGCGACGTCCTGCTGATCCTCGGGCACGACGCCGACGTCAGGGCGCTCAGGCGAATCCGCGACATCGTCCTGCTGGAACGCTCGGCACACGACATCGCGACACGGCACTATGCCTGGCGCGCCGGGGCGATCTTCGCCGTCGTCGTCGGCGCCGCCGCGGCCGGCCTGATGCCGATCGTCGTCCTGGCGCTCGGCGGCGCGGTCGCCATGCTATTGACCGGCTGCCTCAACGTCCGGCAGGCGGGGCGCTCGCTCGACCGCCGGCTGATCCTGCTGCTGGCGGCGGCGCTGGCCATGGGCAAGGCGATGCAGGCGACCGGCGGTGCCGCCTACCTCGCCCATCTATTGGTCACCTACTCCGCCGGCTTCGGCCCCGGCATCACGCTCGCAGCACTGTTTCTGGTCGTCGCCGTGCTGACCAACCTGATCTCCAACAGCGCCACCGCCGTGCTCTTCACGCCGATCGCCGTCGGCACCGCGGTCGAGCTCGGGGTCTCGCCCTGGCCCTTCGTCTATGGCGTCATATTTGCCGCCAACTGCTGCTTCGCGACGCCGATCGGCTACCAGACCAACATCCTGGTGATGGGGCCCGGGCACTACCGCTTCGCCGACTTCCTGAAGGTCGGAGGGCCGCTCGTCGCCCTGCTCTGGCTCGCCTTCTCTTTCTTCGCGCCCTGGTACTACGGGCTCTGACGCCTCAGCGCTGCGGCGCGGTGCCGCCGAAGGCGGTGCGCCGCTGGACGGCGCGGTTGACGGCGGCGACCAGCTCGGCCTTCTCCACCGGCTTGGTGAGATAGTCGGCCGCGCCCTCCTTCAACAGGTCGACGGCGAGCTTCACGTCGGGATAGCCGGTCAGCACGATAATCGGGATGCCCGCATAGTTCTGGTGAAAGTAGGCGATCGCCTCGATGCCGTTGATCTTCGGCATGCGGATGTCGCAGATGATCAGGTTCAACTCGAGGATATTCTCGCGGCCGAGAGCCTCGATCGCCTCCTCGCCGTTGGTCGCCTCGACGATCTCGAAGGCGGTGTTCTCCAGCTGCAAGCGAATGGTCTTGCGGATCTCGGCCTCGTCGTCGACGATCAGAATCTTGTTCTTCATCTCAGCGCGTCCCTCCGGTCATCTCGCGTATCGGGAATTCGATGGTGCAGAGCGTCCCCTGGCCGACCTCGCTCTGGTACTCGATGGTCCCTGAGTACTTCTTGACGATCTGTTGCACCACGAAGAGCCCCAGGCCCTCGCCCTCGTCCGGATCCTTGGTGGTGAAGAAGGGGTCGTAGATCTTCACCAGGTCCTTGGCCTCGATACCGGCGCCCGAATCGCGGATCCTGACCGAGACCCGCTCGCCGGTTTGGCGGCTCTCGATCTCCATGGTGCCGTGGCTGCCGATCGCCTGCAGGCCGTTGCGGATGACGTTGAAGAAGGCCTGCTGCACCTCTTCCGGCTTGGCCCCGATCGGCGGTACCGGCTCCAAGCGCTGGTGGATCTCTAAGTCACCGCCCTGGAGCGAGAGCTCGGCCATGGAGACGGCCTCGCGAATTGCCTGGTTGACATCGACGGGCTCCAGGCCCTGGGTCTCCCCCGGCCGAATGTAGCCCGACAGGTTCTTGATGATCTCGGCGACGTGCTTGCAGTAGCCGATGATGTCCTGGGCATGCTCTTGCGCCCGGCCGAGGTCGTTGCCGTCGCGGATCGCCTCCGCCGCCCCCATCACGGCGTAGAGCGGGTTGTTGATCTCGTGGCCGATGCCGCTGGCCAGCGTTCCGATCGCAGCCATCTTCTCGGCCTGGATGAGGGCGTTCTCGGCCCGCTCCTTGGCGGCGATCAGCTCGGCCTCGGCCCGCTTGCGCTCGGTGACGTCGTGCAGCATGACCGTCAGGACGGTCTCCTCGCCCATCTCCATCTTGGAGACCGAGGCCTCGGCCGGAAACTCGCTGCCGTCGGCCCGAAGGCCGATGATCTCGCTGCGCTCGGTCATGAGCCGGCTCTGCTCGCCCGACTCCAGGAACTGCCTGACGTGCGCGCCGTGCAAGGCACGGAACCGGTCGGGCATCAGCAAGGCGAGGGACTGCCCCAACACCTCGTCGGCGGCGTAGCCGAAAAGCTTCTCGGCACCGGGATTGAAGACCCGGATCCTGGAATCCTCGCCCATGGCGACGATCGCGTCCGGGGCCACCGACAGCATGCCGGTCAGTCGGACCTCGTGGCCGGCGGGGTCTTGCTCCCGCTGCTTCAAGTCGGTGACGTCGGTGCGAATGCCGACCACGCCGCCCTCGGCCGTGCGCCGGTTGCGGCATTGCAGCCAGCGGCCATCTGTCAACTGCCTGAGATAGGTGCCTTCGCAATCCTCGTACTGGGCCAAGCGGTCGGCGAGGTATTCCTCCGCGCGACCCTCGGCCTCGGGATAGGCGCCCGCCGCCACGCCCGCCCGGACTAGGTCCTCGAAGCGCAGGCCCGGCCCGATCAGGTCTCGGGCCCAGGGGTAGGTATCCCGGAAATTGTCGTTGCAGAGGCTGAGGTAGCGGTCCCTGTCGTAGAGCACGAAGCCTTCCGGCAAGGCCGCCAGGGCCTCGCGGAGCCGCGCCAGCTCGCCGATCAGCTCGGCCTGGCTCATCGCCTGATAATCGGGCTTCGCATCGTTCTCGTTGGCCATCACCTCGCCTTCGGACCGGGCCTCCGGGCCGCTGCTGGACCGCCCACTCCTCGGGCGATGGTAGCAAAGCGCCTAAGCCGGCGGTAGCCGTCAGGGCAGAGGCCGCCTCACGTCCTGTCGCGCCGGCGTCTGCTGCGAAGCTCGGCCGTCTCCGCTTCCTGAACCCGTGGCGGCGTGCCGGCAATCGCAACGCCGTAGGCCTCGGCGGCGTGGGGAATCGTCACCTTGTCCTCCAGGTGATCGGCCAGGACCCGCTCCGGCTCCCGCGCCAAGGGATCGCCGAAGCCACCGCCCGAGGCGAGCCGCACCTCGAGCAAATCGCCCTTTCGGACCGTCGTCCGAAGGTAGGCATGAAAGGCGTCCTCGTCGCCCCCGGCGCGGCAGACCCGGAGCGCCGTATGGCCCCCGACGCCGCCGCCCGCCAGGCCATAGGGGGCGTGGTCGTGACGATCGGTGCGGACGTGCAAGGCCCCCTCCTCGGCCAGGAAGCGGATATGCCGCTCGACCGCCAAGCCGCCGCGGAAGCGGCCGGCGCCGCCGCTGTCGGCCGCAAAGCCGTAGCGCTCGACCCGGAGCGGTTGCTCCGCCTCCAGCATCTCGGCCGGCGTGTT
Source organism: Alphaproteobacteria bacterium (assembly GCA_030746295.1). The sequence goes on along the minus strand of JASLMY010000104.1, from coordinate 9,364 downwards.
CGAATAGTTGACGATGGTGCCGGTGGAGGCGTCCATACCGTCGCGGTCCGGCCCGCCGCCCCAGGAACCGACGATGCCCTCGACGAAGACGAAGGGCCGGCCGTCATGGTCGTAGCCGCCGAAGCTGACGGCGATATCGGGTGCGGTCTGGCCGCAGGCCGGAACCCGCTCGGGTGCCAATTGGGCCAGCGCCCCGAAGACAGTGTCGGCGACCCGGTCGGCGGTGAGGCCGCGGGCCGCCACCGCGGCGGGCGGGCGCGGGTCGACGACCGAGCCCCGGCGCGTCTTGACGACGATCGGCCGGAAGTAGCCAGCGTTGTTCGGAATGTTGCGATCCAGGATCGAGCGGACGCAAGCCCAGGTGGCCGAGGCGGTGAAGCTGTGGACGGAGTTGATCGCCCCCTTGACCTGTGGCGAGGTGCCCTCGAAGTCGATCTCCATGGCATCGCCCGCCACCGTCACCCGAGCCCGTATCGTGATCGCGCCCGAGCCCATGCCGTCGCCGTCGATGTGATCGGTGAAGACGGCACTGCCGTCGGGCAGCTTGGCAATTTCGGAGCGGGTGAAACGCTCGGTGTAGTCGAGCAACTCGGTGCAGTAGCGACGGAAGTCCTCGAGCCCGAATTGCTGCACCATCTCGATAAGGCCGCGCTCGCCGACGCCGAGGGCCGCGATCTGGCTGCGGACGTCACCCAGCACCTTGTCGGGAACGCGGACGTTGCGTTCGAGGATACGAAAGACCGCTTCGTCGGGCCGGCCGGCCGCATAGAGCCGGAGCGGCGGCAGGCGCAGCCCCTCCTGGTAGATCTCGGACGAGTCCGAGGCCATGCTGCCCGGCACCCGGCCGCCCATGTCGGTCATGTGCGCCAGGCACATGGCATAGCCGATCTTTCGCCCCGCCTCGAAAACCGGCTTGACGGCGATGATGTCGGGCAGGTGGCTGCCGCCGTCATATGGATCGTTGAGGGCGAAGATATCGCCCGGCGCCATCTCCTCGCCGAAGGCGCCCAGCACCGCGTCCAGGGCCGAGGGCATGCTGCCGAGGTGGAGCGGCAGGCAGGTGCCCTGGGCGACCAGCTCTCCGTCGGCGGTGAAGAGCGCGGTCGAGAAATCCAGCGCTTCCTTGACGATGAACGAGCGCGCTGTCCGCGTCACCGTCAGGGCCATCTCGTCGGCGACCGAGGCCAGCCGGTTCTTGACCACCTCGAAGGTGAAGGGGTCAAGGCCGCCGCCGACCCGGGCCGCCTCGGACGTCGCGTCGCTCGTCTCGACCGCCGTCATTCCTGTTCCTTCATCTCCCGCCGCGCCTATTCGAGATAGAGCCGCGGCAGGGTCCCCGCCAGCCGGGGCAGAAGCTCCATCTGTGGCAAACCCAGCCAGCCGCAAAGTTCCGCCCCGCTGATCTCGCCGGCGCCCTGGCGTCCCAGCAGCACGACCTCGCTGCCGGTCCGTACCGCCGGCAGCTCCGTCACGTCGACCACGGTGTGCTCGATGCCGCGCCGGCCGACGACCGGGGCGCGCTGGCCCTCGACCAAGACCTCGCCGAGCGGCGCCTGGTGGTTGAGGCCATCGCCGAAGCCAAGCGGCAGGACGGCGAGGCGGGTTGCTTTTGAAAGCGGCTTCGCGCCCAGGAAGCCGACCCGCTCGCCCGCCGGAAATTCCTTCACCTGGATGATCCGGCTCTTGACGGCGGCGATCACCGGCCGCATCGGCGCCCTCTCGGCCCAATGGCCGTCGATCAGGCCGAAGAGACAGCGGCCCGGGTTGACGGCCTCGTAGTTCAGCTCCGGATAGCCGAGGACGATATGGCTGCTCGCCACCATGCGGGTGAGGTCGTCATAGCCGGCCGCCCGCCCGGCCTCGGCGGCGCGTCCGAACGCGGCCACCTGGCGGGCGATACCGTCCCGATCGTCCGGGCCATTCAGATGCGTGTAGATGCCGGTGAGGCTGAGCGCGTTCGACTCCCAAGCGGCGGCAAAGGCGGCTGGCCAGTCCTCCGATCGGATCCCGAGGCGGCCCAACCCGGCCTCGACCTTCATGAAGGCCTCGACCGGCCGGTCGAGGGCGGCGAAGGCCGCCAGGCTCTCCATATCGTGCAGGGTGACGATGGCGCCCAACGCAGCGACCTCGGCCGCGGCCTCGGGCGGCGTCGAGGCGTAGAGCAGGACCGGCGCCGTGATGCCGGCCTCGCGGATCGCCCGAACATCGTCGGGATTGCCGACGGCGAGCGCATCGGCGCCGGCCTCGACCACCGTCTTCGCGGCAACCGCGACACCGCAGCCGAAGCCGTGGCTCTTCACCACGGCGAAGATGCGAACGTGTTGGCCGACGCGCTGGCGCACGAGGGCGACGTTGTGCTTCAGCGCGCCGAGGTCGATCTCGACCCAGCTCGGTCGCAACGGGGTCATGCGGGGGCTCCAACACTGCTTGCCGAGGGCCCGCAACCTTACAGAGGGCGCCGGCCGATGGCGAGAAGGCAGAGGCGAGGCCACGTTCGGTTTCGTTCTCGGCCGCCGGCGCAATAGACTGTCGGTCGAACGCGATTATGCCGGAGTACCCGTCATGCCCATGTTGGAGCGCGCCGAAGGCGACCTCTACTACGAGATTTCGGACCTCGTGCCGCCCTGGCAGGCGCCGCCCGAGACCATCTTGTTCCTGAACGGCCTCGCCATCGATCACGACATCTGGGTCACCTGGCTGCCCGAGCTGGCGGACCGCTATCGCATCATCCGCATGGACTTGCGCGGCTTCGGCCGCTCCTTCGTGCCGGCCGGGGCGGCGGGCTGGTTGATCGAGCAGATCGCCGAGGACGTGCTGCAGGTGATGGCGGCGGCAGGGGTGGAGCGGGTGCATTTCGTCGGCGAATCCACCGGCGGCACGGTCGGCCTCTACATGGCCGCGCACCACGCCGGTGCCCTGGCGACGCTGACCACGGTGTCGGCGGCGCACCGGGGCGGCAGCATCCAGAATGCCCAGCGGCTTCGCGACGACGTTGCGGCACTGGGCATGGACCGATGGTCGGAAAAGCTGATGGGCCTGCGCTTCCACGATCGAGCCTTGAACGCGCCGATGTACGACTGGTTCCACGAGGTGCAGCGCCGCTCGGCACCGGAGGCCTGCGTCGACCTGGTCGACATGCTGGTGCAGGTCGATCTGACCTCGGCGCTGCCGGAGATCGGCCTGCCGACGCTCGCCATCGCCCCCGACGACAGCCCCTTCGTCTCGGTCGAGGAGCAGGCCGCACGCTGGCGCGCCATGCCCGACTGCGAGCTGCACGTGATCGCCGGTTCCCGGCACGGGGTCTCGTTCTCGCACGGCCCCGAATGCGCCCGGGCGCTGCGCGACTTCCTGGCTCGACACGCGCCCTGACGTCCGCTGGCCCGCGGCCGGTGTATACTCGGGCGCATGAGAGCGCTGATCAGTCGTCTTTGCGCTGGCGAGATCCCGCTGGCGGAAGCCTTCTGGCACTACGCCGTGGGCTACGGGTTGCTGCTCAACATCGTTACCAGCGCCCTCTTTCTGATCCTGATCGGCAACGACGCCGACCCGGTTCTCCTGGTCCTGACCTTCCTGCTGCCAGTTCCCTACAATGTGCTGATCGTCGTCGCCGTTTGGCGGAGCGCCAACCGCTATGCCGGGCCGCCGCGCTGGGCCGAGATCGCGCGATTTGGAACCGTTCTCTGGATGCTGGCCCTGACCGCGGCTTGAAGAGGGGCGGCGACGGAGCGGTGTGCCAAAGGGCCGCATCCCATCGTTCCACCGGCCTGCTATGATAATCTAGCGCTAATGCCATGGCCGACGCTTTGCAGGCGTCCGCGCAGGGAGAAGGGGAGAGACCATGTCTTGGACACCGAGGGAACGGGTGCTGGCGGCGATCGCGCATGAGGAGCCGGACCGCGTGCCCATCGACCTCGCCGGCACCGGCGCCTCAGGCATCGTGCTGGACGCGTATGAGCGGCTGAAGGCGCATCTGGGGCTCGAGCACGAGACCCGCATGATGTCGAAGCTGAACCATCTGGCATTGCCGGACGAAAGTGTACTGCAGCGCTTTGGCGTCGACACCCGACCGATTATCGCCCCAGGTCGCCGCGGCGCCGGCGGGCGCTGGGTCGACGACTTGACCTACATCGATCACTTCGGCGTCACCTTCAAGGGTACCGTCGGCAGCGACGATAAGCATTTCCTCTACAAGGATGGGCCGCTCCACGGCGGCAAGCTGACGCGGGATCGGATCGACGCCATGGACTGGCCCGATCCCGACGACCCGGGCATCGCCGCCGGCGTCAAGGAGCAGGTGGCCCGCTACAAGGAATCGGGCGACTACTGCCTGGTCCTGAACGTGCCTGACCAGGTGATCCACCGCGCCTATGGCCTGCGCGGCATGGAGGCCTTCCTGAAAGACCTCTTCAAGGCCACGGACGCCGCCTGCTACCTGATGGATCGGCTGGCCGACTACAATATCCGCGCCTCGGAGAACATGATCCGCGAGGCGGGGCCCGAGAACGTCGACGTGATCTTCTTCGGCGAGGACCTCGGCACCCAAGACGGTTGCATGTTCGACCCGGACGGCACTTACGGCCGGCTCATCAAGCCGCGCCATGAGCGCATCATCCAGACGCTGAAGTCGCTTACCGGAGGCAAGTCGCTCTTCCACTGCTGCGGCTCGGCCTACCAATTCATCGACCATCTGGTCGACATCGGCGTCGACTGCCTGAACCCGGTGCAGGTGACGGCCCGGAACATGGAGCCCGAACGGCTGAAGGGCGAGTTCGGCGACCGAATGGCCTTCTGGGGCGGCGTCAACACCCAGGAGATCCTGCCCTACCACTCGGCCGACGAGGTCCAGGCCGAGGCCCAGCACTGCATCGACGTCTTCGGCAAGCAGGGCGGCTACATCCTGAACGCCGTCCACAACATCCAATACGAGGTGCCGCCCGAGAACATCGTCGCCATGTTCGATACCGGCCTGAAGCACCACTACCAATAGGGCCGTCTTCAGGCACGCGGGATTGGCCCGTTTGGCGCCCGAACGTGCACGACCCGACCGCGCTTGATCACGGTGACGGGGGCGGTACCGGAAATCCAATAGGAGAGCTCGGCCGGGTGGCGCGCCTCCCAGACCGCCAGGTCGGCGAGCTTGCCGACCTCGAGGCTGCCGCGGTCGGCCTCGAGACCGAGCGCCTTGGCGCCGTTGACCGTAAAGCCGGCCAGCGCCTCTGCCGCCGTCAGGCCGAAGAGGTGGCAGGCCATGTGCATGATGACGCTGGGCGAGGTCGCGGGCGAGCTGACCGGGTTGCAATTGGTGGCGAGCGCCATCGCCACGCCGGCCTCGCGGAAGCGCGTCACCGGCGGCCGCGTCGTCTCGTGCAGCGACCAGTGGGCACCGGGGATCAAGGTCGCCACGGTGCCGGCCTCGGCCATGGCCCCAATAGTTGCCTCGGAGGCGTACTCCAAGTGGTCCGCCGAGACACCGTCATACTTGGCGACCAGCGCGCCGGCGCCGAAATCCGTGTACTGGTCGGCATGCAGCTTCACCGGCAGGCCGTGCGCCACCGCCAGGTCGAACTGCTTTGACATCTGCGCATGGGTGAAGCCGGCCCGGTCGCAGAAGCCGTCGACCTGGTCGACGAGATCGGCCGCGATCGCCGCCGGCAGCAGCCGCGCGACCAGGAAGTCGACGTAGTCGTCGCGTCGCCCGGCGTATTCCGGCGGCAGGCCGTGGGCGCCCAGAAAGGTCGAGACCACATCGACCGGGAACGCGCGGCCGAGCGCGCGCGAGACCCGCAGCAGTCTCAGCTCGGAGTCGAAATCCAGGCCCGAGCCGGACTTGCTCTCGACCGTGGTGACGCCGTTCTGGATCAGGGCCTTGATCCGCCCGGCGCTGTCCTCGAAGAGCGCTTCCTCGCTCGCCTCCCGGGTGCGGAGCGCCAGGCCGATGATGCCGGCACCCGCCGGCTCCAAATCGGCGCGGCCGCCGCCGGCGGCCAGGACCTCGAAATCGGTCAGGCTGGAGCCCAGGAAGACCAGATGCGTGTGCGGGTCGACCAGGCCCGGCGTCACTAGGCAGCCGCCGAGGTCATGCACCTCATGGGCCAGCGTTGCCGGCGCCCCCGGCAGTGCCGCCTCCGGCCCCAGCCAGGCAATGCGGCCTGCCTCGGCCGCCAGTGCCCCGGCCTCGACCAGGCCCGAGGCGCCGTCGCCCGCCATCGTCGCCAGCGTGGCGTTCCGCCAGAGGCTGTCCCACATGGCCCGGCCCCGGCGGGCTCAGAGGCAGTCGATGCCCGCCCGGGCGCAGTCCTCGTCTTCTTGGCCGGTGCCGCCACCGACGCCGCAGGCGCCCTCGATGACGCCGTCGCGGACGATCGGCATGCCGCCCTGGCCCAGGATCATGTGGCCGCCCTCGGCGGCGACGATGCCGCGGAAGGTGGGGTGGTCGGCCCGCTCGGTGAGGTCGCCGCTCGGCCGGCCGAAGGCGGCCGAGGCCATGGCCTTGCCCTGGCAGCCGAAGCCGGCGGCCCAAAAGCCGTTGTCCATGCGCTGAAAGGCGATCAGGCGGCCACCGCCATCGCAGACCGCGACGTTGATCTTGATACCCAGCGCCTCGGCCTTGGCCAAGGCCCCGGCGGCGATGCGATTCGCTTCCTCCAACGTCAGCGCCATAGCTCTTTCTCCTTCTTGTTGACGGTTGTCGTTATCAGACGCGCGACTATGCCACGGGCGCCGCGCTCAACTCTCGCTCAGCAGATCCGTCACCGCCGCCCGCAAGGCCGCCTCGTCGGCCGGATTGAGGGTCGGGTTGCCGGCCCGATGGCCCCAGATCGATTCGATCGGCCGGAACTCGGCGTTCGGCATCAACCGCGTCTCGGCCTCGCTGTCCTCGGGCGTGAAATAGAGGTCGGTGGACGAAGGCATGACGATCGCCCGCGCGGTGATCGCCGCCAACGCGCGGGCCAGGTCGCCGCCGTAGATCTCGTTGTCGGAGATGTCCGACTGGGCCCAGGTATCGAGGCTGGCCAGGAGGTCGTGGGCGTTGCGCCGGAGGAAGTTCGCCTCCCAGCCACGCACCAGGAAGTCCTCCAGCGAGGCGAAGCCGACCTCTTCGTAAACCCGCTCGCGGTAGAAGGCCTGCGACATCGCCCAACCGGCATAGACCCGGCCCATGGCGCGCAGGCCCCGCGTCGGGTGCGCGTCAAAGTAGTGGCCCCGCCAGCTCGGATCGCCGGTCAGCGCCGCCCGCACCGCCTGCAGGAAGACTTGGTTGTGAATTGAGGTCTTGGCCGAGCCGCAGAGCGCCAGGATCCGTTGCACCCGCTCCGGAAAGATGGCACCCCAATGGAGCGCCTGCTGCGCGCCCATCGACCAGCCGTAGACCAGCGCCAGGCTCTCCACGCCAAGGACCTCGGTCAGGAGCCGGCTCTGCGCCTGCACGTTGTCCCAGTGGGTGAAGACCGGGTAGCGCTCGGGCCCGAAGGGCGGCGCCATGTTGCTGGGCGAGGTCGAGAGGCCGTTCGTGAACATGTTGGGGATGACGATGAACCAGTCGGTCGGGTCCAGGATTCGCCGCGGTCCGATCAGCCACTCGATGTCGGTGTGCTGGGCGCCATAGGAGGTGGGGTAGAGGATGACGTTCGACTTGTCGCCGTTGAGCTTGCCATAGGTCTGGTAGGCGAGCTCGACCTTGGGCAGCGTGATGCCGCGTTGCAGGATCAGGTTCTCGATCTCGAAGACGTCGCAGTCGCGCTCGCTCATCGCCGACACGCTCCCAAGCTAGATTTTCGGATGCGTTCTGTGCCAATCGGTCTCGCGTTGAAAGGCGTGACCGGCGCGCAGCACCACGTCCTCTTCGAAATGGCGGCCGACGAGCTGGATCGCGATCGGCATGCCCGCTGGCGTGAAGCCCGATGGCAGGGTCAGCGCCGGGCTGCCGCTGTAGTCGAAGGGGGCGCTGAAGCGCATCAATGAAGGCCGTCCCTTCTGGTTACGGCGCAGCGCCTGGATTTCGTCGAGCGTCGGCGAGGCCCGCCACTGGGCAGGGATCAGCAACAGGTCGATGTCGTCGAACATCCGGGCAAGCGCCCCGTTGAAGTTCTGGCGGGTCAGGCGCAGGCGCTGGTAGTCCATCGCCGACAGGCCGCGGCCGAGCTCGATCAGGCCGGCGAGCGCCGGTCCGTAGGCCGCCTTGCGGCTTGGATAGGTCGCCTCGTGCGCAAGCGCGGTCTCGACCCCGCAATGCGCCATCCATTCCCGCGTCACCGCCTCCACGTCGGGAAAGCTAACGCGCCGCAGGTCGGCGCCCAGCGCCTTGAAGACCGCGGCCGCGTCCTTGGCGGTGCGGCGCATCTCCGTATCGACGCCCTTGGCGTTGTAGGCGGAATCGATGCCGATACGCAGGCCCCGGATCGGCCGCTCCAGACCGGCGAGGTAGTTCGGCACCGGCAGCGGTGCCGCCGTCGGGTCGTTCGGATCGGGGCCGGCGATCGCGCCCAGGATGGCGGCGCAGTCGGCGGCGCTGCGACACATCGGACCGACATGGTCGAGGCTCGGCGCCAGGTCGAAGACGCCGTAGCGCGAGACCCGGCCCCAGGTCGGCTTCAGGCCCGTCAGGCCGTTGGCGGCGGAGGGAAAGCGGATCGAGCCGCCGGTGTCCGAGCCGAGCGAGGCGTAGCAGAGGCCGGCCGCCGTGGCGACGCCCGAGCCGCTGGAGGAGACGCCGGTCCAATGCGCGCCGTTCCATGGGTTCCGGGGCGCGGGGATGTCTGGATGGTGCTCGGCGAAGGCGCCTTCGGTCATCTGCAACTTGCCGAGCAGGACCGCGCCGGCATCGCGCAAGCGCTTGACCACCGTGGCGTCGTGGCGCGGCTTGAAGCGGGCGTTGAGCGGCATCCCCGCCGCCGTGACGATGCCGCGGGTGTAGCAGAGGTCCTTGACCGCGATCGGCACGCCGTGCAGCGGGCCGCGAATGCGCCCCTTGGCGATCTCGGCCTCTGCCTTGCCGGCTTGCGCCAGCGCCAGCTCGGCAGTGACCGTCGCATAGGCACGCAGCTTGCGGTCGTGTCGCTCGATCCGACGCAGCATGGCCTCGGCCAGCGCCACCGGAGAGATCTCCCTGGACCGAATGCGGCGGGCGACCTCCCCCAATTCGAGATAGTGCACTGCAGTCCGAGCCATCGCCGCCCCTCCCCTCCTCACGCCCAAAATCCGGGATCGAAGCGCGACTATACGCCAAATCGGCCGGGCCAGGTCGGCGCCTGTTCGAAAAGAAGGGAAGAAGATTCGACCTCGCGTGTTTTCAACCCGGATTTCCCGGATGGAAGCGGCAATTGCTGACCTTTTGAGACGATTCTGATATAAGAATCAATAAGTT
>JASLMY010000103.1 GCA_030746295.1 Alphaproteobacteria bacterium | reverse complement strand
GCTGCACGTGGCGGAGGATATTCCCAGCGCTCGCGTCGGGCTTCAGCGGTTGTCGAGGCTCGAGCACTTGGAGGACTCCGAGCGTGAGGCGCTGGCCGCGATCGCCGACCCCGTCGCGGGCCAGGCGACAAGCCGAGCCCACGAGCAGGGTGTCCAAGAGGTTCGGACCGAAATCAGGCTCGGCAAGGCCGCCCACGAGATCATGGCCTTTGCCGAGGAATGCAAGGCGGACCTGATCGTGATGGGCAGACGCGGTCTCGGGTCCGCGGCCGACCTGTTGCTGGGCAGCGTCTCCTCCCGCGTCGCCGAGCGGGCCGACTGCGCTTGCCTGACGGTCAAGTGAGCGGCGCTCCTGACTGACGCCTTTTCGTCCTCGAACAGGTGGAATCGAGGGCGAGACGAACGCCGAGCCCTTTCTTGCCCCCTCGTCGACACGCCGGCTGCCCCATTTTCGCGGTTGCATGCGGCGGCGCAACGGAAGCCGTTACGTCTCGTTCAATTGTCGCTGATCGACCTTGAGATTGTTCCCAGTGGCTCTATGTTGTCCTCGCGCCAAGGTAAGGGGACATATCATGCGCCACCTGCATGTTGCCGTGCTGGCCGTCTTACTGACGTTGCCAGCGGCGGCGCATAACCGCCACAAGGGCTTTGTGGCGGACCAGCCCGGCGACTACGCCTGGGCCTTGCGCGAGTGGCGACCGTTGGCCGAGCAAGGCGATGCCAACGCCCAGTTCAATATTGGGGTCATGTATCGAAACGGACACGGCGTTTCCCAAGACTTTGGCGAGGCACGCAGGTGGTATCGGAAGGCCGCCGCGCAGGGCCATGCGATGGCCCAATTCAATCTCGGCGTCATGTACAGATACGGCCACGGCGTCCCTCGGGATGACCTGGTGGCAATGCGCTGGTATCGCGACGCGGCCCGGCAGGGTGACGCCAGAGCGCAGACCAACCTCGGCGTCATGTATGAAGAAGGCCTCGCCGTCCCGAGGGACTATAGGGTTGCGGCAGCATGGTTTCTGAGGGCGGCCGAGCAGGGCGCTGCGAAGGCACAGAACAACCTCGGCTTCATGTACCAAATGGGCCGCGGCGTCTCGTTGGACACCAAGGAGGCGGTGAGGTGGTATCGGCAGGCGGCCGAGCAAGGCGACGCCGAGGCCGCCTACAACCTCGCGGCCGCCTACCGCGAGGGCATGGGCGTACCGCGAAACCATGCCCAGGCTTTCCGGTGGTACCGGATGGCCGCCGAGCAAGGGCTTGCGCTCGGCCAACACGACCTCGGCATCATGTACGCCAACGGCGACGGCATCCCGAAGGACTATGGCGAGGCGGTGAAGTGGTATCGGAAGGCCGCGGCGCAGGGCCATGTCGGTGCCCAGAACAGCTTGGGCTTCATGTATGGCAACGGCCACGGTGTGCCGCGGAGCTTCGTCCTGGCGCACATGTGGTGGTCTATCGCCGTGGCCCGTGGCTATCGGGGCGCGGCGGTCGGGCTTGACCAGATCGCCGGTCATATGACCCCCGACCAGATCGCAGAGGCCCAACGCCGCGCGGCCGAGTGGCTGGCGAAGCATGGCAGGTAGCCGCGGCCGATCTGGGCCGACGCGCCGCCTCGACCGGTCACTCCTCTAGGCGAACTTCTCGGGCGCGCTGCCGGAGCAGGGCGCGGACGGCGAAGGGCGTAACGAGACACGTGGCCAGCGAGACCAGGGCGATGCCGGAATAGACCTCGGCCGGCATCGCCCAATCGCCGAGCTCGCGGGCCTGCTGGCCGATCACCATGGCGATCTCGGCGCGCGGCACCATGCTGACGCCGATCAGAAGCGCCCCCGTCCCACCGGTCGTCAGCAACGCCGGAACGCCGGCACCGATGACCTTGCCGAGGACGGCGACGACCAAGAGCGCCCCGCCGATGCCCATCGCGGAGCCGAGCGACGCCGGGTCGATTCGAAACCCTATGGCGATGAAGAAGAACGGTACGAAGAAGTCGCGCAGCTGCAGGAACCCGGTCTCGAGCCGGACCGCTTCCGGATCGCGGCTGAAGACCAAGCCGGCAAAAAAGGCACCGATCGCGATCGAGAAGCCCAAGAGCGAGGCGACCGCCGCGATGATCAAGCCGACGCCGATGAGGATCAATGCGGAACTCGGCTCGCCGGTGGCCCGCAGCGCCGCGACGATATGGCGTTCGCCGTAGCGCGCCAGGAGTGCGCAGAGCGTTCCGAACAGCGCCACCTTGACAACAAAAACGAGCGTCACGTCGCCCGCGATGGCGAGCACCGGTCTGCCGTCGCCGAAATGCAGCGCCGGGACGACGGCGAGCGCCAAGGCCAGCAGCGCCACGCCGGAGAGATCGTCCAGCTCGGCGACGTCGATCAAGGTCTCAGCGTCGGCGCTGTCGAGAGCATCGGCCTCGCGCCACATCTCGGTCGAGACGGCAATGCTGGTCGCCGTCATCGCAACGGCGACGAATATGCTGGGGACGAGAGCGAGACCGAGCCACCAGTCGCAAACCAGATAGGCGGGCAAGCCGCTCAGCACTACGTTTCCGATCCAGATCGGGGCCGCTCGCGGCAGCTTGGAGACGAGGCCGTGGACGTTGCTGTCCAGGCCGACGCGAAACAGCAGGATGAAGATACCGGTGCTCGCCAGGAACTCGAGGATGTGCAGGCTGGCTTCCGTTAGGAAGGGAACGGTGCTGTCGATCAGCCGCACGACGAAGCCCAGCAGGATGAACCCGACCAGCGACGGCGCCCCCATCCGCCCGAACCAGAGCCGCAGGAACATCGCCGCGATGATCAGCACGCCGAGGACGAGCTCGAAGACATGGATGGCGTGGTTATCGATCATGGCCCGCCGAAAAGCTGACGATACGTCATTGTCTCGCCGCTGGTTGGCGACGACAAGGGTCGGGACGGCTTCGCCTCCAGGCTGACTTCCGAGCCGACCGGCGAGCCCTCACCAGAGGTCTTCTATCGCCTGCAGGATGTCGTGACGGCTGATCTGGCTCACCAGCCGTCCCCGCTCCATGACCGGGAACCGGCGATAGGTGCTCCTCAGGAAGAGCTCGGCCACCTCGACGATATCGTCGTCGGCGTCGACGGTCTCGACCGAGGTGCTCATGTAGTCCGCGACCGGGCCGGCCAATTCCTTGTGATAGCTGGCCGCGAAAGCCACCTTGAGGCAGTCCTTCTTCGACAAGATGCCGACCAGACCGCCCTGGTCGTCGACCACCGGGGCGCCGGAAATCCGTTTTGCCAACAGCATTTTGATGGCCTGGTGAAGATCCATGTCCGGGCTGAAGGTGACCAGCTCCTTCGCCATATAGTCTCTGACAGTGCGTTTCTGTTGCATGATTTTCGACCCGTCAGCTCGTCCGCGCGCCAGGTCGGTCGCCCCGTTCGCACGGTGCGTCCCTGCCGCATTCGCAGTCGCCGTCGCGGAGCCGGCCACAGCCGTTGCTGATCGGCGGTCGGCCCGCCAAGGCGCCTACCGCCATCCCGAGAACGGCCAAGGAGACGACGGCAAAGCTGAGAATGAAGATCATCATTGTTTCATCCTCAGCCGATCAGATGCGAGGCGAAGGCGGGCGAGGCGTGCTCGTGCAGCCCCTCGCCGCGCCTGGAGATGAAGTAGGCGGCGATGTCTTCCCGTGCCGCAAGCTCGGCACCGGCCTCGGGGCCCAGCACCATGAGCGCGGTAGAGAGGGCGTCGGCCGCCATCGTCGTCGGCGCGGCGACCGTCACCGAGGCGAGCCCGTGCGCCACCGGCCTGCCGGTCGTGGGATCGATGATGTGGGAATAGCGCCGTCCTGAGTGCTCGAAGAAGATCCGATAGTCGCCTGAGGTCGCGAGCGCGCCGTCGCCCAGGCCGACGAGGCGCTGCGGCAGGCCCCACGACCCCGGCGGCCGCTCGATGCCGATCCGCCAAGCGTCGCCGCGCGGGCTGTAGCCGCCGCCGCGCAACTCGCCGCCGACCTCGACCAGAAAGTTTCCAATTCCCCGGTCGCGCAATCGTGCCGCGATGGCATCGACGGCAAAGCCCTTGGCGATGCCCGAGAGGTCGAGACGAAGCTCGGGCCGATCCTTGCCCAGAGCGGGCGGCGACGATCCCACTCTGACGTCGGCGAGGCCGTTTCGGGGCATCGCCTTCCTGATCCGCGAGCCCGCCGGCATGCCCGGCTCGCGGTGCGCCGGGCCGAAGCCCCATAGATCGACAAGCGGCCCGATCGTCGGATCGAAGGCACCGGTCGACAGCCGGTTCACCCACTGTGCCGCCTCGACGACCGCCAGTGTGTCGGCCGACACCGAGAGCCAGCCGGCGCCGGCATCGTTGAAGCGGGACAACTCGGAATCCGCTCGATGGGTCGACATGCGCCGGTCGACGCCGTCGAGAACGGCCTTGACGGCGGCCTCGAGGGCGGCGACGTCCGCGGTCGGCGGCAGGGCATCGATCAAGACGTGATAGGTGGTGCCCATGGTGGCACCGCCGAGTTGCGTCAACGGGCGACGCCCGCGCCCGTCATCACACGCCACCAAGCTTAGAAACGGGGTCGCCAAGGCCAGTCCGCGGGCGTTCCGGATCAGGTCTCTGCGCGTCAGATCACGGGCCATGGCCTAGCTCCCGAAATCGTCGTAGGCGATATTCTCGGGACCGACACCGAGGCTATCCAACATGTTGCTGGTCGCTCGGATCATCAGGGTCGGACCACAGAGATAATACTCGCAGTCCTCGGGCGCCAGATGGTCCGCGAGGTAGCGCTCGTAAAGGGCCTCGTGAACGAAGCCGGTCAGGCCTTCCCAGGCGTCCTCGGCCGTCGGCTCGGAGAGGACGACATGCCATTCGAAATTGGCGTGCTCGGCCGCCAGCCGGTCGAACGCGTCGCGATAGAGAATTTCGCGGCGATTGCGCGCGCCGTACCAAAAAGAGATCTTGCGCCCCGTACCGATGCGCTTCAGTTGGTCGAAGATATGCGAGCGCATCGCCCCCATGCCGACGCCGCCGCCGACGAAGACCAGTTCGCCCTCGCCCTCGGATGCGAAGAAGTGGCCGTAGGGCCCTGAGACTGCCACCTTGTCGCCCGGCCCAAGACCGAAGATGTAGGACGAGACGATACCCGGCGGCACCGTCTCCGGCGCCCTCGGTGGCGGGATCGCGATGCGGATGTCTGCCATGACGATGTCGTTCTCCTCGGGATAGTTGGCCATCGAATAGGCGCGGGCGGTCGGCTCCTCCGTGCCCGCCCGGTAGCGCCAGAGGTCGTGGCGGTCCCACTCGCCCCGAAAGGGGGCATCGATGTCGAGATCGGCGAAGTCGAGCTCGTAAGGCGGACAGGTGATCTGCACGTAGCTGCCGGCCCGGAAGTCGATGGTCTCGCCCGGCGGCATCTCCAGCACCAGCTCTTTGATCAGGCTGCCGACGTTCCGGTTCGAGCGCACGGTGCATTCCCATTGCTTGACGCCGAAGACCTCCTCGGGCACCTCGACGCGGATCGCCTCGCGGATCGTCACCTGGCAGGCGAGCCGATCGCCTTCCGCCGCCTCGCGCCGGCTGATCCGGGTCCGTTCCGTCGGCAGCACGGCGCCGCCGCCCGACGGCACCCGGACGCGGCATTGCCCGCAGGTGCCGACACCGCCGCAGGCCGACGGCAGGTGGATCCCGAGCTCGGTTAGGACGGCGAGCAGCTTGCGGCCGACGGCGGTCTTGATTCGGCGCCGATCGTTGACGACGACCTCGACCTCGCCGCTCGGCACCAGTACCGAGCGCGCCGCCAGGATCAGCAGAGCCAACAGCAGGACGATGGCCGTGAACAGCGTCACCCCGAGTGCGATTTCGCTCATCTCACACCCCGACCCGAGAGAGATGGCAGCTCATCCGACATGCATCCCCGAAAAGCCCAGAAAGCCGAGAGAGATCAAACCGACGACGATGAAGGTGAGGCCGATGCCCTCCAGCCCCGCGGGCGGATCGCTGTATTTCAGCTTCTCGCGGATGCCGGCCAGCGCGCAGATGGCGACGGCCCAGCCGAAGCCCGTGCCGACGCCGTAGACCACCGACTCGGTGAAGTCGTAGCTGCGCTCGACCATGAACAGCGAGCCGCCCAAGATGGCGCAGTTGACGGTCACCAGCGGCAGATAGATGCCCAACGCCTGATGCAGCGCCGGGAAGTACCGCTCGACCGTCATCTCGATGATCTGCACCATCGCCGCGATGACGCCGATGAAGCTGATGAGGGAGAGAAAGCCCAGGTCCATATCGCCGAGGCCAGCCCAGGCCAGCGCTCCCTCCTTCAGGAGATAGCTATGGATCAGGTGGTTCACCGGCACCGTTATCGTCTGCACCACGAAGACTGCGAGGCCGAGGCCGAAGGCCGTCTCTACCCGCTTTGAAACAGCGAGAAACATGCACATGCCGAGAAAGAACGAGAGCGCAAGGTTCTCGATGAACGCGGCCTGCACGAAGAGGCTGACATAGCCGGTCATGAGGCGCGCACCTCCTCCGCCGTCGCGGCCCGCTCTTCGAACTCGCGGGCCTCGGCCTGCGCCAGCTGCCAGGCCCGGATCGCCCAGATCAGGAAGCCGATGATGAAGAAGGCGCTCGGCGGCAGCAGCATCAGGGCGACGGGGTCGAACCAACCACCGTTCGCCACCGTCGGCAGGATCTCGACGCCCAACAGGGAACCGCTGCCGAAGAGCTCGCGGACGGCGCCGACGACCAGCAGGATCCAGGCATAGCCGAAGCCGTTGCCGAGGCCGTCCATGACGGCGAGCCGGACCGGGTTCTGCATCGCGAAGGATTCGGCCCGGCCCAGGATGATGCAGTTGGTGACAATCAGGCCGACGAAGACCGAGAGCTGCTTGCTGAGGCCGTAGGCGAAGGCCCGGAGCACCTGATCGACGACGATGACGAGCGAGCAGATGATGGTGATCTGAATGATCAGCCGCACGTTGCGCGGCATGTGATTGCGGATCAGGCTGACCGAGGTATTCGCTGCCACCAGCACGAAGATCACCGCCACCGACATGACCAGCGCCGTCGCCACCGTCTTCGTCACCGCCAGCGCCGAGCAGATCCCGAGAATCTGCAAGGTGATCGGGTTGTCGCCGACGAGGGGGGCGAGAAAGGCCTTGGTCGTACCGTTCCGCATCTCTCAACCCTGCCGTCTTCGAAGTTTGCGCAAGTAGGGCCCGAAGCCGTTCTCGTCGAGCCAGTAGTGCAGCAGATTGGTGACCCCGAGGCCGGTCCAGGTCGCACCCGTCAGGCCATCGACCTGGTAGGATGCCGCCTCCGAGCCTGGCTCGATCCGCCCGCGTCCGACGCCGAGCCTGAGGAGTTCTCCTTCGTCTCTGACCTTCTTGCCCTGCCACTGCCGCTTCCAGGCCGGGCTGTCGATCAAGGACCCCAGGCCCGGGGTCTCGGCATGCTCGTAGAAGCTGATGCCGACGACCGTGTTCGCGTCCGCCGCCAGTCCGATATAGCCATAGATCATCGAGGCGAAGCCGCTACCGCGCACCGGCAGCACCACCGCCCGCGTCCGCCCTCCCGATTGGGCCAGGTAAACGACGGCAAAGCGGGCGCGGCGTTTCAGACCGGCGAGATCATCCTGGGCCGGAATCTCCAGGCTCAGCTCCGGGTCCCGGGCGGCACGGCGTTGGTCGAATCCGAGCGGATCCATCGAGGTGACGTAGCGGCCACTCGCCAGGTCGACGACGCGCGCCTCGATCTTCAGCGCCTCGCCGTCATCCAGCTGGGCGACGATTTCGGCGACGCGGGCGCGGCGCTCCGCCTCCTTGTTGGCGATCTGCAAGGGCCGGAGCAAAACCGCCGAGCCGGCCACCAACACCGAGCCGAGGAAGGCGACGGCGAGCGTCATGATCACCGTCTTCGCCGGGCTGTCGTTGGCGAGCGCCTGGAAGCGCCGCCAGGGCCCGTTCGATCGTTCCATGCTCTGGTCGTCACTAGCCACGGCGCCGCATCCTGCGTCGAATGTTCGCCCGCATCACCAGATAGTCGATAAGGGGCGCGAATATGTTGCCCAACAGGATCGCGAACATCATGCCGTCGGGATGGGAATGGTTCAGGACCCGGATCACCACGACGGCAAAGCCGATCAGAAGGCCGTAGATCCATCGACCCTTGTTGGTCGCGGCCGCACTGACCGGATCGGTGGCCAGGAAGACGGCGCCGAAGGCGAAGCTGCCCATCGTCAGATGCCAGAACCACGGCAGTCCCACATAGGCATTGCCGACGCCGTCGAGCTGATTGACCAGCAGCGAGGTCAGAAGCATGCCCAGCAGCACCCCGCCCATCACACGCGCCGAGGCGACCCGGGTGTAGAGCAAATACCCGGCACCGATGAGGCAGGCCAGCGTCGATGTCGTGCCGAACCCGCCCGGCACCAGGCCGAGGAAGGTCTTGAGCCAGGCCGTCGGGAGCCAGGCGATCTCCGCCACCCCTTTGTCGGCCGCTTCCTGCAGATAGGTCGCGCTGGTGAATGCGTCGGGAATGGCCCACGCCGTCTCCACCACCATGTCCTTCGGATAGGTGACGTAGAGGAAAGCGATGCCGACGAGCGCTGGATTGAGGAAGTTTCGGCCGGTGCCGCCGAAGATCTCCTTGCCGACGACGATCGCGAAGGAGATGCCGAGTGCCGCCTTCCAGAGCGGGATCGTCGGCGGCAAGAGCAGGACAAAGAGCAGGGCCACGACGACGAAGCCCTCGCCGAGGGGACGCCGGCGATAGTGGGCGAAGAGACGTTCCCAGAGGCCGCCGACGACCACGGTGACGACCAGAACCGGCACCAGGTAGAGGCCCCCATGCACCACCGCGGCCCAGAAATCGGATGGCTGAATGCCGAGCCCCATCGCCCGAAGCCAGGCCAGACGCCAGTCGGGCACGGCGTTCGACCCAGCCACCGCCAGGGCGATGTTGGCCTGCAGCCCGGTGTTATAGAGCGCCATGAATAGACAGGGAACGAGGGCGACGACCACGCAACGCATCGCCCGTTCCAGGCTGAAGCCGTCGCGTATATGCGGCGCCAGCCGCGTCGACGCGGCCATCTCGGCCGCGGTCACGGGCACGATTCCACGCCGGAGGCCGATCGACTCCGAGGCGCGAGGTTCAACGGTGGCAAGCGACGACGGCATTAGGCACCCATCTCGATCTGGGCCAGGGCGTTGCGGAGCGCCGGGCCATAGTCCTGCTTGCTGGGGCAGACATAGCTGCAGAGCGCCAGATCCTCGGCGTCCATCTCCAGGCAGCCCAGCGCCTGCGCCGTCTCGAGGTCCGCCGCCAACAGCGCGCGCAGCAGCTGCGTCGGTAGAACATCCATCGGCATTACTCGCTCGAAGCCGCCGAGGGGCACCATCGCGGTCCTTCGGCCATGCAGCGCGCTGGTGAAGCGGTGCCACCGCGCGTGCCCCTTTCGCGCGGCGGCGGCGCCATAGATCGAGAAGGCATCGTCGGCGACGCCCTGCCCGGCCTCGGCAAGCGCCGAGACCTGGTTGTCGTAGCGTCCGAGGAAGTTGCGGGGCCGTGCCGCCAGCGACCCCGACAAAACCGAGCCGGATATGATCCGAGTGGGCCCGTCGGCGAGCTCGCCTTGGGTCAACGCCGATGTATCGGCGCCGAGGCGCGTCCTGACCAGGCGCGGCCGTTTCATCGGCGGCCCGGCCAGGGCGACGATGCGTTCGGTCCACAATTGGCCGCTGGTGAACAGCTTGCCGATGGCGATGACGTCCTGATAGCCGAGGTGCCAGACCGTGCCGCCGGCACCGACGGGGTCGAGGAAGTGGATATGGGTGCCGGCCAGGCCACTTGGATGCGGGCCGGAGAATTCGGCCACCTGCACCTTGCCCGATCGACCCTGGGGCAGCTCCACGAACGGCGCTTTGCAAAGGTAGATCGGCCCGTCGGTCAGGCGTGAGACCACCGTCATGCCATCGGCGAAGGCAACGGCCTGCTCGGCGATGACGACCTCCGGGCGCGGGGCCAGTGGATTGGTATCGACCGCAGTGACGAAGATCGAACGCGGCGTCGTCCCCGGCACCGGCAGCTTGCTGTAGGGCCTGGTCCTGAAGGCCGCCCACAGCCCCGAGGCCAGCAGCAACTCCTGCACCTGGCCGCTCCCCATTACCGACAGCTCGGCAGAAGACCAGTACGGAAAGCTCTCGGCCTCGTCGCCGTCGAGGCGGACCGCGACCGACAACAGGGCACGCCGCGCACCACGATTGACGGCACTGACGATGCCCGATCCCGGAGAGACGAACTTGACCTCGGGGTGTCGTCGGTCGGTGAAGAGCGCCTCGCCCAGCTTGACGCGGTCGCCGGCCTGAACCCGTAGCCTGGGGCTGAGGCCGATATAGTCCTCGCCGAGGAGGGCGACCGAAGACACCGCCGGACCGTCCGAGATGGTCTGCTCAGGCGCGCCGCCGATCGGAATGTCCAGGCCTTCAACGACCCTGATCGTCCTCATGGCGCCTGCGTCCCTCCCTCCGTCGACCGATCTTCTGCGGGTCAAGAAAGCATCCCGGCTTCGCCACCGTGGATCCGATGGCGATCGCGAACGACCGCGTCCTCGGCGGCGCTAATTCTTGGCCTTGACGTTGATTTTGCGGGCCTTCTTTTGGGCTTCCACGCGCTTCGGCAGGGTAATCCTCAAGACGCCGTTCTCGAAGCTGGCGTCGATCTTCTCGGGATTAGCCGACTCAGGCAGTCGGAACGAGCGCTCGAAACGGCCATAGCTTCGCTCCTTCAAGTGGTGGCCCTTCTCTTCCTCCTCTCTTTCCGATTTCTTCTCGCCCTTGACCGTCAAGGTGTTGTCGGCGACCGCGAGGTCCAAGTCCTCGAGGTCGACGCCCGGCAGTTCGATCGTGACCGTAAAGTCCTTGTCGCCCTCCTGGATGTCGGTCTGCGGGAAGCGTCCGAAAGGACGCCGGGCAAACGCCGACTCCATGTCCCGGAAGGGGTCCCATTCCGCGAGCAGGCCGCCTAAATGGGGCCAGCCGTGGAAGGCGCGGTCGAAGACCCGATCGATCTCTTCCCTGAGATCCGACAGCGGATGCCGGGTCTCCGGCACGGCCGGTACCGGTGCCTCGTCGGATTTCGTTTCGACCGCCTTTTCCTTCGCCTTTCGTGCCATCGGTCCATCCTCCTCATGCGACAGACACTCGTCAGGCACGATACTTCGCCCCCTCGGGACGCTTGGGCATTGACATGCATCAAGCTGGCGCAGCGATGCCAGCGATGGCGGACGGGACGACCCTCAATAGGGCCCGGGAACGATCTCGCTGCCGTCGAAAAATCGCCGCGGGCGAAAGCGCGCGAGATCGTGCCCAGGGGGACGGCCGGTCAGCAGATCCGCCATGATGCGGCCGATCGCGGGACCGATCCCGAAGCCGTGGCCGCTGAGCCCGGTGGCGATGTAGAGCCCCGGCAACCGGTCCTCCTCGCCAAGCGTCGGCACCGCGTCCGGAGTGACGTCGATCATCCCGGCCCAAGCCTCGGCGACCTCGACGCCCGCGAGGCCGGGAAAGCGCTTCGGCAACCTTTCTCGAATGCGTCCGACGACGGCGGCGGAAGGCTCCGGGTTCAAGACCCGCATATGCTCGAAGGGGCTCACCTCCTCGGCCGACCAGCGCCTCGGCGACCCCCAGGCGCCGGGATAGCCCTTGGGCGCGCCGAGCCTGAGGCGGACGTCCTTGGCCGAAAGCTTGAGGAGCTTCAGGAACTTGGTGAAATACTTGAACGAGGCCGGGGCGAGGTAGTGCTCGGCCAAGTCGCCGGTGGCGACCGTATAGCCGCCGTCCTCGCGGCGGCGCAGCGCCAGCCCGGGGCTGGAGACGTTGTTGCCGTAGACGTCCGGCGCTGGCCCGGTCCGGGCCGCGGTCGATCGGACCGCCAGCTGCGGCAAGCTGACGCCGGCGTTGGCCGCGAAATGGGTCGACCAGGCGCCGGCGGCGAGTACCACTTGGGCGGCGCGCACCCGGCCCTTCTCGGTCACCACGCCCGCGACCTTGCCACCCTCGACGTCGAGGGTCCTGACCGCGCAGTCCTCGATCACGATCGCGCCCAAGGCGCGGGCCGCGCGGGCGAGCGCCGGCACCGCGAGAGCGGGCTCCGCCCGGCCGTCGCTCTCGGTCACCAGGGCCGCCAGCCAGTCGCCGGCGATATCGGGGAAGCGGGCCTGGACTTCGGCTTTCGACAGCAATTTGGTGTCGAGCTGGTGCTGCTTCGCGATCTCGTGCCAGGCCTCGTACTTCCTGAGGCTCGCCTCGTCGTCGACCATGTAGACGCAGCCCGACCTGGTGAAGCCGAGGTCCCCCTCCCCGGTCGCTTCCGCCAAGCCGCGCCAGATCCGGTTGGATTCCATCATGATCGGCAGCTCGGCCCAATCGCGCCCCTGCTGGCGTACCCAGCCCCAATTGCGGCTCGACTGCTCGCCGGCGACCCGGCCCTTCTCCGCGAGCAGCACCCGCGTTCCCCGCTCGGCCAGAAAATAGGCAGTCGCGGTCCCGGCGATGCCGGCACCGATAACGACGATGTCGACCTCGTCCGGCAGCGGGTCCGAGAAGCTGATCGGGTCTCTGTCCGTGATCATCGCCATGGCGGTATCTGATATCCTTCAAGTCTAGGGTCACTGCGCCGTAGCATATCGGCAGCATAGACCTTCTGCCCCAGCAGTGGACACCCACGCCAGGCGCCACCCGATTGCCGTCAGGGCCATTTGTGAGAGAATGGCGAAGAGGAGGAGGGCGCCCGCGACACACCGGGGGGCGCGATCCTCGCAGCAGGAGCGTCACGGCATGTCCGACTTCCCGAACTGCCTCTTGATCGTCACCGCCGAGATCGACCCGGCCGTCGAAGCCGAGTGGAACACCTGGTACGACGAGGTCCATCTGCCCGAAGCGCTGGCCTGTCCGGGGGTGCTCGGCGGCCGACGCTACCTCGCGGCGACCGATGCCTCGCTGACCGATCACGGCGAGCGCGCCAGCGATTCCGCCAGGGTCTACGCCACGGTCTACGAGCTGGCGGGACCGGAGGCCTTGGAGACGCCGGAATTCCAAGAGATGCGCGGCTGGTACCAGTTCGCCGACCACATCCGGGCGCGGACGCAGGTCTTTCGGGCCCTCTAGCCGACCGGTTCTGTGCCAACATCTGAATGGGAGATACCGCCTTGGCCGAGATTCCCTTGCATTGGCTTCCGATCACCGAGTTGTCCCGCAAGATCCACGACGGCGCGCTCTCGCCGGTGGCCCTGATGGAAGGTTTGCTGACTCGAGCCGAGGCGATCGACCCGGCGTTGAACGCCTTTCGGCTGATCCCGCGCGAACGCGCCTTGCTGGCGGCCGAGGCGGCCGAGCTGGCACTGCGGGCCGGGCATGACCTCGGCCCCCTGCACGGCATACCGTTCGCGGCCAAGGACATCATCGACGTCCAAGGCCTACCCACCACGGCCGGCTCGGACGCCTTGGCGGACAACGTCGCCGACACCGACGCGACCGTCGTCGGATTGCTGATACGCGCCGGCATGGTGCTCATGGGCAAGACCCAGACCGTGCAGTTCGCCATGGGCGCACCGGGCATCAACCATCACCATGGCACGCCCCAGAACCCCTGGTCCGAGACGCATCACGTGCCGGGCGGGTCGAGCAACGGCTCGGCCGTCGCCGTTGGTGCGGGCCTGGTGCCGATGGCGCTCGGCAGCGATACCGGCGGCTCGGTGCGCATCCCGGCGGGGCTCTGCGGCACGGTCGGTCTCAAGACCACGGTCGGACAGGTCAGCCGCGCCGGCGTCTTCCCACTGAGCGCGACCTTGGACTCGGTCGGGCCATTGACCCGCACGGTCGCGGACGCGGCCCTCGTCTACCAGGCCATGCACGGCGCCGACCCACGCGATCGATCCACCGCCGGGGCCGTTCCACAGGACGTGATGTCAGCGCTCGAAGGCGGCGTCCACGGCTTGCGGATCGCCATCGCCGAAACCCTGTTTTGGGACGAGGCCGATGCGGAGGTTGAACAGGCGGTCAGAGCTGCGGGCGAGGTCTTGGCGGGCCTCGGCGCGCAGCTCGACAGCATCGCCTTTCCCGAGGCGGCCGAGGTGCTGGAAGCGAACCCACGGCTCCTGATCAGCAGCGTCGAGGCCAGCGCCGCCCACCGGGAATGCCTGGGCGACGACTTCGATGCCTACGATTCGGTGCTGGCGTTCCGCGTCGCCGAGGGACGCGCGGCCTCTGCCGTCGACTACCTGGGCGCGGTCAAGGCCTGCGAGGCGCTGGCCGCGCGCGCCGAGGCCAGCCTACAAGACGTCGACGCCTTTATCGCGCCGACGACGATGCAGGCAGCCTTGCCCTTGGCCGAGGTCGACGCCACGACCGACACCTACAAGCGCTGGAACGCCGGATACTCACGCAACACCTGCATCGGCAATCTCTTGGGCCTCTGCGCCATCTCGGTGCCCTGCGGCTTCACCTCGAAGGGGATGCCGATCGGCCTGATGATTCACGCCAAAGGCCGCGCCGAGGGCATGGCGCTCAGGATCGCCCACGCCTACGAGCAGGCGACCGACTGGCACCGCCAATGGCCAGATTTATCCTGGGCCGAGAAGTAGCCGCACCCCGGACTCCGACGCGCGGATGCCTAGGCATCGTCGTCGTCGTCCGCCAGCTTGCCTGAGAGATAGTCGTCGGTGGTCCGCGGCACCGGTCGGGAGCCGATCGCGAAGGGATCCGCGTCGCTCTCGCTCATGTCGATGACGCGGCAGTCGGCGCACATCCTGAGGCGGTTCAGCGATGCCTCGTCCCGATACATGGCGTGATCGGCCAGTTTGGCGACCATGTTCTCGACCGTCGATCGGGCGCCGAACGGGGCGCCGCAGCGCACGCACTCGAAGGGCGCCTCCTCCTTGATCGTGCGGAGGTCGCGGGCCGCCGCCGTGAAGTCGAGGCCCGGCTGCAACGAGATCACCTTCTCGGGGCAAGTGCGCTGGCAGAGGCCGCACTGGATGCAGGCCCGCTCGAGGAAGGTGAGCCGCGGGTGGCCCGGGTCGTCGCCCAGCGCCTTGGCCGGGCAGGCCCCGACGCAAGCGAGACAGAGGGTGCAGTTCGCGACGTCGACGGCCACGGTGCCGAAGGGAGCACCATCCGGCAGCGACAGCCGATCGACCGGTGCCGGCGCCGCCTTGTGCAGCGCCTCGAGTACGAGAGCCAGCACTTCGCGCTTGCCGCCGATGGGCAAGAAGGTCGCCGGCTCCGCCACCGCGGGCAGGGCGGCGTCCGTATGCCACAATCGGCTGTTCAGCAATTCTGGGTCCGCCTCCTCGATCACGTCGACAGGCTCGGTTCCGTAGCCGAGCCCCTCCAGGATGTGGTTGGCCAAGGCCGCCGTCTCCCTGAGCCCGGAGGCGTCGTCGACGTTTCGGGGCGGCAACGACAGCAGCATCCGCTCGGCGCCGTAGGCGACCGCCGCCAGTAACGTTTCCAACCCCACCTGCGTCACTGCGTTGACCGCGAAGGGCAAGACGCGCGCCGGCAAGCCGTCGTAGTGGCGGGCCAGGGCGTCGAGCATCGCCTCGCCGTCGTCGCCGTCGTGGAACAACAGTGCCGGGTGCGTGCCGCCGGCCTTGCGATAGGTCAGCAGCATCGTCCTCAGGCGCTCGAGCGTGCTGTTGAGCCGCGGTACCGTATAGCTCGCCGCGCCCGTCGGGCAGAGGGCCGCGCAATTGCCACAGCCGGCGCAGACGAAAGGATCGATTGCGACTGCGTCGCCATCAGCGACGATGGCGCCGGCGGGGCAATTGTCGATGCACCGCGAGCAGCCGACGATGCCGCTGCGCGCATGGGCGCAGATGCCGGCATCGTAGTCGACATAGAGCGGCCGCTCGAACTCGCCGACGAGGTCCACGAGATCGAAGAGCGCCTTCTCCACCTGCAGCGGATCACGCGGATCTGGGTTGAAATAGCCGTCACGCTTCTTCGTCGACGCGAAAAGCGGCGCCGCGCCTCTGAGATCCAAGATCAGATCGCACTCCGAGCGGCCCCGATCCCGCGCCGGCGGCTCGAACGCCAATTGCCCCCGAGACGAGGGCTTGGCGGCCGCATAATCCTCGATCTCCACCGTGAAGGCGCCCAGATGTCCCTGCGCCGTGATCGCACGGCCGTGCACCATGGGCACCGTCACGACCGCGGGCGGCGATAGCGCCACGTCGCCGGTCAGCAGCAGGGTGACGTTCAGGCGTTCCGCCAGGCGCTCCGCCGCCGCCGAAGCGACCTCGTCG
>JASLMY010000102.1 GCA_030746295.1 Alphaproteobacteria bacterium | reverse complement strand
GTTCTCGCCCGAAGGAACGCCGGTGCAGGTCTCTCTAGGCGCCGCCGACGGCGGCGCCGAGATCCGGGTCAGGGATCACGGCATCGGCATTCCCGCCGACCAGCAGGATGCCGTCTTCACCCCCTTCCACCGGGCGCCCAACGTCGGCGCCATCTCCGGTACCGGTCTCGGCCTCACCATCACCAAGCAATCGGTCGAGCGGCTCGGCGGCACCCTGCAGCTCTCCAGCCAAGAGGGCGAGGGTACCGAAGTGCTGGTGCGGCTGCCGATGGCCGCTTGAAAAGGATCCAGCGATGGACGACACGGCGCCGAGACGGGTTCTGGTAATCGAAGACGAGGCACCCATCCGCGAGCGCATGGTCAAGATGCTCTCTTTCGAGGGCTATGAAGCGCGCGGTGCCGAAAACGGCCTCGCCGGCGTATCCATCGCCCACGACTTCCACCCCGACGTCATTCTTTGCGACGTGATGATGACCGAGGGCGACGGCTTCGCGGCGATGGCAATGCTGCGCCAGCATCTCGACACCGAGGCCATCCCCATCATCTTCGTCACCGCGGCGACCGAGCGGGCCTCGGCACGCCGGGCGATGGAGGAGGGCGCCGACGACTATCTGACCAAGCCCTTTACCTCCGAAGAGCTGCTGGCCGCGATCGAGGCACAGCTGACCAAGCGCGCCGCCCTGGTCCGCCGCCTTAAGGAGGGCTGACCCGGCCCGTTGCCATCAGCCCGTCGGGCGCTATAACTGGGCGAGCCGAGCGCCGTCGCCGGAACGGGAGGACGAGGAGCACGCCGCCATGCGGGGATTGATTCAGGAACGACCGCTTCTGATCTCGTCGCTGATTGACTATGCCGCCACCTACCACGGCCGGGCCGAGGTCGTCAGCCGCAGCATCGAAGGGCCGATTCACCGCTATAGCTATACCGACGCGCGCGATCGCGCCCTGCAGCTCGCCCGCGCGCTGGAGAAGCGCGGCGTCCAGCTCGGCGACCGGGTGGCGACGCTGGCCTGGAACGGCTACCGGCATTTCGAGCTCTACTACGGCGTCTCCGGCATGGGCGCGGTGCTGCACACCATCAACCCCCGTCTTTTCGCCGAGCAGATCGCCTATATCGCCAACCACGCCGAGGACAAACTGGTCTTCACCGACCTCACCTTCGTGCCGCTATTGGAAGGGCTGGCGGGCGAGCTCGACACGGTCGAGGCCTTTGTGGTGATGACCGATGAAGCGCACATGCCGGAGACCTCGCTGCCGAGCGCGCTTTGCTACGAGAGCCTGATCGGGCCTGAGCCGGCGGACTTCGAGTGGCCGGTCTTCGACGAGATGACGGCCTCGTCGCTCTGCTACACCTCGGGCACCACGGGGCACCCCAAGGGCGTCCTCTACGCCCATCGCTCCACCGTGCTGCACAGCTATGCCGCCTGCATGCACGACGTCATGGGGCTCTGTGCCGACGACGCGGTGATGCCGGTGGTGCCGATGTTCCATGCCAACTCGTGGGGCATCGCCTATTCGGCGCCGATGTCGGGCGCCAAGCTGGTGCTGCCGGGGGCGGCGCTCGACGGCGCCAGCGTCTGGGAGCTGATGGACCGGGAGAAGGTCACGGTCTCGGCCGGCGTGCCCACGGTCTGGCTCGGCCTGCTGCAGTATCTCGAGGAGAGCGGCAACAAACTGCCCCATTTCGAGCGCAACGTCATCGGCGGCTCGGCCGCCCCCCGCTCGATGATCGAGGCCTTCGAGACCAAGTACGACACCACCGTCGTGCACGCCTGGGGCATGACCGAGATGAGCCCTTTGGGCGTCACCGGCCACATGACGCCGGCCTTGCGCCAGCTGCCCTACGAGCGGCAGCTCGACTACAAGGTCAAGCAGGGCCGCGGCATCTATGGCGTCGAGATGAAGATCGTCGACGACGAGGGCAACGAGCTACCCCGCGACGGCGAGACCTTCGGCCACCTGATGGTGCGCGGCCCCTGGATCGCCGACAGCTACTACAAGGGCGAGGGCGGCGAGATCCTGGACGCCGAGGGCTGGTTCGACACCGGCGACGTCGCCACGCTGGACGAGCACGGCTTCATGCACATCACCGACCGCTCCAAGGACGTCATCAAGTCGGGCGGCGAGTGGATCAGCTCGATCGAGCTCGAGAACCTGGCCGTCGGCTGCCCGGGCGTCGCCGAGGCGGCGGTGATCGGCGTGGCGCACCCGAAATGGGACGAGCGGCCCTTGCTGGTCATCGTCCGCACCACCGGCAGCCAAGTGACGGCCGAGGAGATCCTGGCCTTCATGGAAGGCAAGATTGCCAAGTGGTGGCTGCCCGACGACGTCGTCTTCACGGACGAGATCCCCCACACGGCAACGGGCAAGATCCAGAAGGTCGAGCTCCGCGAGCAGTTCAAGGACCACAAGCTCCCCACCGCCGACGCGGCGGAGTGAGACCAGGAAGCGGGACGAAAGGACTTGCCGCGATGACCGACAATGCGCCCCTGACCGTCGGCGCGGCGCAGTTCGCTGCCGTGGGCGGTGATGTCGCGGCCAACGTGGCGGAGCACGTCGCCTTGATCGACGCCGCCGGCCGGCATGGCGTCGACGTCCTGGTCTTCCCGGAGCTGTCGGTCACCGGCTATCCCGCCGAGCAGATGAAGGAAGGCCCCGTCGAATCGGACGCCGACTCGCGCTGTCGCGTCGTCGACCCGGAAGGGGCCGAGCTGGCGCCGATCCGCCAGGCCTGCCGGCGCAGCGGGATCGTCGCCGTCGTCGGCGGCGCGGTTCGGAACACCCGTGGGCTTGGCCTTTCAGCGATCGCCATCGACCGACAAGGCACGGTGACCGCCACCTACGACAAGCAACACCTCGACGGGCCCGAGAAGGGCTGGTTCGTCCTCGGCGAGGCGGGCTGCATGATCGACGTTGACGGCTGGCGGCTCGGGCTCGGCATCTGCTACGACTCCAGCTTTCCCGAGCACGCTCGCGCCCTGGCGCTGGCCGGCGCCGACGCCTATCTCGTCTCGGGCGCCTTTCCGCTCGGCACCTCCGACCGCCGGCGGGAGATATACTTCCCGGCCCGGGCGCTGGAGAACACCGTCTACCTCGCCTTCTCGAACTACGTCGGCAGCCACGACGGCTTCGACTACGGCGGCCGCAGCGCCGTCTACGGCCCCGACGGCGGTGTCCTGGCCGATGCTGGACCGAGCGAGGCCGGCATCGCCGTGGCGAGACTCGATCCGGCGGCCCTTGGCCGGTCGCGGGAGACGACGCAGATGCTCGCCGACCGCCGCGCGGTCGCACCTGAAGTCGCCCTCGCCGTCGCGGGGTGATGCCGGCGGCGGCCTTGCCCGGCGTCGAATTCCCGGCCTAGGCTGGCGAACGACATCGGGAGCCAACAATGACCGACAACGACGATCGCGGCCGCAACTTGCCCTTCACGCTCCACCGCCTCGGCTTTGCCCTGGGCGCGGAGATCGGCGGTATCAATCCGGCCGAGGACTTGGAGGACGGCGTCGTCGCCGCCATCCGCCAGGCCTGGGACGAACATCATCTGTTGCTGCTACGCGGCCGGCCGCAAGAGCCCCAGGCCTTGGTCGGCTTCGCGCGCCGCTTCGGTGACCTCGACCGGCACGACGCGACCCCTTTCTACCGCCTGGACGACCATCCGGAGATCTTGCAGATCACCAACCGGGAAATCGGCGGCAAGCCGTCGGAGACCCGCAACACCGGGCGCAACTGGCATTCGGACTATTCCTACACGGGCCATCCGGCCGCCGCCTCGGTCCTGCACTGCGCCGAGCGACCCTCGATCGGCGGCGACACCATGTTCTGCAACATGGTCCGCGCCTACGAGACGTTGTCGGAGAAGATGCAAGCCATTGTCGACGGCCTGGATGCCGTCTACGACATCGGCCTCACCGCCGGCATCGGCGAGCGGAACCCGGAGAACGTGGCGGAGCTCCGGCGAATCAACCCGCCGATCGCCCATCCGGCCGTCAGACACCACCCGAGGAGCGGCATAAAGGCACTCTATGTCAGCGAGCGGGTCTCGCATTTCCATGGCATGACGCCGGCGGAAAGTCGGCCGCTGATCGAGTTCCTCTGCCGCCACGCGACGGCGCCGGAGAACGTCTACCGCCACCGTTGGCAGGTTGGCGACCTGGTGCTCTGGGACAACCGGACCACCATGCACGTGGCGCTGGCCGACTTCGATCCCGCAGAGCCCCGCCACATGCTGCGCGCGACGCTGCTGGGTGAGGCTTCGGGCTTCGTCGTCGAACCGTCGGCCTGAATCGAGCGCAAGTCGAGATCGGTCGGCTTCGGCGTTCGGCCGGCCAGGCTGGCGCCAGAGAAGCGCGCGCGTAACCTCTTCAGCGGAGCAACCTCGAAGTAAGAGCCCGACATGTCCGGAACCCCGGTGCCATCAGAGAACAACGCGAGGCTCGGGATAGGTTTCATCATCCTCGGCATGTTCTGCATTTCGATCAACGATGCGATCGTCAAGCAGTTCTCGGACGCCTATCCGCTTCACCAGATGGTATTCGTCCGCTCGGCGATCGGGATTCTGTTCAGCCTCTCCATCCTTCAATTCGAGGGCGGCTTCAGGGCGCTACGCACGAAACGGATCGGGCTGCATGTCCTGCGCGGCCTTCTGGTCGTCGGTGCGAACATGTCGTTCTTTGCCGCACTCGCCGTACTCCCGCTGGCGGATGCGACCGCTCTCTTCTTCGTGGCACCACTCTTCATCACGCTGCTCTCGATCCCGTTCTTGGGCGAGAAGGTCGGCGTCCGACGGCTCTCGGCGGTGCTGGTCGGGCTCCTCGGGGTCCTCGTCATGCTGCGCCCGGGCTTCGGCACCTCGGAGCAAACGCCCGACCGATTGATTCTTTTGCTGCCGATCGTCGCGGCCTTCACCTATGCCGGCATGCAAATCCTGACGCGCCGACTGGGCGTGTCGTCCACGGCCTCGGCCATGGCGGTCTATATTCAAGGCACCTTTATCGTGGTCAGCCTCGGCTTCTGGGTCGTCGCCGGGGATGGGCGGTATGCGGACGGTGCGGAGAACGAGAGCGTCGTTTTTCTCCTCCGGGCCTGGACTTGGCCAGCGGACGGCGACTGGGTCTGGTTTCTGCTGCTCGGCCTCATGTCTGCCGTCATCGGCTATTCCCTCTCGCAGGCCTATAGATCGGCGGATGCGGCGACGATCGCACCCTTCGAATATGTCGCCCTACCCATGTCGATCATGTGGGGCTGGGTCGTGTTCGGCCACCTGCCGGACATCTGGGTCAGCGCCGGGATAGCGCTGATCGCGTCGTCGGGGATCTACGTCTTCTTGCGTGAGAAACAGAAAGCGCGGCTCGTCGCAAGCCGCCGGCCCGTACGGCGATACTGAGGGCTGCGCCTCGAGTTGCTGCGTGCCGGCCCGGCAGGTTCGGGTGTGGCCGGAACCGAAATACCATCTTTTCGGATGCACGGTTTCCCGGGGGCCGAAGATTCATCCCTGGGAATGCTTCTCTCATGTTCGGATCGGTGATCAGTCCCGGTCACGCTCCGAGGCCATCGGATTGTGACCCGTCGGGTCGTGACGTTATACTGCCGGGGCCTGGTCGGCTCTGCTGGGGTGTTGTGGGGACCGCGGGTCGTTCTTGAACGTACCGTGGAAGGATGTCGGCCAATGCGCGCGGCGGCGTTCCGCCGGCGATCTGCCTTCCCACGCAGCGACGCTCAAACGAACAAGTGAGGCACCAGATGGATGTTGGCTTGATGATGATTTTTTCCAGCTATGGCTGGGAAAATTGCCCCGACGGTCAAGTGTGGGAAGAAGATATTCGGCTCGCCCGGCTGGCCGCCGACTCGGGCTTCGACTGCCTCTGGTCGGCCGAGCACCACTTCAACGACTATTCCTTCGTGCCCGACAACATCAACCTAATGACCTATCTGACGGCCATCTGTCCCGACATCGACGTGGGCACCGCGGCGGTGATCCTGCCCTGGCACGACCCTTTACGCGTCGCCGAGAATGCGGCCGTACTCGATATGTTGAGCAAGGGCAGGCTTCGCCTCGGCATGGGGCGCGGACTGGCGCGGCGTGAATTCAACGCCTTTCGCCTCAGCATGGACGAGTCGCGGGAGCGTTTCGACGAGGCGGCGCCGATGATCATCGAAGCCCTCGAGACCGGCTTCATCGAGGGCGACGGCAAGCACTACAAGCAGCCACGGACCGAGATCCGCCCGCGGCCGCAGCATTCCTTCGACGGGCGCATCTATGCCGTGGCCTCCAGCGAGGACTCGGTCGATTCCGCCGCCAAGCTCGGCGCCCACATCGTGATGTTCGCCGACAGGCCCTGGGAGATGCGGGTGCCGGTGATCGAGCGTGGGCGCGAGCTGCATCGTGAATATCACGGCACAGAGCCGCCGGGAATCATGCTGACCGAGTTCTGCGTCTGCGGCACCGACCTTGCCGAGACCGAGGAGGAAGCGCGCCAATACCAGGGCAAGTTCATCGAGAGCAATTTCCATCACTACGAATTCCTGGGCGAGCACTTCAAATCGGTGAAGGGCTACGACGCCTACCAGCAGAAGGCCGAAATCGCGCGGCAGACCGGTCTGGACGGTGCGTTGACCGGCTTTATGCAAGCCGCGAGCTGGGGCACGCCGGACAAGATCCTGCGCGGGCTCGAAGAACGACGCCGGCTCGTCGGCGACTTTGAACTCAACATTGCTTTCCGCTTCGGCGGCACGCCCTACGATGTCTCCGAGCGGGGTTTGAAGCTCTTTGCCGCCGAGGTGCTACCGGTTCTCAAATCATGGAAACCGGCGGAGGTCGTATCTGCAGCCGAGTAGGCCGTTGCCGCCGACGCCGGCCGCAGTCGGGGTCGATTCCGCGTCCGCGCTGTCGCGACACAGGGACGGACGCGGCTACTCGGGCGGCATCAACCGGTCTTCTCGATTCCCGTCAGATGGGTCGAGGGGGTCAGGTCGCGGATCGCGCCGGCGCGCTTGGAGAGCCAGAAGCTGTAAGGGCTCGGCATCAGCTCGAAGGGGTCGTCCAGGCCCAGTTTCGCTGCCGCGTCCATCGGCCAGTTGGGGTTATAGAGCAGCTCGCGGGCGAGCGCGATCAGGTCGGCCTGGCCTTCCTGCAAGATCGCCTCGGCCTGGTCGGCATGGACGATCAGGCCGACGGCCATGCTCATGATCTCGGCCTCGGCGCGGATCTTCTCGGCATAGGGCACCTGGTAGCCATAGCGGACCGGCCCGGCCGTCAGCACGGGCGAGCCGGTCATGCCGCCGGACGAGCAGTCGATGACATCGACGCCCAAGTCCTTGACGGTGCGGGCCAAGGCAACGCTCTCTTCCAGCCCCCAGCCGGCGCCATCCTCGACCGAGAGGCGCAGGAACAAGGGTTTCTCCTGGGGCCAATTGGCACGCACGCATTCGGTGACCTCGATGGCCAAGCGCATCCGGTTCCGGTCCGAGCCGCCATAGCCGTCGTTGCGCCGATTGGCCAACGGCGAGAGGAACTCGTGGATCAAATAGCCGTGCGCGCCGTGGATCTCCAGGACCTCGAAGCCGGCCGCGTCGGCCCGCGCCGCCGCCCGGCCCCAGTTCTCGACCACGCCCTGGATCTCCTCAGCACCGAGCGCCCGCGGCAGCGGCTCGCCTTCGTCGGCCAGTGCGCTCGGCGCCACCAGCTCCCAGTCGTCCCAGTCGTCGATCTCGGCCGAGGGCTCCAGCGGTCGGCCGCCCTCCCAGGGCCGGAACCGGCGCGCCTTGCGGCCGCTGTGGCCGAGCTGGATGCCGGGCACCGAGCCGTGCTGGCGGATGAAGTCGGCCAGGCGGCGGAACTCGGGCACGAAGACGTCGTCCCAGAGCCCGAGGTCACCGACCGTGCCGCAGCCACGCCGCTCCACCTTGGTCGACTCGATGAAGACCAGGCCGGCACCGCCGACGGCGAAGCGACCGGCGTTCATCAGATGCCAGTCGGTTGGAAAGCCCTTGACACCCGAATATTGATGCATCGGTGCCACGACGACGCGGTTCTTCACGTCGACGCCGCGCAATTGCAGGGGTGAGAACAACATTGGTCGCGTCATACGGCGGGTTCCTTTCCACGAATTTCGGCGGACGCCGAGCCTACTTCCGCCTGAGAAGCTGCTCCAGCAGCTTCTTTTGGAGATCCTCCACCGTCTTCTCGGCCGGCTTGTTGAGAATGTCACCGGGCGAAGGCAACCGCGGTATGGTCGCATCCGGTTCCTTGGCCGCTGGCTCTTGCCGCCCGGCGGGTGCCCGGACGCCGGTCTTGGCCGCTTCAATCGCCTCGAGGCATGGATTGCCGGTTCCCGACGGCGTCAGCAAGGCGGCGGCGATCCCGGCCGGCCCCCTCAGCACGGCACCACCCAGCGCCCGGCTGAGGAGGATTGCCGAGGCGGCCGGATCGATCGCCAGACGCGGCCGCACCAGCGTGCCGCCCAGCTTGAAAGGCCTGACCAAATTGCCGAGCGAGAGGCCTAGCCGGCCCGCCAGCTGGTCGCCGACTGGGCCCTTGGGTGACGGCTTCAAGCCGATCCTCAGCGCCTCGTTCCGAAGGTTGACCTCGCCCTCGCCGACGACCGTCATCCGTGTCGTATCGAAGACCATGTCTTGGATCCGGGCCAGGCCGCCGGCGACGTTGAAGCGGCCAACGGCGCAATTGACCTCGGTGTACCTCTCCTTGGCCGCGAGGGGGTTCAACAGATCCAGCGGATTGCCGGACAGATCGGCACCGATCAGATCGATATACTGGTTGTCGATCCGCCCCCGGCCGACGACCAGGCTGGTATGGCCGTTCAGGCCGGCCATCAGCTCGGCCACCGAGCGACCCTGGCCCTGCAAGTCGATCATGCCGTCGAGCTTGCCCCTCATGCCGCCCTTTTCGCCCAAATCCCGCAGCATGGTGGCAAGGTCCAGCTTGTCGACCCTGAGCTGCGTCACCATCGTCGGCGCGGCATCCGGCTTGGTCGCCACCTGTAGAGCACCCGTCAGCACGCCGCCACCGACCCGGGCATCGAACGGCTCGACGACGAGCCGGCCGCCTTCGAGGATGGCGTCGACGGTGACGTCCCTGAGTGCCAGATCGGCGGTCAGCAGCTCCTTGGCGCGTAGCTTGATCTTGGCGTCGACCGCCTGCAATCGATCGAAGGGCAACGGCTCCCTCGAAAAGACCCTGTCGCTGCGCCCCTGACGCCCGCGCCCCTCGGCCGGCAGCAATGGCCTCAGGTCCAGTCTCCCGGCATTCAAGCCGGCGATCAGGCGCGGGCGCACGGAATCGAAGTGGAGGCGCAGATCACCGCCGACGCGGCTCTCCCCGAAGGCCAGGTCGAGAGCGGATACCGCCAGCCCGTCGGCGCCGCCGGTCACCTGGCCGGCTGCACGGACGGCGCCCAGTCGGCTGCCGCCGGCCGCTACATAGTCGGCCTGGACGGTCCGGATCAGCCGATAGAGCTCGGGGTGGGCGGCGCTGAACCGGAGGTCGTAGTCGGGTGCCGAGTCGAGCCCTCGCAGCACCCCGTCCGCCGTCACTTCGCCGCCGGCGAGACGCCCCGACGCCTCGAACCGGGCCTGGGCAGCGGTGCCCTCGGCCTTGAGGCGAACCGAGACGGCACCGAGGTCGGCCGGCGGGCTCGCCCCGGCCAGCGCCAGCATCGGCGCCGCGTCGTCGGCGTCGAGTTGTGCCTCCAACACCACCGGCGCCCCGGCGGCGAGGCCAGCCGTGCCCTTGACCACCGCGTTGGCGCCGAGCGCCGCTATCGTCGTATCGATTGCGATTCGGGCGGCACTGCCGTCGATGCGCCCCGCTGCCCTGACCGCGCCGAGCTTGGCCGGCGGCAGCGGCGGCGTCACGGCGGCCAAGGCGAAGAGTGGGCCGGCGTCCGGCGCCTCGAGGTCGTAGTTCAGGCCATAGGACGGCGTGCCGTCGAGACCGGCGAGGCTGCCATCCAATTCGGCGCGGGCCTGGCCGATCGAGAGCCGCGCCCGCCAATCGACCGCCGCGAGGCCACCTTGGGCACTGCCCGACAGCGCCAGCGGCCCGATGGCCGGCCGGGGCGGGGGCCGCGCCGGATCGAGAAAGCGGACGAGGCCGCCGACCGCCTTGACGTTCAGGCTGTAGCCGAGCTCGAAGCGGGGCTTGCCGGCGAGATCGCGGATCTTGCCGCCCGCCTCGAGCACACCGCCGCCGAGGTTGCCGATCCGAAGCTCCTGGATCTCCAATTGGCCCGCCCGAAGCGCCAGCCGCGTCCAGACATCGCGGACGGAGCGGCCCTGCCAGACGATCTCGCCGGCCCGCAGCCCGAGCTCGCCATCCAGGCCGGCGAGTGGCGCCAGGGGAGAGGCCTTCGGCCCCTTCCCGGACGAGGCCTCGGGCACGTAGTCGTCGAGCGCGATACCGTCGAGCCGAAGCTCGCCGCCAATCCACGGCCGCGGTCCAGGTCGGAATAGAAGCTTCCCCGTCAGCGTGCTGTCGTCGAGCCGGAGCTTCAAATCGGAGAGCGCGAGGCTTTCGGCATCAGCGCGCACCGCACTCGAAGCCACAAGGCGGCGAAGTCGTTCCTTGCCAACCCGCGGCGGCGCAACCTCCGCCCACTTCAGGAGCGGACGAAGATCCTTCTGATCGAGCGACAGCCGGCCTTCGAAAACCGGAGCTGCCTTGGCCGCCGTCACGACGCCGGAAAGCGACACGCGACCGTTGCCGGGCAGCCGGCTGACGGCTTTCCGGAGGTGTAGCCGGCCCGCCTCCAACTCGGCCTCGACGGCGACGCCGCTCAGTTCCCGGTTTTGCCAACGGAGCGTCGCGACGCGAAGATCGAGGCCCGCCTTCAACGCCTCGGGCAGAGCGAAAGCAGGCATCGTGCCCGTTTCGCCCTCGACGGATCCGCCGCCGGCGAAAGCGGTCAGGATCGGGTCGAGATCGAGCCGGTCGAGGCGCAGGCTGGCGCTGTGACCTTCGGTCGGTGAGGCTGAGAATACGACCTTGCCCTCGCTGATCCGGGCGGCCGCGATTCCACCTGCGAGACGGCCGAGGACGAGGCCGCCCGCCTTCGCCTGCACGTGCCCGGTCAGGCGCAGGGCCCCGAGCCGACCCTCGTCGCCACGGCTAAGATCGACGCCGAAGCTCTGCAGAAGCGAGGCCAGCCTCGGATGCCCGGCATCGAAGGCGGCGTCCAGTCGCGGTTGGCCCTCGACGGTCTCTATGCCTCCGTCGAGATCGAGCCGCGCCTGGCCGAACCGCAGCTCGGCCTCGAACGCCGCCTTCTCGGCGACACCCTTCGCCTTGACGACCGCCGTCAACGGGCCGCTGGCGGCAACCGGCGGCGCGCCGACGAGGGCCAGCAATCGACCGGGATCGGGCGCTTCCAGCTCGGCATCGAGCGTCACCGGCGCGCCAGGCTGAAATCCGACACGGGCCCCGAGCGCCGCCGTCGCCCCGACAAACGCCGCCTCGCCATCGAGCTCGACGCCATCGCCGTCGCCGCGACCCCGGCCGGCAATTCGAATGGCGCCATAGCCTTCGCTCGGCGCCTTGGCGCCGGCATCGAACAGCGCCACGAGGCCTTGGGCCTCCGCCGCCTCGAGCTCGTAGGACAGCTCGAAGGCCGGCGTTCCGCCCAAGCCCATCAGGGCACCGCTGACGGCAAGCCTGGCACCGGCCAGATCGTCGACGGCAAGCTTCGAGACGCGAAGATCGCCCGCCTCCAAGGCCAATGCCAGCTCGGCTCCGGTTAGTCGTTGGCCCCGCAAGACGGCCCGGCCGAGGGTGAGTTTCAGCGAGCCGTCGACTTCGGCGAGCGGCGCCAATTGCGCCAACAGGCCGTCGACGTCCGTCACCGCCGCCGCTTCTTCGCCCTTCTCCGCCCCGGCCGGCGGCCGCGGCAGATAGCCGTCGACGTCGAGGCCGTCGACGGCGAGCTCGGCGTCGAGTCGCGGGCGGGGCCCGAAGCCGAGCGAGATGCGTCCCTTGGCCTCGGAATCGTCGAGCCGGGCCGCCAACTCGTCGAGCACGATCTCACTGGCATCGCCCTCAACCCGGCTTGTGAGCATGAGGCCGCCGAGCCTGTCCGCCGGCAGGCCAGCGGGCGCGGCTCCGAGCCAGGTCAAGAGCCGGGCGAGGTTGGCGGAGGCGAGCTCCATGTTGCCGCTGAACCGCGGTCCCCCATCGCCTGGCCTGCTGGCGCCGTCGAGGGCGATCCGTGTTTCGGCCGGTAGGAGCGCCGAGAGTCGCTCGAAGGTGACTATGCCCTGCTGCAACGCCGCCTTGACGACGAGATCGCGAACCTTTTCGCCGCGCCAGCCGATTTCGGCAGCGCTCAAGTCGAGCTCGAGGCCGAGGTCAGCCGGCAGGGCGAAGCCAGCGCCCTCGGCAACGGGACCCGGTGCCACCGGCGCGTCGGTTTGGCGCTTCGGCAACACCGCATCGAGGTCCAGTCTGGCCACGCGAAGTCGCAGCTCGGCCTGCCTGGCCGCGGCCGCAATGCTCGCCGATCCCGACAGCGCACTGTCGCCGAGGCGGAGGTCGAGCTCCCGGAAGGTCAGGCGGTCGGCGCCACCGGCAATGTCCGCCGCAAGATGCAGCGCCCCGAGCTCGACACCGGCAGCGGGCCGGTAATCCGGCGCCAGCACTTGCAGCAGGTCGTACGCACGGGGGTGCTCGGCGGTCAGCCGCAGCCGAACCTCGGGCTCTTCCGCAATTCCCTTCAGCTCTCCGGCGAGCATCGCCCGGCCGCCGAGCAGCGAGGCGGCACCCGTCACTTTCGCCGCCTCGGCATTGCCCTTGGCATCGAGTCGCAGCTCGATCCGGCCGAGATCCACGGGCGACGCCAGGCCCAGGAGCCCGAGTAGGCGGCGCGGCTGGTCCGCCTCGAGATCGAGTGCGATATCGACCGGAGCGCCGGCAGTGAGCCCGACGTTGCCCTCGAGCGAGGCGACGACACCGGCGAGCCGCGCCGCCGTCTTCAACTCGACCAGGGCTTCGTCGCCGCGGGCCGCCCCGGTAATCTCGACCGCACCCCATTCTCCGGCCTCCCCGGCGACCTCGGGCTCGATCAAGCTGATCAACCCGTGCGCCTCCGAGGCCTTGATGGCGTAGTTGAGATCGAAGGACGGCGTCCCGCCGATGCCGGATAGCCGTCCGTCGAAAGCCAAACTGGCCCCGGCCAGGTCGTCGGCGCCGAGCTCGTGTAGGGTCAGGGTGCCGTCGGCCAACCGGGCGGCGAGCCGAGCCCCGACGATCCGCTGGCGATTGTGTACGACCTCGCCAACGGCGAGACGGATCGCGCCGTCGAAAGAGGCGAGCGGCGCCAGGGTCGCAAGCAGGCCGGCAGGTGCCGTCGTGGGGGGCGCCTCCACGTCCGCATTCCGCCCGCCGACCTCGCCGCGATAGGAATCCAGGTCGATCCGATCGACGACGAGGTCGATCTCGGCGTCCGGGCGGGGGCCGAGGCCGACAGTCACGGTACCGGATAGCGTCGTCTCGTCGAGGCGCATCGCCAGCGCCGTGGCAGCCACCTTGTCGCTCGTGACCTCGACCACGGCCTCGATGCTGGAACGGCCGAGGCGGCCCTTCTCGACGCCGGCGAGCGGCACCCCGAGCCACCCCAGCAGGGCGGCCGTATCGCGGAGCTCACCATTGAGTTCGCCGGCAAAGCGCGGTTTGCCGGCAGTGGTCTCCAGCGCACCGGAAAGACGGATCCGGCCATCGCCCGGGAGCCGCGCCCGAAAGTCCTCGATTTTGAGCCGGGCATCAGCCAGCCTCGCCTGCAGGGCGGCGTCACGGACCGCCTCTCCCTTCCAGGTCAGGGCCTCGAGGCCGAGTCGCAGTTGCAGCGACAAGTTCTCGGGCAGGGTAAGTCGTGGCACGTCGGAGGGCCCCGTCCCGGGCCTCCCCGCCTCGGATCGTCCGACCACGGCCAACAGCGGCTCCAATGCGATCTCGCCGATATCGAGGCGGACGCGAAGGTCTGGTTTCTCGGCCAGGGTGAGCACGACACCGCCTTCGACGCGGGTCGGACCGGCGGTGAGCGCCAAGGGCTCCGCCCGGATGGCCTGCCCCACACGCCGAACCTCTGCGGAGAGGTTCAGCGGTCCCGACAGCCCGGGCGGCAGGGTCTGGCCCAGTGCGGCCATCGTCCGGGCCGGCTCCGCCGCCTGCGCGCGCACCGACAGGCGAAACTCGCCGCTGGCAATCGGTGCCGCCAGCTCGCCTTCGAGATCCAACCGGACGCTCAGGCCCTCGAGGCGTGCCTCGAGCGGTAGCGGTCCTCTTGCCGTTCGCCGGCCAAGAGCGGCGGCGAGCGTGAGGGGCTGCCGCCGCCTGGTCGCTTTCGCTTCGATTTGATAGGGGCCATGTAATAGGTCTTGGGCGGCGAGCGTCGCCTCCAACGCCTCGACGCGTTCGTCGATGCCGGCCGCCGCGTCGACGTAGCGGATCGATCCGTCCTCGACGCGAAGACGCGGCATCGCGACCGTCGGCAAGGTGACTTCGCCCGCGTCGGTCTGCCCAAGGCGCATTTCCCAGTTGGCGCCACCGTCCACGCGGCGTTCGAGGCGCAGCCGCGGCTTGCGCAGCATGACTTCCGCGAGCCGCACCGTACCCGTCAACAACGGCAGCCAGTCGAGCCGAGCCTCGATCGCCTCGACCGTCGCCATCGCCTGGCCCTCGGCGCCGGCACCGGTATCGTCGGGAAAGCGCAGGCCGGCGATTCGAAGCCGTGGCACGGGCAGCAGTGCGATCGAGATATCACCGTCGATGAAGAGCGGCCGCCCGGTCGCCGCCGCCACCTGGTCCCGAATATCTTCCTTGTAGGCGTTCGGCTCGACGACGTAGGGCGCCAAGGCGAGCCCGGCGCCGAGCAGTAGAAACAGGACCACAAGTCCCGCCGAGAGCCGTTTCAGGAGCTTCTTCATCGAACGGGTCGGACCTCTGCCGGCATGTGCTTGCGCGAGGAGCCAAGGCGCCGCCGCATCTTAACAGTATGTAGCGCCGAGACGATCAAACCTGCGTTAGTCGGGCCGTGCGCGGAACGGCTTGTTGGCCGCCGTCGGCTCCGTCATTATCCACGCCCGCAGACATGGGTAGCCCCGGGGCGAGCATTCGAATGGAGACGCGCATCGGACCGAGGATCGTAATCGTCGGTGGCGGCATCGGCGGCGTCGCGACGGCGCTGGGGCTGCGGCGGCTCGGCATCGATTTCGTGCTCCTAGAGCAGGCGCCGGCGCTGGAGGAAGTCGGCGCCGGGCTACAGCTCAGCCCGAACGCCGTACATGTGCTGCATTGGTTGGGCCTTGCGGAAGCCCTGGCCGAGGTCGCCGTGGCGCCCGATGGCCTGGACATTCGTTCCTACAAGAGCGGCGATCAGATTCTCTGGACACCCCTCGGCGAGGCCGCGGTGCGAGAATTCGGCGTGCCCTACTACCACGCTCATAGGGCCGACCTGCTGGCGATTCTGGTCCGTTCGTTGGGGCTGGAAAGAGTCCGCCTTGGCTGCCGTGCGATCGGCTTCGATCAGTCGGCGTCGGCGGTGACGGTGCATTTGGAGAGTGGGGAGACGGTGACCGGCGATGCCCTGATCGGCGCCGATGGCATTCATTCGATGGTCCGTGCCCAGCTCTTCGGCGACGGCGAACCACAGCGCTCGAGCACCGCCTGGCGGGGCCTCGTCGATGCCGAACGTATCGCCGATCTCGACATCGGCCGGGTCTCGGGCACGTGGTGGGGTCCGGGTCGAAGCTTCGTCCACTATTTCGTCTCGGGCGGAGCCAAGCTGAACTGGGTCGGCATCGTCCCATCGGATGACGACAGCATCGAATCCTGGTCCGCTACCGGCCGGGTCGAGGACGCGCTGGCCGCTTTCGACGGTTGGCATCCGCGCGTCCGCAGCATCATCCTGGCGACCGACCGGCTGATGCGCTCGGCGGTACGCGACCGTGAGCCCTTGGAGACCTGGGTCGAGTCGCGGATCGCCCTCTTGGGCGACGCGGCGCACGCGATGCTGCCGCACCATGCCTAGGGGGCGGCGCAATGTATCGAGGACAGCCATGTGCTCAGCCGCGCCATCGCCGCCGCGCCGGACGATCTACCGGCCGCATTACTGCGCTACCAGACGATCCGCCGCGAGCGGGCGAGCTGGCTGCAAGAGTATTCTCGCGCCGCCGACCGCCACTTCCAGCTTGCCGACCCGGTGGCTCAGCGCCGCCGCGACGAGCATTTGAAGGAGCGGCAGGGCGATTTCCAAAACGGCTTTCCACCCGGCCAGCTGCGCATCTACGGCTACAATCCAGTGGCGGAGATGGAGGCGGCGCCACGGGTG
>JASLMY010000101.1 GCA_030746295.1 Alphaproteobacteria bacterium | reverse complement strand
GTTCGCTACGATGACGCGAGGCATGGCGGCAATTCCTTCTTTCTTGCTGCAGCGGATCTAGGTCGGTTCCGGCCGTCGACGAGTGATCGCCGTCACAGCTGGCCGATCGATCGCGTGCGCCGCCGACGAAGGCTCTGACCAATGCGCGAGAGCGCGGCCGCCGGCGCAGCGGTTCCATCCCGGAGCGTGACACCCGTCACAGAATCTTTGGCGACGAGCGCCTATATTTGGGAGAAGGTTAGACTATCAACTAAAATCCGGAGGGGAGCCAATGTACTACGCCAACACATACCGCAAGGCGCCGAAGAAGAAGACCGCGGTTTCGGTCGTCACCATGGAAGGCGAGACGCTGGAGGGATATCTCTTCGTCACCGGGCCGCAGCGGATCACCGATCTGTTGAATGGCGCCAGCGATTTCATCCCCTTCGAGACCCAGGACGCCAGCATATTCATCCTCAACCGGACCTCGATTTCCCGCGTCGTCCCTCACGGGGCGACGGAGGAAGAGGACGGCGAAGACGATCGAGCGATGGTCGCTTGAGGCCCGTCCGCTCCGGCCACCAATTCGGGCTTTCGCTCGCTCGGCTGAGAACGGTCTGAACCTGCTAGCGCGCTCCGGCGGTGGCCTCCTCCTCGGCTGCGGGCCGGGTCGAACTGCTTTTCAGATTGCGCTATCCTGACGGCCAGACAGACATCGACGCAGTGACGGCGACCGCTCGACGAGATTGGGGAGGAACGGCGATGGCAGACGAAGACGGCCTCGAGGCACGGGCCCTGGCGGCGTCGAGAGTGGTCGCCGGCCAACGCGATCGCGAACGGGACCTCGAGTCGGAGCTGACGCAGCTCGAAGCCGAGATCCGGGAGCTTCGCCAGCGCAATGAGGAGCTGCAAGCGGAAGTCGACGACGCACGCATCGTCAAGGACCACCTCTATTTCGCGACCACCAATACGCGCAAGCCGAAGGACCGGGCCACGGTGCGCGTCGAGACGACGACCGGCAAGACCTACGAGGGCTGCGTCTTCATCACCGGCGATCAGCGGATCAAGGACCTCTTGAACGGCGAGGACGCCTTCCTGCCGTTGGAAACGGCGAACGGCGAAATCCACCTGATCAATCGGGAATGCATCGCCGAGGTCATCCCCTACGAGGACCGTGCCTCGCCCATCGTCGAGACCTCCTGAGCCACGAGGCGCGCCGGCCACGGCGTCGTCTGGGGCGGACGCGGCGGTTTACCCCGCCCGCCGTGGGTGGTGTAGTCTTGTTCGGGCGCCGGAGCCGCCGGCCCTTGCAGATGGCTACAAATCGGGAGGAGCGGTCATGAAGGTCGAGATCAGGGACGAGGGCTTTCGCGCCGTGGTCGGCGACGATGTCGAGTTCGAGACCCTGGGCAGCGACTTCGCCTTCACCGAGGGGCCGGTCTGGCACCCGATGGAAAAGCACCTGATCTTTTCCGACATGCCGGGCGACCATATGCGCCGCTGGAGCCCAGCAGACGGAATCACCACCTTTCGCAAGCCCTCGAACAAGGCTAACGGCAATGCCTACGAGGCCCAGGGCCGCATCGTCACCTGCGAGCACGCCACCAGCCGCGTCAGCCGCACCGGGCTCGACGGCGAGATCGAGGTGCTGGCGACGCACCACGGCGACAAAGAGCTGAACAGCCCCAACGACATCATCGTCGCCCGCTCGGGCGCGATTTACTTTTCCGACCCGACCTATGGCCGGATGCCGGTGTTCGGCGTCGAGCGCGAGCAGGAGCTGGACTTCCAGGGCGTCTTTCGGATTGACGGCGACGACGGCTCGCTGCAGCTCCTCGTCGACGACTTCCTGCAACCGAACGGGCTCTGCTTCTCAGCAGACGAAAGCCGGCTCTTCGTCAACGATACCGACCGCGGCCATGTGCGGGTCTTCGACCACGGCGCCGACGGCACGCTCTCGAACGGGCGGGTTTGGGCCGAGACCGTGGGCGAGGGCGACGGTGCGCCCGACGGCATGAAGATCGATACGGCCGAGAACCTCTACTGTACCGGCCCCGGTGGCATCCACGTCTTCGCGCCGGACGCCACTTGCCTCGGTGTCATCCTGACGCCCGAGCGGACCGCCAACTTCGCCTGGGGCGGCGATGACATGCGCGACTTTTTCATCACCGCCTCGACCTCGCTCTATAGAATTCGGGTCCAGGTGCCGGGCCTGAAGGCGTTCTGAGGCGACGGCTGAGCTACTCCCAGGCCTCGGTACTGAAGCCGGTGAAAGTGCTGGGGATCCGCTGCAAGTCCTGAACCAGGTCGGGCGGCAGGCCGCCGGGGATGTCGGAGGCGACGGAGGCGTTGATGGCGTCGGCAGCGCCGCCGAAGCGCGCTTCGATGACCTCGGCCAACTCGTCGTGGCGACCGACGGCGGTGAAGAGGCGCAACACGTCGTCGGAGATCTCGCCCGCCATCTCGTCCCAGGTGCCCTGGCGCGAATGGCTGAGGAGCTTCTGCCCCAGGTCCTCTAGGCCATGCGCCTCGAAGACCGGCCAATAGGCTCGGGTCGAGCCGTAGAAGCCGATCCGCTGGCGCACCCACTCGGCCCGCGCCGCGACGCTCGCGTCGTCGGGGCCG
Source organism: Alphaproteobacteria bacterium (assembly GCA_030746295.1). The sequence continues at coordinate 14,003 of JASLMY010000101.1, read as the reverse complement.
GTGGCGATGAAGCCGCCGCCCGAGATCTCGAAAGACTCGCGCGCCGCGCCGCGCGCCGCCAGCCCGGCCTCGACCCGGGGCAACACCACCTCGTCGACGTATTTCCGGGTGCAGAAGGGGTGCAGGCGGACCCCGTCGGCGAGCTCGCCGGCGAGCCTCAGCATCACCGGCCCGACCGCGGCCAGCGTCACCGCCGGCATCGGCTGGCCTGAAGGCTCGGGCACGAAGTTGGGCGTCATCAGGGTGAAGGCATAGTGCTCGCCCCGGTAGTCGAGCGGGGCGCCGTCGAGCCAGCAGCGCCAGATCGCCCTCAAGCTCTCGACATACTCGCGCATCCGCGGCGCCGGCGGGCTCCAAGGAACGGAGAAGCGGCGCTCGTTGTGGCCCTTGACCTGGCTGCCGAGGCCGAGGACGAAGCGGCCCTCGGAGGCCCGCTGCAAATCCCAGCCCATATTGGCGACCGCCATGGGGCTGCGAAGGAAGGCGATGGCGATGCCGGTGGCGAGCTCCATGCGGGTCGTGGCCGTCGCCGCCACCGCCAGCGGCAGGAAGGGATTGTGCCGGTTCTCCATGGTGACGAGGCCGTCGTAGCCGGTGGCCTCGGCCGCCTCGGCCGCCGCCGGCACCCTCTTTAGGTCGTCCTGGGGGATCGTCGTCAGCACGCGCATGGCAAATGCTTCTCCGAGGCAGCTTGAGGACTAGAACCAGTTGGCCTTGTCGACCACGTTGCTGAGCGGCCGGCCGGCATCGAAGCGGCGGCAGTTCTCGAGGAAGACCTGCCAGCGCCGCTCGTCGAGATAGGGGCCGTCGGCGGCCACGTGCGGTGTCACGATCATGCCGGGCGCGTCCCAGAGCGGGTGCGCCTCGGGCAGCGGTTCGACTTCGAAGACGTCGAGGGCGGCGCCGGCGATTTCGCCACCGCGCAAGGCGGCGTCGAGGTCGTCGAGCTTCACGGTGGCGCCGCGACCGATGTTGATGAAGTAGGCGCTTGGCTTCATCAGCCGGAACTTGACGGCATCGAAAAAGCCCTCCGTCGTCGGCGTCTGGGGTGCCGTCAGGATGACGAAATCCGCGTCGGGGAGTACGGCGTCGAGGGCTTCCGGGTGGACCAGCTCGGCGACGCCGTCCGGTGCCGCCTCGACCCGGGGATCGACACCGACGACGTGGATGCCGAAGGCTGCCGCCAGCCGGGCCGCCTCGCCGCCGATGCCGCCGACGCCGATGATCACGGCGCGTGCTTCCGGCAGGTAGACGGTCGGCGCGCCCGTCTCCCAGGCGCGCCGGCGTTGGCGATCGTGGTAGAGATGCAGGCCGCGCGCGAAGCTCAGCAGATAGGCCATGATCTGGGCGCCGATGTGGTCGTTATAGATGCCGCGCACGTTGGTCACCACGACCTCGCTCTCGACCAGCGCCTGGTGGTAGAAGCGCGGGTTCGGTCCGGCCTGCGGCGAGGCCAGCCAACGAAGCTTTCCGGCTTTGGCGAAAAGCTCCGGCGGCAGGTAGCCGTAGGCGGCGTCGACCTCGCCGATCACCGTTTCCGCCGCCGCCGGCGACGTTGCGGCGTAAACCTCGATCTCGGGCAGCTCTATCTCCAGCCGGGCCGGCCAGTCGCGCTCGGCCTGCCGGCTTTCGGCGGTGTCGCCGTCGCTCAAGATCAGAAGCTTGAAGGCCATTTGTCCCTCTCTCCATTCACTCTGCCGCCAGCGGCGGCGTCTCGCCGACCAGGCCGGATGCCCGCTCCAACTGCTCGCCGAGCACGATCAGGCGGGCCTCGTCGTAGAGGCGGCCCAGTAGCGAGATCCCGTGCGGCACGCGGGTGAGCGGCCCGCTGTCGTCCTCGGGCGGCAGCCGGAAGCCGCCGGTCGAGAAGCGGCGCTGGCCGCGGCGGCGGGTTTGGATCATCGCCGTCGGCAGGGCCAGTGCGGGATGGCCGGTGAAGTTGCCGATCACCAGCATCGGCCCGGCCAGCACCGGCGCGACGACGACCTCGACCTCGTCGAAGGCCTCGGCCATCCAGTCCATGGCGCGGCGGCGCAGCCGGTCGGCCTGCACGTGGTCGACCGCCGACAGGAAGCGGGCGGCGCGAAAGACGTTGGGCCAAGCGCTCGCGTCCTGGCGGCTGAGGCTGTCGTCGAGGTCGTCCAGCGTCAGGGCCTCGAAGGCGGCCGCCGCCTCGGCGAAGAGGATCGCGGTCAGCGATTGCCAGGGCAGGTCGGGTCGCGCCAACGCCACCACCTCATGGCCGAGGGCGCGGAGCGTGTCCAAGACCTGAGCGTCCTCGGGCCGGCTGCCCTCGGCCTCGAAATCGGCCGCAACATAGCCGACCCGCATGGTGTTGTCGGCTGCCTTCGGCGCCTCGAACGGCAGGTCGACCGTGCTCGGGTCCAAGGGATCGGCACCGTTCAGGGCCTGCAACACCAGTCCGGTGTCGACCGCACTGCGGCAGATCGGGCCGATCTTGTCCAAAGACCAGGCGAGCGCCATGGCGCCGTGGCGCGAGACCCGGCCGTAGGTTGGCCGCAGGCCGGTGGCGCCGCAGCGCAGGCAGGGCGTCAGGATCGAGCCCAGGGTCTCGGAGCCGATGGCGAACGCGGCGAGGCCGGCGGCGACCGCCGCCGCCGATCCGGCGCTGGAGCCGCCGGAGCCTTCCTCGGGGTTCCAGGGGTTGTGCGTCTGCCCGCCGTGCCAGAAGTCGCCATAGGCCAAGGCGCCGAGCGTCGCCTTGCCGAGCAGCACGGCACCGGATTCGGCGAGTCGTTTCACGACCGTGGCGTCGCGGTCCGGCACCCGCTCGGCCAGATGATCGGCCCCCCAGGTTGTGGCGATGTCGGCCGTATCGAGTAGATCCTTGGCGGCATAGGGAATGCCGTGCAAGGGCCCGCGCCAACGGCCGGCGGCGATCTCGGTCCCCGCCGCGTCGGCTTGGGCCAGGGCCAGCGCCGGCGTGGGCGTGACGAAGCAGTTCAGTTTCGCGCCCAGCCGTTCCATCCGCTGCAGATAGATCTCGGTCAACCGCCGCGGGCCGAGGTGTTGTCCCTTCAGCCAGGCGGCCTGAACCGCGAGCGGCGCGAAAGCAATCTCGACATCGCCGTCGGGCAGCGGTGGGGCTTCGGGCAGCCCGAACCGTGGCCCGGGCCATGCCGGCGGCTGGAAGCCGACCGGACGCGGGTCGAAGCGGCTGGCCGGCGGCTCGGCGTTGACGAAGCGGACGTCGCGCCGCCGCGTGGCCTCGGCCAGCTGGGTCTCCAGCCGCTCCGGCAGCAGCGCCCGTTCGGCCGCCGTCAGCTCCACGCCCAGCAGGCTGGCCGCGGCGGCGATCGTGGTGTCGTCCATGGGCGGTGCTTTCCGGGTTACTCGGCCGCGATCGCCTCGTCGAGCGCCCGGCCCTCGGGGTCGGCGAGGGCCGCCTCGCGGGCTTGTCTCACCGCCGCTGCCAGGCCGCGCGGCTTGGCGCCGCCAGCAAGGCCCGGCCGCGCCACGCCATCCAGAATGCGGTCGAAATTACCGCGGCCGCGATGGTGCGTCTCGCCATAGCCGCGAATGAGGCGCGTGCAGTCGGCGATCTCGGCGGCAAGCGCGACGCTTTCGGCCTTGGCCTCGATCAGGGTGCCGAGCCAGGCCTCGATCGCAGGCTGCTCGGCTCGATAGCGGTGCCCGAAGCGGCGAAACCGCCTGAGGCCGGCCAGCAGCCGCAGCATCAGGAAGCCGGGAAGCGACGAGGTGCGGACGTGGAGGCCGATATGCCAGCGGTTCAGCCTACCTGTACGCTCGGCCCAGGCGAGCAAGGGGCCGGCCAGCGCGGCCGGCAGAACGGCGCAGAACTCCTCCAGGCCGGGCTTGAAGTAGTCGACGATCTGCACCGGCTCGCCCGTCTTGGCGCCGACCTCGCGGCGGACCCTTGCGAAGCGCTCGGCCCGGGTGCGGAGGTCCGCGACGCGGACGACATCGTCATAGGCCATCCAGTTGGCGAGACCCCTGGCCGAGGTCGCGACGAAGTTCGTGGTCGCCGCCTTGCCGCCCTTGCCCGGGGCCGCCAGCAGACGCTCCAGTCGGTCGAGGTAGAGTCGGCCGTAGGCGAGGTCCTGGAAATCGACGACCTTGATCAAACCGGCCAGCGGAACTTCCGAAGAGCCGGCCGGCAGCAGGGCCTCGAGGCGGTCGATCAGCGGCTTCAGCGCCGGCAGTCGGGCCAGGCGCTCTGCGGCCTCGGTCGCGGGCTCTGACACGACCGGCTTGGCCGGCGGCGCCAGGGCCTTGTCCCGGCCCAGCCGAAAGCCGTTCAGGCTGGCCTCCACCGCGATTCCCGACCCTCGGATCGCGTCTTCCAGATGCGAGTCCTCGAACGGCAGCTTGCCGCTGGCGGCGACCGCGCCCAAGAGCACCGCGTTGACGACGCTGCCGCTTTCGAGCGCCAGGGCGCCGAAATTCAGCAGGATGGCGCGCTCGCTCAACTGCTCTGCCGCCTTCAGGACCGTCGGCGCGTCGAAGCGGCCGTCGGCCATGGCGCTCTTCTCGGCGATGGCATAGACGCGGTGGGTCGAGGCGATCAGCGTCGTCCGCTCGGGCGAGATGTAGCCGTTCTCCAACGCCCGGCCGGCCTCCAGGATCTCCGAGGCCACCATCAGGTCGATGTCGCCGGGCCCCGGCGTCAGCGTCATCACCGGCTCGCCACCGTTGAGCGCCGTCCGCGGCTGGGGGTGCACTTCGAGGTAGTAGGTGGTGGCGCCGGTCCGTTGCGCCACGCCCGGGATCGAGGTGCTCTGTACCGGATAGCCGGCGCGGGTCGCCGCCTCGACGATCCAGCTGGTCAGCACGCCGCCACCCTCGCCGCCCAACGCCGCGATCAGGATGCTGATCGGCCGCGTGCCGGCACTCGTCTTTTCGGCCGCCTCAGGCATCGGCGACCGGTGCCATGCGCTGCTGCAGCCAGGCGATCATGGCATCGTTGATGCGGGCACGCCACCGGTCGAACCAGTTCGGGTTCTGCACGATCTCGGCCCGGAAGAAGGACGGGCAGAGCACCGCCGCATGCGCCGCCTCGCCACAGAGGCCGCAGCCGACGCAATCGTTGTTGACATGCGCCACCGGGTCCGGCTTCAGCGGATCGCCCGAGGGCTTGATGGTGAGCGAAGGGCAGCCGGAGAGGCGGACGCAGGCGTGATCGCCGGTGCAGGTCTCCTCGTCGACGCCGAAGCGGGTGCGGACCACGCGGCGACCTTGAGCCAGGAGACGGCGCTCCTCGGGCCGCTTGCGGCGCTGCACCGCCAGCATGCACTCCGCGTCGGCGATGATCACCTTCAGGCCCTCGGCCGCCGTCGTCATCGCCTCGCGCAGCGTCTTCACCATCTCCGATACCTTGTAGGTGTAGACGCTGCGCACCCATTTGACGCCGACCCCTTTCAGCGCCTCTTGGATGTCCATCTCCTCGCCGGCGCGGCGGATGTCGCCGCGGGTCGAGGGGATGTATTGGGCGCCGGTGGCCGAGGTGTAGCCGTTGCGCATGATCACCAGGACGCTGTCGTCCTGGTTGAAGACGGCGTTGGCGATGCCGCTGGTCAGGCCGTTGTGCCAGAAGCCACCATCGCCCATGATCGAAACGACGCGCTTGTCGCCGAACGCGGGCGCGACGCCGGTCGAGCTGGCGAGGCCGAGACCGTAGCCCAGCACCGAGTTGCCGATGTTGAAGGGCGGCAGGGCGGCGAAGGTGTGGCAGCCGATATCGGCCGAGACATGGAAGCGGCCGATGTCCTTCTCCAGGATCTTCATGGCCGAGAAAACCGGCCGCTCGGGGCAGCCGACGCAGAAGCCGGGCGGGCGCGCCGGCACCGGGCCACCCAAGAGCCTGCGGGCCTCCGCCTTCAGCTCGGCAACCTCGTCGACCGGGCCGCGGACGGCGTCGAGATCGACGTCGTTGGGGGCCGCTTCCTCGAGGAAGCGGGCGACCCCATTCAGCACCACCTCGCCCGTGTATTCGCCCGCCATCGGCAGCACTGTCTTGCCGACAACCTCGGTGGCGAGACCGGCCTTGCGCAGGAAGACGTTGGTCGCCTGCTCGATGAAATCGGGCTGGCCTTCCTCGACCACCAGCACGCTGCGCTTGTCGCGGCAGAAATCGGCGAACTCCTCGGCGATCAGCGGATAGGTGACGTTCAAGACGTAGATCGGGATCGACGAGGTGCCGTCGGCCTCGGCCAGGCCGAGGCGCTGCAGGGCGCGCACGACGACATTGTAGAGGCCGCCCTGAGTGATGATGCCGAGGCTCCCCTGCGCGCCGTCGAAGACCTCGTTCAGCCGGCGCTCCTTCACGAAGTCGAGCGCCGCCGGCATCCGGTGCTCGACCTTGTGCTTCTCCTGGGCGTAGGTGGCGGGCGGCAGGCAGATCCGGCCATAGTCGAAGTCCGGATCCTGTAGCGCGTTGTTGCGTGAGAACTGGGGCGCTCGGTTGTCCTTGGTCTGAAAACGGCCATAGACATGGCAGGCGCGAATCCGAAGCTCCAGCATCACCGGGGTGTTGGACGTCTCGGAAAGCTCGAAGGCCGCCTCCGCCATTTCGACGATCTTGGGCAGATGCGGCCGCGGGTCCATCAGCCAGACCTGCGACTTCATGGCATAGGCATGGGTGCGCTCCTGGATGATCGAGGAGCCTTCGCCGTAGTCCTCGCCGATGACGATCAGGACGCCGCCCTTGACCCCGGCCGAGGCCAGGTTGGCCAGCGCGTCGGAGGCCACGTTGGTGCCGACGATCGATTTCCAGGTCACCGCGCCGCGCAGCGGATAGTTGATCGAGGCGCCCAGCATCGCCGCCGCACCGGCCTCGTTGGCACAGATCTCGGTGTGGACGCCGAGGTCGTCGAGGATCTCGCTGGCGTCGTTGAGCACGTCCATCAGGTGCGAGACCGGCGCCCCCTGATAGCCGCCGACGTAGGAGACGCCCGACTGCAACAGCGCCTTGGTGACGGCGAGAATGCCCTCGCCATGAAAGGTCTCGCCCTCGCCGAGGTTGAGGAGCGCGACTTCCTTCTTGAACGAACGTTCCATGGCCTAAGACATATCCCGGATTTCCACGGCGGCGAGCCCTTGTCGGCGGCCCGGACAACATACCAGAGCGCAAACCGCGGGTCATCGTCCAGAGGCTTCTCCGACCGCGGCCGGTCGCCCCGCCGCTCTTGCACACGGCAAGGATGCTGTCCAACCTGTCGTCTGACGCGAGTGCGGGGAGAGGTGAGGATGGCAGACGATATTCAAGAGGCCCTCGACAGGGTCTTCGGGGCCAATTCGGAACTCTATCAAAACCGCGGCTTTCAGCGGCGGATCGGCTGGGGGGAGCGGCCGGCGCTGTTGGTGATCGACATGGCCCGGGCCTGGACCCGACCCGACAACGCCTTCTCCTGCGCCGAAATGGAGACGATCATCCCGGCGCACCAAGCGCTCTTGGACGCCTTTCGCGCCAAGGGCTTGCCGATCGTCTACACCACCACGGCCTACGAGGTGACCGAGGGCGCCATCACCGATGCCGGTCTTTGGCAATACAAGATCCCGGCGGAGACGCTGAAGGTCGGCAGCGAGGCGGTCGGGATCGACGATCGGATCGCGCCCCTGGCGGGCGAGATCGTGATCACCAAGAAGCGGGCCAGCGCCTTCCACGGCACCCCGCTCGCCGGCATGCTGCAGGCTGCCGGCGTCGACACCGTGGTGATCACCGGCGTCACCGCCAGCGCCTGCGTACGCAACAGCGTCGAGGACGCCATCGCCGACGGCTTCCGCCCCATCGTCGTTCGCGAGGCGGTGGGCGACCGGATCGCCGGCGCCGTGGCCTGGAACCTCTTCGACATCGATGCCAAGTTCGGCGACGTCGAGCCCCTGGAGGCGGTGCTCGACCATTTGCGCCGGAACGACTACTAGGGGCGCCGGGATGGCGGATACGGCAACGATGACACCCGCGGCCGACGTCGAGTGGCTGATCGAGGATCGGCCCGGGCAGGGCATCTTCCGCGTCGACCGAGCCATCTATACCCGTGACGACATCTTCGAGGCGGAACTGGCCCGGATCTTCGAGCGCGGCTGGGTCTACCTCTGCCACGAGAGCCAAGTGCCCGAGCACGGCGACTACTACGCCACCCAGATCGGCCGCCAGCCGGTCTTCGTCATCCGCCAGCCCTCTGGCGCGCTCGGCGGCTTCATCAACGCCTGCGCGCACCGGGGGGCGATCTTGACCCAGGGCCGCCGGGGCCGGGCGAGGACGCTGGTCTGCCGCTTTCACGGCTGGTGCTTCGACACGGCCGGGCGTTGCGTTCGCATCAAGGACGAGGCCGGAGGCTGGCCTCATGGCCTCGACCGCGCTCGCTTCGACCTGATGCCGATGGCGCGCCTCGCCAGCTATCGCGGCTTCGTCTTCGGCGCGCTCGACGTCGGGGCGCCCGAACTCGAGGACCATCTTGGCGAGACTCGCGCCTTCATCGACCTGCTGGCCGATCAGTCGCCGGATGGCTTGGAGGTGGTGCCGGGCGGCCAGACCTACCTCATCCGCGGCAACTGGAAGCTGCAGGCGGAGAACGGCGTCGACGGCTATCACGTCGGCACCGTGCACAAGGTCTTCGCCGGCGCCATGGCGAAGCGTGAAGCCCTGGGCGACGTCGCCGGGCAGCGCCGCACGGAAGCGGCCAGGATCGCCGGCAAGGTCGCGACCGGAGCCTATGACCTGGGCCTAGGCCACAACATGATCTGGTCGGAGCGGGGCAATCCCGAGGTGGCGCCGCTCTACGAGGCCGAGGCGGCATTGTCGGCGGCCCATTCGGCCGACAAGGTTCACTGGATGCTGCGCCGGGGGCGCAACCTCTTCCTTTTTCCCAACGTCTTCCTGATGGACCAATCCTCGACCCAGATCCGCGTGCTCAAGCCGGTGGCACCCGACCGCACCGAGGTCCGCGTCTACTGCATCGCGCCCAAGGGCGAGAGCCGCCTGGCCCGCGCCGCCCGGCTGAGGAAGTTCGAGGACTTCTTCATGGTCACGGGTCTCGCCACGCCCGACGATCTGGCGGCCCTGGAGGACTGCCAGTTCGGTGCCGCCGGACGGGCGGCACGCTGGAACGAGGTCGAACGCGGCTTGGGCGAGGCGACGGTAGGCCCGGACGCGGCGGCCGCGGCGCTCGGCGTGCAGCCGGTCACGAGCACGGACGATTGGAGCCACGAGACCCTCTATCACGGCTTCTACCGTCGCTGGGCGGAGCTGATGTCGACGCAGTTCGCGGACTGATCGGCGTCTTGCGCGCGGCAATCCCGAGGGCGCTACCGCTCGGGTGGCTTGGCCCAGTCGCGGTCTTCCTTCTCGACCGCCGCCAGCCATTCGCGAAAGGGCTCCGCCTCGCCGGGCGCGAACTCGAACTCCAAGGCGGTGAGCGAGTTCCGGCTACGGATCACCCGCGCCGGGATGGCGCCATAGCCTTCTACCTCCAAAGTCGCTGCCTCGCCCGCGGCTACGGCCAGGCCAGACGATACCAAGGCGCCGCTCGCCGACAGATTGTCGACCATGCAGACTGCGGATGCGACGTTGCTGATGAACGACGCGATCTCGAACACGCTCCAACGCGCGTGGCGCCGACGCGCGGCGCTGCTCACTTCGGGTAGGTCTTTAACATTTCACAACAGTTGTCTTGGACATATTTCTTGGGTCCCAAATCCTCTGAAAGCACTACATTTCCGAGGCGTATCGGAAATTGGTTAAGCCTGTCGTATCGTCGGAACCGAAGTCGATCGGGTATCCTGCGGCGAGGTCGAAGACAGACCCTCGCCGCAGGGAGACGAAAAGCCATGATCAAGAGAATGTCGCTACTCGTCCGCAGGCCCGAGATCGGTGTCGAGGCGTTCGCCCGCCATTGGCGCGAGATCCACGGACCGCTGGCGACGCCGGTGCCGAACGTCCTGCGCTACGTGCAGAACCGCATCGTCGAAGACTACCACCACCCGCGTCTGGCTTTGGGCGGTCATCAGGTCGATGGCATCGTCGAGTTCTTGTTTCCGGACAGGGCGGCGATGGACGAAGCCTTCGCCAGCCCGCAAGCGGCGACCCTCTTCGCCGACGGCGCCGAGTTCATTCAGTCGGTGACCAGCTACATCGTCGAGGAGCACGTCGTCATCGAGCGAGGCCGCGACTGACGGCGCCGAAAGCCCACGAAGTCGATATTGACGGCGACGGGCGGGCGGATCACGCTCGTCGGCGCCCTGCAATTGGCGAAGAGGCGACGAGATGGAACTGCGCGGCTTGGGCAAGACCGGCCTGGAGGTGTCGGCGCTGGGCTTCGGCGGCGCCCCGGTCGGCTACCTCGAGACCGACCGGCGGCAAGTAGCCGAGATCCTCAACACGCTCCTCGATCGAGGCGTCAACCTGATCGACACGGCGGCCTCCTACCGTGGCTCGGAGGAGGTGATCGGCGAAGCGGTCGGCCATCGCCGCGACGACTATGTGCTGGTCTCGAAATGTGGCCAGGCCTTCGATGAAATCGAGGGTGCCGCCTGGTCGGCGACGGCAATCGAGCAGACCGTGGACCGTGCGCTCGCCCGTCTCGCCACCGACCGTATCGACGTCATGCTGCTGCATTCCTGCGACTTGGCGACCTTGCAGCGGGGCGAGGCGCTGGGCGCGTTGGTGGCGGCGCGCGATGCCGGCAAGATCCGCTTCCTCGGCTATTCCGGCGACAACGAGGCGGCGGCCTACGCGGCCGGGCTCGACGAGGTCGCCGTAATCGAGACCTCGGTCAGCATCTGCGACCAAGCCAATATCGACGCCGTGCTACCCCTGGCCCGGGCGAACGATGTCGGGGTATTGGCCAAGCGCCCGATCGCCAATGCGGCTTGGAAGGACGCCGCTGAGCAGCGCGGAATCTACGTCGGCTATGCCCAGACCTATTCCGAGCGCCTGGCCGGGATGGCGATCGCGCCGGCGGAACTCGGATTTCCGGGCGAGGCCGCCGCCGCATGGCCGGAGATCGCGCTTCGCTTCACCTTGGCGCAGGCCGGCGTCAGCACGGCGATCGTCGGCACAACGAAGACCTCGCACGTCGAAGGCAACCTAGCGGCGCTGTCGAAGGGGCCGCTCGGCGACGATGCGACCGCCAAACTGAGGGAAGCCTTTCGCCGCGCCGAAACGGCTGCCGGCGAGACCTGGTCGGGGCAGACCTGAGGTCAACGAATTGTCGGCTCGGCCGCCGGATTCAGGCTCGGGGCCTACCGGGGCGACGACGGCGCGAGATTGCCATCTGGCTTCAAATAAACCATAGTATCCCCCATGTATTATGCGGGCGAAGACTCAAGAACACCGAAGAAGAAAGTCGCCGTCACCGTGGTTTCCATGGACGGCGAAGTCTCGGAGGGGTACTTCTTCGTCGCCGGTATTGAGCGTATCTCCGATATCTTGAACGAAGAGCAAGAGTTCGTCCCCTTCGATAGCCTCGACGGGTCGATCAGTATTCTCAATCGGAGATCGATCGGCCGTGTCCTGCCGCGCGGAGACGCCGTCGGCGACAACTCGGCCGCCCGTTATGCGCAGTCGACCTTCAAGTTGAACAAGAAGAAGTCCGCGGTCTCGGTGATCACCGTCGACGGCGCGGTCTTCGAGGGACATTTTTACGTCGGTGGCCTCGAGCGAATTTCGGACATGCTGAACCGACGGCGCGAGTTCATCCCCTTCGACACCGTCGATGGCGCGACGCATATCTTCAATCGGCATGGGATCGCCCGAGTGGTACCGCGAGAGGACCGGGACGGCGCATCGGACAACGTTTACTACGCTCAGGCGCCGGTCAAGTTGACGAAGCAAAAGACTGCCGTCTCGGTCGTTATCAAGGACGGTGAGACCTTGGAAGGGCATGTCTTCGTCAGTGGTGCGCAGCGAGTATCCGATCTGTTGAACGGCGACTACGCCTTCCTGCCCTTCGAAAGCGGTGATGGCACGATCCAGCTCGTCAATCGAAGCGTCATCGGCCGCGTGGCGCCGGAAGGCCCGGAGGGCGAGGCCCCGCCGGTCACCGATCACGACTTCAGCTCTTTCGCCGTCGTGACGACGGACGCTGCCGCGTCTCAGGAGTGGGAGCGCCAGGACGAGCCGGTCGCCGTTGCTCCGCCCGAGCCTGCCCGCAGTTCCTCCGCAGCTAGCGGCCTAGCCAGCACGGGCACCGACTTTTGGCGCATCGCCGACGCTGATCGAGACCGGTCCCAAGGACGCGGGCGCGGCGGGGCGGTCAAGATCCTGGCGTTCGCTTGCCTCGCCCTCGTGGTGCTCGGCCTCGCCATCGTGCTTTCGTGGATGGAGGTCGACTTTGGCGATCGGCAGCAGGCCCTTCCAGATTACCGAATCGGCATGGCGGCGCTGGCCACCGGCGACTACGAGGCGGCTCTTGGCATTTTCGAGCCCTTGGCCGAACACGGCGTCGCCAAGGCACAGACCAAGCTTGCCCTCATGTACGAGAACGGCCAGGGCGTGCCGCGAGACTACGATCAGGCTCGGAAATGGTATCTGGAGGCGGCGCAACAGGGGAATGTCGAGGCCCAGTTGGCGGTCGGCTTCATCTATCACAGAGGCCAGAAGGTCACACCCGACCCGGTGCGGGCGCATTCGTGGTTCAGCCTGGCGGCGGAGCAGGGCAACTCCGTGGCCGCGAACGAGCGCGACCGGGTCGCGGCCAAGTTGAGCGGCAAGCAGATCGACGAATCCAAGCGACTGGTCCGCGCCTGGCGCGAGGGACGGAAGGCGTCTCAGTGACGGCAGTGTGGGTGAGTACCGGTGCTCTGCCCGAGCGGGGCGGCGGGGGATGAACGAGAGAGTCAGCGAGGCGGATTTCGACGCCTTCATGGACGGCATCGGGCGTTTGACGCGCGATGTCCTAATTCCGAGCGAGCCCCGCTTGGAGGACGAGGACGGGATCCCGGAAGATATCGTCGGCCAGTTTCGCAGCCTCGGCCTTTTCGGCGTCTCGATCCCGCCGGAGTACGGCGGCCTCGGCCTCGGCATGGAGCAACAGGTGCGCCTGCATCTGGAGATCTGCCGGGCCTCGGCGGTCTACCGCTCACGGATCTCGACCACCATTGGGCTCGGCTCGCAGCCGATCCTGCATCACGGCACCGAGGCGCAGCGTCGGCGCTACCTACCCAAGCTGGCGAGCGGCGAATGGACAGCGGCCTTCGCGCTGACCGAGCCGGAGGCGGGCTCTGACGCCGGTTCGCTCCGGACCACGGCCCGGCGCCAGGGCAACGGTTATGCCGTTGACGGGGCCAAGCGCTACATCACCAACGCGCCGGAGGCCGACCTCTTCGTCGTCATGGCCCGTACCGATACGCAAACGAAGGGTGCGGCCGGCATCTCCGCTTTTCTGGTCGAGGCCGGCACGGCCGGTCTCGTCGTCGGCCCGGCGGACCGGAAGATGGGCCAAGCCGGGTCGCACACCGCCGAGGTCTCCTTCACCGATTGCCGGGTGCCGGCCGAGGCCCTGATCGGCGGCCGGGAGGGCGAGGGCTTCAAGACGGCCATGCGGGGCATCAATCATGCCCGCCTGCACGTCGCCGCGACCTGCACGGCGCAGGCCGGGCGCCTCGTCGACGAGGCCCTGGCCTATGCCTTGGAGCGGCGTCAGTTCGAGCAGCCGATCGCCGAATTCCAGTCGGTCCAGAACATGCTGGCCGAGAGCCGGGCCGAGCAGCAGGCGGCGCGCGCCATGGTCTTGGAGGCGGCGCGCCGCTTCGATGCCGGCGAGATCGACATCGCCGCCATCGCCTGCTGCAAGCTCTTCGCCTCGGAGATGGTGACCCGGGTCGCGGACCGGGCGGTGCAGATCCACGGCGGTGCCGGCTATATGCACGGCACCGCGGTCGAGCGGCTCTATCGAGATGTCCGCCTCTTCCGTATCTTCGAAGGCACCTCCGAGATCCAGCGGATGCTGATCGCGAGAGAGATGATCAAGGCGGCCCGCGCCTAGTGTGGTGGATTTGAAGTTCCTCCTATACTTGGGGCAAGC
>JASLMY010000100.1 GCA_030746295.1 Alphaproteobacteria bacterium | reverse complement strand
GCCATCGAGCTCGCCTGGAACCTGGTCACCAAGGAGTACGGCCTGCCTGCCGATCGGCTCTTGATCACGGTCTATCACGAGGACGACGAGGCCTTCGACCTCTGGCGCCGGATCGCCGGCCTGCCGGAGGAACGCGTCATCCGCATCGCCACCTCCGACAACTTCTGGGCCATGGGCGATACCGGCCCTTGCGGGCCGTGCTCGGAGATCTTCTACGATCACGGTCCCGAGATCCCGGGCGGCCCGCCCGGAAGCCCGGACGAGGACGGCGACCGCTTCATCGAGATCTGGAACCTCGTCTTCATGCAGTTCGAGCAGCTGACGCCGGAGGAGCGGGTTGCGCTGCCCAAGCCCTCGATCGACACCGGCATGGGGCTGGAGCGGCTGGCGGCCCTGCTGCAGGGCAAGCACGACAACTATGACGGCGACATGATGCGTGCGCTTCTGGAGGCTTCGGCCGAGCTGACCGGTACCGAGCCCGACGGCGCGCACCGGACTAGCCACAAAGTCGTCGCCGACCATCTGCGCGCCGCCAGCTTCCTGGTCGCCGACGGCGTCATGCCGTCGAACGAGGGCCGCGGCTACGTGCTGCGCCGGATCATCCGCCGCGCCGTCCGCCACGTCCACCAGATGGGTTACGAGGACCTGCTGCTCTATCGCCTGGTGCCGGTGCTGCGCAACCAGATGGGCCAGGCCTTTCCCGAGCTCGGCCGCGCCGAGGCCCTGATCACCGAGACCTTGAAGCTGGAGGAGGAGCGCTTCCGCAAGACCGTGGCCCGCGGCCTCGCCTTGTTGAACGAGGAGGTGGCGCGGCTCGGTGACGGCCAGGCGCTGCCCGGCGAGGCCGCCTTCCGCCTCTACGACACCTACGGCTTTCCAATCGATCTCACCCAAGACGTGCTTCGGGCCGAGGGCCGGGGCGTCGACCAGGCGGGCTTCGAGGCGGCAATGCAGCGCCAGCGCGAGGCGGCCCGGGCGGCCTGGGTCGGCTCGGGCGAGACGGCGACCGAGCGGATCTGGTTCGAGCTGCGCGAAGCAATGGGCGCCACCGAGTTCCTGGGCTACGAGACCGAGCGGGCCGAGGCCGAGGTCCTGGGGCTCGTCGTCGGCGGCGAGGCGGTCGAGATCGCCGAGGCCGGTGCGGACGTCCGGGTAATCACCAACCAAACCCCCTTCTATGCCGAGGCCGGCGGCCAGATGGGCGACACCGGCACGCTCCGGGCCCAGTCGGGCGGCGTTATCGAGGTGGTCGGGACCGAGCGCCAGGCGGGCGAGCTGCATGTCCACGTCGGCAGCGTCGCCGAGGGCGCCATCGCCAAGGGCGACGTCGTCGAGTGGATCGTCGATGGCGCGCGCCGGCAAAGCCTCAGGCTCAATCACTCGGCGACCCACCTCTTGCACGCGGCGCTGCGCCGGAGCCTGGGCGCGCACGTGACCCAGAAGGGCTCGCTGGTCGCGCCCGATCGGCTGCGCTTCGACATCAGCCACCCCAAGCCGGTGACGCCGGCCGAGCTGGCGGCCGTCGAGGCCGAGGTCAATCGCCAGATTCGCGCCAATACGTCGGTATCGACCCGGCTGATGAACCCGGAGGCGGCGATCGAGGCAGGCGCGCTGGCCCTCTTCGGCGAGAAGTACGGCGAGGAGGTCCGCGTCGTCGCCATGGGTGCTGCCGAGGCGGCGGCCTTTTCGACCGAGCTCTGCGGCGGTACCCACGTCGCCCGTACCGGCGACATCGGCCTCTTCAAGATCACCGGTGAAAGTCCGGTGGCGGCCGGCGTGCGCCGCATCGAGGCGCTGACCGGCGAGGCGGCGCTGGCTCACCTGGCGACGCAGGAGGGCGCGCTCAAGCAAGCGGCGGCGTTGCTGAGGACGACGCCGGGCGAGCTCTGCGGGCGGATCGAGAGCCTGGTGGCCGAGCGCCGCCGCCTGGAGCAGGAGCTGCAGCAGACCCGGACCGCGCTCGCCGCCGGCGGCGGTGGTGGTGCCGAGGTCCGCGACCTCAACGGCATCGCTTTTCGGGCCCAGCGCCTCGACGGCGTGCCGGCGAAGGAGTTGCGCGCCATGATCGACGCGGCAAAGCGCGACCTTGGCTCGGGCGTGGTGGCGCTGGTGGCGGTGAACGAGGGCAAGGCGGCGCTCTCGGTCGGCGTCACCGCCGACCTCACCGGCCGCCTGGACGCGGTCAGCCTGGTCAAGGCAGGTGCCGAGGCGGTCGGCGGCAAGGGCGGCGGCGGCCGCCCCGACATGGCCCAGGCCGGCGGCCCCGACGGCGCCGCGGCCGACGAGGCCCTGGCCGCGATCGAGAAGGCGATCGTCGAGCAGGCGGCTTGATTTCAGTTAGCTTGTGAACCGATAAGCCGACTTGTGCAGCTGACCCCGCCGCCGTCATTGCGTGCGGAGCGAAGCAATCCAGTTTGGGAGCCGCGATGCTGGATCGCTTCGTCGGCTTCGCCTTCTCGCGATGACAATTCCGGGGGCCGAATGCCGTTCTAACCCGCCATCGCCGCCTGCAGGTTCTCGTCCAGCTTCTCCATGAATTGGCGCGTCGTCAGCCATTCCTGGTCGGGGCCGACCAGGATCGCCAGGTCCTTGGTCATGAAGCCGCTCTCGACGGTCTCGACGCAGACCCGCTCCAGCGTCTGGGCGAAGGTCGTGACTTCGGGCGTCTCGTCGATGCGGGCCCGGTGCAGGAGGCCGCGGCTCCAGGCGAAGATCGAGGCGATCGGGTTGGTCGAGGTCTCCTGGCCCTGCTGGTGCAAGCGGTAGTGGCGCGTCACCGTGCCGTGCGCCGCCTCGGCCTCGACCGTCTTGCCGTCGGGCGACATCAGAACCGAGGTCATCAGCCCCAGCGAGCCGAAGCCCTGGGCGACGATGTCGGACTGGACGTCGCCGTCGTAGTTCTTGCAGCCCCAGACGATGCCGCCGCTCCACTTCAGCGCCTGCGCCACCATGTCGTCGATCAGGCGGTGTTCATAGGTGATGCCGGCGTCGTCGAAGGCGGGCTTGAACTCGGCCTCGAAGACCTCCTCGAAGAGGTCCTTGAAGCGGCCGTCATAGGCCTTGAGGATGGTGTTCTTGGTCGAGAGGTAGACCGGCCATTTGCGGTCGAGGCCGTAGTTGAAGCAGGAACGGGCGAAGTCGCGGATCGAGTCGTCGAGGTTGTACATCGCCAGTGCCACGCCGCCGCCGGGGAAATCGAAGACCTCGCGCTCGATCGCCTCGCCGCCGCCCTCTGGCTCAAAGCGCACCGTCAGCTTGCCCTTGCCCGGGACCACGAAGTCGGTGGCCCGATACTGGTCGCCGAAGGCGTGACGGCCGATGACGATCGGCTGGGTCCAGCCCGGCACCAGGCGCGGGATGTTCTGACAGATGATCGGCTCGCGGAAGACCGTGCCGCCGAGGATATTGCGGATGGTGCCGTTGGGCGAGCGCCACATCTGCTTCAGTCCGAACTCCTCGACGCGTTCCTCGTCCGGCGTGATGGTGGCGCATTTGACGCCGACGCCGTACTGCTTGATGGCGTTGGCGCTATCGATCGTGATCTGGTCGTCGGTCTCGTCGCGCTTTTCCACCGACAGATCGAAATACTTCAGGTCGACGTCGAGGTAAGGCTCGATCAAGCGCTCCTTGATCATCGCCCAGATGATCCGGGTCATCTCGTCGCCGTCGAGTTCGACAAGGGGGGTTGCAACCTTGATCTTGCTCATCGTCTCTCTCTGTCAAATGCGGAATGGGGGCCGGAAGGCGGGCGCAACATAACACCCGCTCCGCCGCCTGCAAAGGCCGGCGACGGTCGGTCCGAAGAGGCCGGCTAAAGCCGCTCCGGCCGCGCCGCCAGGCCGGGCTCGCCGACGGTTTCCAGGGCCTCGAACAGGGCCTCGACGCCGGCGACGGCGCGGTAGAGGCGGCGGCTGGCGGCGCTGGCGAAGCCGTCGGCGATCGTGTGGTCGATGAGGCCGAGGAGGGGCTGCCAATAGCCCTCGACGTCGACCAGGAAGACCGGCTTGTCGTGCAAGTTGAGCTGCCGCCAGGTGATGATCTCGAACGCTTCTTCGAGGGTGCCGAGGCCGCCCGGCAGGACGACGAACGCCTCCGACAGCTCGAACATCATTTGCTTGCGCAAGTGCATGTTCTCGACGACGACCAGCCGAGTGAGGCCGCCATGGGCGATCTCGGCTTCGTTCAGGTGTTCCGGTATGATGCCGACGACCTCGCCGCCCGCCGCCAGGGCGGCATCCGCGACAATGCCCATGAGGCCCACATGGCCGCCGCCGTAGACCAGCCGGATCCGCTCTCTCGCCAACCGCTGGCCGAGCTCGCGAGCGGCCTGGGCGTAGGCTTGGCGGCCGCCCGGGCGTGACCCACAATAGACGCAAACCGAGGAAACCTTCGCCATGACCCTGCCTCTTTCCGCGCTCAGCCGCGCCCTTGCCGTCTCGATCCTGTCCATGCTCGTCGTTGCCGGTGCCCAAGCGGGCGAGGCCGATGTCGTCGCCGTCAAGGTGACGAAGAACGGTGAGCGTATATACCGCTTCGACGTCACCGTCCGCCATGGCGACAAAGGCTGGGAGCATTACGCCAACAAATGGGACGTCGTCGCCCCCGACGGCAAGGTGCTGGGCACGCGCGAGCTCTTGCACCCCCACGACCACGAGCAGCCGTTCACGAGATCGTTATCTGGCGTCCGGGTGCCGGCCGGAATCGGAGCCGTTACAATTCGGGCTCACGATCTGGTGCACAAATACGGCGGCAAGGAACGCCAAGTCGACTTGCCGCAATAGGGGGACAGGACGGATGACTAAGTTCTTCAGCTTATTGGCGGTCGCGGTGCTCGCGATCACAACCTTCGCCACGGGGGCCATGGCGGAGTCGGTGCAGGAAAACCGCATCAAGACGATGAAGCTGATCGTGCAGAACTTCAAGCCGTTGGGCGCGGTGGCCAAGGGCAAGGCACCTTATACGATGGCGCTGGTCGGCAACGCCGAGGCGATGGTGCAGCTCTCGAAGGGAATCCTGACGCACTTCCCCGAGGGCTCGGCCGACTCCAAGAGCCGGGCCAAGCCCGAGATCTGGTCCGATTGGGCCGGCTTCCAGAAGGCCGCAGCGGCCTTCGAGGCGGCGACGCCCGGCCTGGTCGTGGCGGCGAAATCGGGCGATCAGGCCAAGATCGGCGCCGCCGTCGGCGCCGTCGGCAAAACCTGCGGCGGTTGCCACAAGCCCTATCGCAAGCCGAAGAAGAAGTAGCCGATCAGTCTGGCCCACGCGACGGCAGCCCGAGCCTTGGGCGCGGCCCGGTATCTCCGCCGGGCCGCGGTCGTCGTCGTCTTGGCCATGGCGGTCCGGGCCGAAGCCGCGGAGGACGCGGTCACCCGCGGCGCTTATCTGGTGCGGGCCGCGGGCTGCGTCGGCTGTCATACCGATGCCAAGGGCAAGGGGCCGGCCTTCGCCGGCGGCCGGGCGCTGAAGACCCCCTTCGGCATCTATTACACGCCCAACATCACGCCCGATAAGGAAACCGGCATCGGCGGCTGGTCGGACCAGGACTTCCTAAATGCCCTGCGCCAGGGCCTTCGTCCCGACGGCAGCCACTACCTGCCGGTCTTTCCCTATACGACCTACACCCGGATGCGGGACGCCGACGCGCTCGCCATCAAGGCTTACTTGTTTTCGCTAAAGCCGGTCAGCCGCCAGAACCGCGCGCACGACGTCTGGCCGCCCTTCGACTGGCGCTGGACGATGGGGCCCTGGAAGTGGCTCTATTTCGAGCCCGGCCGCTGGCGCGCCGATGCGAAGCGGGACAAGACCTGGAACCGCGGCGCCTATCTGGTCGAGGCGCTGGCCCATTGTGCCGAGTGCCACAGCCCGAGGAACCTCGCCGGGGCGCTGGACCGCGAGATGTGGATGGCCGGCACCGAGGACGGCCCGGAAGGCGAGATCGCGGCCAACATCACGCCCGACGCCGAGACCGGCATCGGCGACTGGAACGAGGACGAGATCGTGACCCTGCTGAGCGAGGGCATAAAGCCCGATTACGACGACGTCCAGGGCACCATGGCCGAGGCGATCGAGGACGGCCTCGCCCATCTGAGCCCGGCCGACCTGGCGGCCATCGCCGTCTACATCAAATCGCTGCCGCCGATCCGCAACAAGGTGGGGCGTTAGCTCTGGGCATCGGTGCGGCGCCAGCCGTCGAGGAGGGCGCGGAGCGCGGCGACGAAGGCCAAGGGCTGGTCCAGCATGACGTGATGCCGGGCCTCGGGGATCTCGACGATCGGTGCCGCCGGCCCCATCAGCTCGGACATGTAGGCGGCCCGCTCGCGGCTGACGAGGGCGCTCTTCTCGCCGAAGACGAGGGCGGCGCGGCACTTCAGGGCCTGCAGGTGCTCGTGGAAGGGCTCGCCGAAGCGGCGCCGCCCCATCGCCTGGGGGTGGAACTTCCAGGTCCAGCCCTCGGTGGCCTCGACCAGGGAATGGCGCGCGATATGCTCGACGATGAAGTCGTTCTCGCACGCTTGCGCCGGGCGCAGGCGAAAGCGGGCGAGCGCTTCCTCGAAGGTGGGGTAGTGGTTCTTGCGGTCCATCGGCGGCAGCCGGCGACGGTGCTCGGCCGCCGCCTCGGGCGTCCGGATCGGTGAATCGACGATCACGGCGCCGCCGATCTCCTCGCCGTAACTGGCGCCGAAACGCATCGTCATGTAGCCGCCGAAGGAATGGCCGACGACGAAGGGCTTCCGCCCCAGCCCGGCGTCTGCCAGGACGCCGCGCAGCTCCAGCGCCCGCAGGCCGGCGTCGTAGGCCTCGCGCGTGCCGCTGTCGCCCATGCCCGACAGGTCCATCGCCGCGACCCGGCAGTCGCGGGTGAAGAAGGGAGCGATGAAGCGCCACCAGTTGGCATGCGCGCCGCCGCCATGGACGAAGAGGATGCCCGGCTGCCGCGCCGCCGGTTCGTCGGCTTCCCAGAAGAGGTAGTGGATCGGGCAGCCCTCGACGGCGACGCGCCGGGATTGGAGCGGCTTGGCGATCGCCCAGCGAAACCAATCCGGTGCCGGCGCCCGGACCCGAAGCCGTTCGTCGTCTGTAATGTCTTCCGGTGCCGTCGGCATCGCTCAGATCACGCCGCCGTCGCGCAGCACCTGGATCTCGGCGGCGTCGTAGCCGAGCTCGGCCAGGACCTCATCCGTATGCTGGCCCAGCGTCGGGGCCAGGCGTTCGGCCGCCGGCGCACCCGGCGAGGCGGTGAAGCCGACGCCCGGCAACGTGATCTCGCCGGCAGCCGAGTCCGGCACCTCGAAGCGCATCAGCACGTCGCG
The DNA here is from genome assembly GCA_030746295.1 of Alphaproteobacteria bacterium. Next base: position 9,478 of record JASLMY010000100.1, on the reverse strand, counting down.
ATGGTCGAGCTGCGGGTCGGCGAGCGTCGTCGGCACGTCGTGCACCGGCGAGGCCGGCACGCCTTCCGCCCCCAGACGCTCGAGCCAGGTATCGGTGGTCCCGCCTGCCAGCACCTCGGCAATCTCGCCGTTTATAGCATCGGCGTGTGCGATCCGACCCTCGACGCTTCCGAAACGCTCCGTCTCGGCCCAGTCCGGTCGCTCCAACGCCCGGCAGAGGCCTTGCACCATGCGGTCGGTGATCACCGCTATGGCGATGTGGCCGTCCCGGGTCGGCCAGGTGTCGGCGGTGCCCTGCTTGGCCTGCGTGCGGTTGCCGACCAGGCCCGGCACCTCGCCGTCGACCAGGTAGCGGCTGACGAGCGGGTTCATCATCTGGATCGCGGTGTCGTTCATGGCGACGTCGAGATACTGGCCCTCGCCCGTCACCTGGCGGCGATAGAGGGCGCTGGCGATGGCGAAGGCGGCGTGGAGGGCGGTCGACATGTCGACGACCATGAAGCCGACCCGGACCGGTCCTGACTCTGGGTGACCGGTCACCGACATGATCCCGGACGAGGCCTGCACGGCGCCGTCATAGGCCGGCAGGCCCGCCTTCGGGCCCTCCTGGCCGTAGCCGGAGACTGAGCAGTAGACGATGTCGGGTCGGATCTCTCGAATTGTCTCGTAGTCGAAACCGAGGCGCTTCATGACGCCGGGGCGGAAGTTCTCGACCACCACGTCGGCGCTCTCGGCCAGGCGGCCAACGATTTCGCGGGCCCGCTCGTGCTTCAAGTCGAGGGTGATCGCCCGCTTGCCCTGGTTGGCGCCGAGGAAGGCCGGCGCCAGGCCGCGCCCGGCCCATTCGCCGTCCGTCGTCAGGCGGCGCATCATATCTCCATTGCCCGGCTGCTCGATCTTGATGACGTCGGCGCCCAGCAGCGCCAGCTGCGCCGTGGCATAAGGGCCGGCCAGGACCTGGCTGAAGTCGATCACCCGCACATTCTCGAAGGCCTTGCTCATTTCATGTCGCTCTCAGGTTGGGATTTTCAAATCGAGGTCGGCCAGTAGCGCAGCCGGTGCCGGCCGATGCCGCCGGTGGGGCGCTGCTGGTAGACCGCCAGCAGATGCTTCAGATAGTCCCTTGTCTGCCGCGGGTCGATCACGTTCTGGGCATAGAAGCCGGCGGCGAGGTCGTAGCCAGTGGTATTGCGGGCCAACTCGTCGCGCAGCTCGGCAAAGCGCTCGGGCTCGTCTTCGACGCGGACGCCGTGGACCACGTTGACGCCGACGTTGGGGTCCATGAAGCCGATGTCCGCCGTGTACCAAGCCGCCAGCTGGTCGTGCTTGCCGCCCATGTTGAGATAGGCCTGGCCGTAGCTCTTGCGCAGGATGACGGCGAACTTCGGCACCGTGCTCATCTCCAGCGCCTGGATGAAGTTCATGATCCGGCCGGCCAGGCCCTGGCGCTCGCCCTCGACGCCGACCAGGAAGCCGGGCGTGTCGGTGAAAAAGATCATGGGGATGTTGAATGAATCGCAGAGGACCACGAAGCTCGTCATCTTGCGGCAGGAATCCGGGTCCAGCGCGCCGCCCTTGAAATAGGGGTTGGAGGCGAGGATGCCGACGACGTGACCGTCGATGCGGGCAAAGCCCGTGACCGCCACCTTGGCAAAGCGCTCCTTGACCGCCGTGAAGCTGCCTTTGTCGACGATCGCCGCAATCACCTTGCGCATGTCGTAGACTTTGGAGCGGGCTTCGGGCACGAGGTCGAGAAGGCTGTCGGCCTGCTCGTCCGAGCCCGCCGGCACCGCCGCCCGGGGCGGGCGCTCCCTATTGTGGCCGGGCAGGTAGCCGAGGTAGCGCTTGACGAGGTCGATCGCGTCCGCGTCGTCCTCCGCCACCAGGTCGGTCTCGCCGCTGACCGCCGAGCGCATGTGCCAGCCGCCGAGCTCTTCCGGATCGACCTCTTCCGAAATCGCGACCTCGGTCACCTTGACGCTGGAGACCGCCATGATCGCGCCCTTGCGCTGGATCACCAGGTCCGACATTGCCGCCTTCCAGGTCGAGCCGCCATAGCTCTGCCCCAGTACCGCCGAGATCCAGGGGTTGGCGCGCGTGCGCATGTAGTCGAGGCCGGTCTGGCCGATGCCCTCGGCGCCCATGATGTCGGGCATGCGGGCGCCCGAGCATTCGCCCAGGATGAGGAGCGGCAGGCCCTGCTCCTGGGCCAGCTTGTTGACGTGGTAGAACTTGCGGCTGTTGGTCGGCGCGGTCGACGAGCCGACGACGGAAAAGTCGCTGATCGCCACCGCCACCAACCGGCCGTCGACCCGGCCGGTGCCGACGATCATGCCGTCGGTCGGTGTGCGCTCGCGGTCCTCGGGCCGGGCCGAGGCGGCGAAGAGGCCGATCTCGTGAAAACTCTCGGGCTCGACCAGGCGGTCGAGGCGCTGGCGGGCGTTGAGCTCGCCCGCTGCCGCCTTCTCGGCGAGCTTGCGGGGCGAGCCCATGGCCTGTGCCTTATCTCGGCGTCGGCGATGCTCGGCAATCTTGTCCTCGTAGGCCATTCCCGTCCTTGGCCCGCGCTCTTCAGCCGGTCTTGACGCCGGCCCCGCCGTCGACGCGCAGCGCCACGCCGGTGATGAACTTGGCCTCGTCGGAGGCCAGGAAGAGCGCCGCGTAGGCGACGTCCCAGCCGGTCCCCATCTTGCCGCCGAGCGGCACCTTGGCGTCACGCTCGGCCGCGATCTCGGCGCGCGGCTTGTCCCAGAGGCGGGCCCGGGTGTCGACCGCCATGGGCGTGTCCATCAGGCCCGGCAGGATGACGTTGGCGCGGATGCCGTGCTCGGCGTTCTGATAGGCGAGCTGCTCGGTGAAGGCGACGACGCCGGCCTTCGAGGTCTTGTAGGCGACGTTGGGGAAGGTGGTGGAGACCGCCATGGAGGAGATGTTGACGATGGCGCCGCTCTGCTGCTCGCGCATGATCGGCAGCGCATGCTTACAGGTGATCACCATGCCGCGCAGGTTGACGGCCGTGATCTGGTCGAAGGCCGCCTCGGTGATCGCCTCCGCCGGGGCATCGCCACCGGCGACCGAGATGCCGACGTTGTTGTGCAGGATGTCGATCCGCCCGTAGCGCGTCATGCAGGCCGCGATCGCCTTTTCGATCGCCGCCTCGTCGGTGACGTCGGCTTCGGCCGCGGAGGCCACGCCGCCCTCCGCTTCGATGACGGCGACGGTCGCCTCGGCGAGCCCCAGCTCGCGGTCGACGGCCAGGACGCGCGCGCCCTCGCGGGCAAACAAGACCGCGGTGGCGCGGCCGTTGCCGACGCCCTCGCCGGGGCTCTGCCCGGCGCCGACGATGATTGCTACCTTGCCTTCGAGCCGCATGGGCCGCCTCCCTCAGTCGCCCGTCTCGGCCGCCGCTTGGGCTGCTTCCTTGGCCGCCATCATGGCCTTCAGTTCCTCGGGCGAGAGGCGCACGATGTCCTCGTTCTGGTGGCTGTAGATGTCGTAGGGTTGCGTGTCCAGCTCGTCGAGGCCGATGCTGCCGTCGAGGACGCCGGCCTTCCAGGCCTCGTGCTCGGCCTGGCGGCCGTGGAACTCGGGCATCACTTCCTTGGCAAAGAGCTGCAAGCTGTCGCAGATGTCCTGGTGGCTGGTCTTGCCGGCCTGGTTCAACAGGATCACCTGGTCGACGTGGCTGGCCTCGAACTGGCGCAGCTTCTCGCGGATCGTCGCCGGCGAGCCGATCAGGCCGGCCCGAAGCGCCTCCTGCGCCTTCTCGCCGTGGCGCCAGTCCTGATAGGCATCCCAGAGCTGGCTCGTCCCGGGCGCGTCGATGCCCTCGCGGCCGTAGTGCGACAGGGCGAAGATGAAGAAGGTCCAGCCGGCCGCCTTCTCGATCGCCTCCTCGTCGGTCTCGGCGCACATGAAGCCGCTGACCATGGCGATGTTGGGATTGATCGGATAGTCGGCCAGCCGGTTTGGCCGGTGCAGCAGGTTGTTGTAGTAGCGGTGCACCCAGGCCCGGGCCGCCTCTGGCGAGATGAAGGTGAAGCCGAGCGCGCCCAGGCCCCACTCGCCGGCGTTGGCGATGGTCTCGATGTTGGAGCATGCGACCCACAGCGGCGGGTGCGGCTTCTGCAAGGGCTTTGGAATCACGTTGCGGGCCGGGAAGTCGTAGAACTGCCCATGAAACTCCCAGGCGTCTTTCGTGAACATCGGGATGATGGCCTTGACCGCCTCCTCCCAGCGGTCGCGCTTGTCGCGGACCCGGATCGAGAAGGGGTGCAGCTCGGCCGGGCCGGCGCCTTCGCCCATGCCGAACTCGACTCGCCCGCCCGACAGCAAGTCCAGCGTCGAGACCTTCTCGGCGACCCGGTGCGGCTGGTTGGTGGTCAGTTGGATGATGCCGTGGCCGAGGCGGATATTCTCCGTCCGCTGGCTGGCGGCACCCAGAAAGACCTCCGGTGCCGAGCAGTGCGAGTATTCCTCCAGGAAGTGGTGCTCGACCATCCAGGCGTAGTCGTAGCCGAGCCGGTCGGCCAGCTCGATCTGGCTGAGCGAGTTCTGCAAGAGCTCGTACTCGCCGGTCTCGGTCCAGGGCTTGGGGATTTGGTGTTCGTAGAAGATACCGAACTTCATGAGAGGCTGCCCTCCGCTGGTAACGCGTCGTTTTGGTTGCTACGCCGGCTCAGACTTCGACGAAGTCGGAACAGTACGGGTTGCTCTGCCGTTCGTTGCCGAAGGTCGAGAGATCGCCGTGACCCGGCACGAAGGTGACCTCGTCGCCGAGCGGCCAGAGCTGCTCGCGGATCGCGTTGATCAATGTCGCATGATCGCCGCGCTCGAGGTCGGTGCGACCGACCGAGCCGCGGAAGAGGACGTCGCCGACGAAGGCGATGTTCGAATCCGCGTGGAAGAAGACTATGTGGCCAGGCGTGTGGCCGGGGCAATGCCTGACCTGAAGCGTCACGTTGCCGACGGCGACGCTGTCGCCGCCGTCCAGCCAGCGGTCGGGCTCGAAGGGCCGGGCATGGGTAAAGCCGAAGCGTTCGCCTTGCCTGGCCAGCTTCTCGATCAGGAACAGGTCGTCCTTGTGCGGCCCCTCGATCACCAAGCCGCGGCGCTTGGCGAGCTCGGCGGTGCCGCCAGCGTGGTCGATGTGGCCGTGGGTGAGGAAGACCTTCTCCAGCTCGACCTCTTTCTCGTCGGCCGCGCCCATGATCCGCTCGATATCGCCGCCCGGATCGATCACCGCGCCCTTCATCGTCTCCTCGCACCAGAGCACGGTGCAGTTCTGCTGGAAGGGCGTGACCGGGACGATGACCGCTTTCATGACAGAATCACTCGACACTTGGGGGCGGCGACGGGGGTGCTGCGGCAAGATAGCAGCTTCGCCGCCGCCCTCACAGCCTCGGATGCCTCAGACCACAGGCGAGCGGCCGCCGTCGATGTTGATAGCGGTGCCGGTGACGTAGGAACCGGCATCGGAGGCCAGGAAGCAGGCCACGTTGGCGAATTCCTCGGTCTCGCCGACGCGGCCGAGCGGGATGCCGCGCTCCACCACCACGTCGTCGAGAAAGGCGTCGTAGCTCTTGTCCGGAGCTTCCCTCTCGTGCCGACGGGTCCACTGCTCGCTCTTGATGAAGCCGGTCAGAAGCGCGTTGACGAGGATGTTGTGCGATGCACCCTCGCCGGCCAGGACCTTGATCAGCGCCATGCCGGCGGCGCGGCTCACCGAGGTCGGCGCGCTGCCGGCACCGGGCGCCTTGGCGCCGATGTTGAGAACGTTGAGGATGCGGCCCCAGCGCCTGGCCTTCATGCCGGGGAAGGCGAGCCGGCAGAGCCGGACCGCGGCAAAGAACTTGAGGTCGAAATCGGCCTTCCAGACCTCGTCCGTGATCTCGAGGAAGGCGCCGGTCTGCGAGGTGCCGGCGTTGTTGACCAGGACGTCGATCTTGCCGAGATCGGCCTCGGCCCGGGCGAAGGTGTCGGCCAGTGCGGCGGCGTCGGTGACGTCGCAGGCGTAGGCCAGCGCCTTGCCGCCGGCCGCCGCGATCTCCTCGCGCGCCGCTTCGAGGACGTCTTCCCGGCGCGCCAGAAGCGCCACCTCGGCGCCTGCCTTCGCGAAGGCCAATCCCATTCCCTTGCCGAGCCCGGCGCTGCCGCCGGTGATCAACGCTGCCCGTCCGTCCATTCGCGCCTGCATCTTCGGCCCTCCCTCCCTGCCGCGACCGTTCGAGTGGGCGGAGTATGGCGGATCGGACCGCCGGGCCTCAACCGTCAGAGCACATCGCTCAAGAGATCGGTCAGATGTCCCGGTCCGGGCCGTGGCAGCTCGACGTCGAAGTCTCGGCGCAAGACCTCGGCGATCAGCTCGAAGCAGGCGCCATAGCGCACGACCTCCAGCGTCGCGACGTCCAGAAGCGTCGATGAAGCGCGGTAGAGGTGGTACTTCCTGAGGCCGTAATCGATGCAAATGTCGGCGATGCCGCGGATCTCGGGCTCGATGTCCTCGACCCGGAACTTGGTGCCCGACAACGACAGGTTGGCCGACGAGCCGAACAGCGGATGTTCCCGCTCGCGGCTGAGGCGGCTGATCTCGGCGTGAAACGGCCCGGCGTTCAGAAGCATCGCCACCGTATCCGATACCAGGCTGCCGGCCCGTGTCGCGGGCGTCAGCTTGGCGATCAGGGGGTGGCCCATCCGGCAGGGCGCGATCGCGCCCAGCGGCAGATCGTTGTCGACCGTGAGCGCGCGTACGATGTCGCGACCGCGCTGGTCCAAGATGTGAACCTCGCGATGGATCTCGTCGTCGCCCACCATCGCGTTGCGCTTGTTCGCCGCGCGCCGCTTGGCCTGAAATATCCGCGCTAGTGCCGCTTCCGAGCCGCCGATCGCCGAATAGCCGATATCCATCGGCAGGATGGCGATTCCACCCTCGACTAGAACCTCGAACGCGCGAGACGCGTCGCCAGCAATGTCTAACATCCGCCTCTTTCGATTGGCGCGTCGTCCGAGGCGGCGACGCTACCGTTGGCCCGACAGGGTCAACGCTGCGCTTCGATCCGTTCCTTGATCTTGTCCATCAGCTTGCGCGCGTTGCCGTTCGGGACGTCCTCGACCTCGGGCATATGATATTTGTCGCGCATGGCGGAAACAACCGCCGAGGGCTGAGGTACCGAGGCCGGCGGCATGATCGCCAAGCCGGTGGTCCCGTTGGCGACGACCTCCGCCATCTCGACCACGCACGGCTCTTCGACCTCGTCGTCCGCCGAAGCGTCGATCTCGACGGCACGGACCAGCGATTCCAGGAGCGCGTTCAACTGATCGCGGTCTTCGTTGAGAACCCGCCTCTCGGTATCGAAACGGTCGAGCTCGTCGCGATGGCGCTGGTTGTCGGCGATCAGCCGCTTGTTTTCGGTCCTCAGCTGCTCGCACTCGCTCTCGGCCTTTTCGCCTTCCAGGCGAATGCCGTCGATCTCGCCGCGAAAACCCTGGTTCTCCTCGGCGAGCCGGGTGTTCTCGGCCTGCAGCTGCTGCAGGGTCTCACGCAGCTCCTTGTGTTGTTCCTTGCGGTCTGCCAGGGACTCAGTTGCCGCCTGAACCCTGGCTTGTAGTTCGTTCACATGTTCCATGTCCGGATCTCCCGTTGTCAGAACGCTGGGCATGACGTGGCCCGGCCGCCCGGCGGGGCGACATTGGGGCACGGCAATGCCCGTCCGATTTCGGTAATCACCGAGGCGGAGAGTTCGAGTGGGGAGGGGTGGAACGACGCCGACGTTGTTCTTGCAGCATTCCTCATCTCGGGTCTCCATTCGGCGGCCCCGCTACCGTTTTCCGTTGGGGAATGACGGCCGGTGGCTTTGCGTCCCGCCGTTACCGACGGTTTGCCCTTTCGTGGGGCCTCGGCCCTTGGACGCCGACGCGCCCGCCCGAGGAAATTCGACCCACAGAAGCCACGCTACATGGCTTCACCTCGAAAAATATGGTCGGCGAGCGGGCTTTTCAACCGCAATGACTCGTTTTCTTTGTTTCGAAATTCTCGAAACAATTATGGTTATCAAATGGTTAAGGTGTCTTGGTGGGAGATTGATTCAGATCGCGCCCACGGCCCTCAGCCCGGCGATCTCGGCCTCGGAATAGCCGACCTCGGCCAGGATGGCGTCGCTATGCTGACCGATCGCGGGCGGTGGCCGATCGGTCTCGGGGCCATCCTCGGAGGTGAGATAGGATGCGTTCAGAAGCGTGATCTCGTCTGCCAGGCCCTCGGGCGGGTCGATCTCCATCAGCAGGTTGCGGTGCGCCAGCTGGGGATGGGCCAGCGCCTCCGGCACCGAACGCAGCGCCGCGCAAGAGATTTTGGCGGCGCTGAAGCGGCGCTCCCATTCCAACGCCGTTCGGGCCTTGAAGGCCTCGCGAAGGCAGGCCCGCATGGCGTCGGCATTGGCGATCCGCTGCTCGTGGCTGGAGAAGCGCTCGTCCTCGGCCCACTCCGGATGTCCCAGCACCTGGGCCATGACCTGGAAGTGCGTATCAGTCAGCACCGAGGTTTGGACGTGGCCCTCGGCCGCCGGAAAGACGTCGCCGGTCGGCACCAGAGCCGGCGTTAGGTTGCCCTGCAGCTCGGGCTCGACGCCGGTGTTCAGATACTTGCAGACGATCGGCGCCATGATCGCCAGCGCGGTGTCGTACATCGACACGTCGATATGCTGTCCCTGGCCGGTCTGGGCCCGGCGGAAGAGGGCGCTGGCGATGGCGAAGGCGGCGGTCAGCGCGGTCGAGAGGTCGACCACCATGAAGCCGGCCCGGACCGGGCCGGTCTCGGGGTGCCCCGTCACCGACATGATGCCCGAGGCGGCCTGGATGGCGCCGTCGTAGGCCGCCATGCCGGCGTTCGGCCCCTGCTGTCCGTAGCCCGAGACCGAGCAATAGACGATGCCGGGGTTGAAGGCCTTGACCGCCTCGTAGCCGAAGCCCAGGCGCTCCATGGTGCCGGCCTTGAAGTTCTGCACCACGACGTCGGCGCCCTCGATGAGGCGGCGCAGCACCTCCTGTGCCTCCGGGTGCTTGAGGTCCAGGCTGAGCGAGCGCTTGCCGGCGTTGGCGGAGAGGAAGAGCGGCGACATCCGTTTCCGCAGCAGCTCGTCCTCGGCCAGCATCAGCCGGCCCTGATCGCCGACTTCCGGCTGCTCGATCTTGACGATGTCGGCGCCCAGAAGCGCGAGTTGCGCGGTCGCCACCGGACCGGCCAGCACCTGGCTGAAGTCGATCACCCGCACGCCGTCGAATGCCTTTGCCATTTCGGAAATCCTTCTTCTCTCACCGCAATGAAAGAAGCAAAGAAGCCGTCGCCGCACAAGCACCCGTGTGCCCCGCCGCCGCTGCGGTAGGGCGAGAACGCTTGACAGCATGGCGCCCGGCTAACGAATATCGGTTCGGAAACGAATATCGAACTTATGGCGAGGGAGGGAATGCCATGACAATCCGA